>NZ_CP053435.1:3705000-4025000 GCF_013127955.1 Spirosoma taeanense
ATTTCAATCGTCTCGTCGATTGACGTAGCGTCGACCATGACCATCTGGAAACGACGGGCCAGAGCGCCGTCTTTCTCGATGTACTGACGATATTCATCCAGCGTAGTTGCGCCAATGCATTGAATGTCGCCACGGGCCAAGGCTGGCTTGAACATATTCGACGCGTCCAGCGAACCCGACGCACCGCCTGCGCCAACAATGGTGTGCAGCTCGTCAATGAACAGAATCACTTCCGGCGACTTTTCCAGCTCGTTCATAACGGCCTTCATTCGCTCTTCAAACTGTCCCCGATATTTGGTTCCTGCCACCAGTGACGCCAAATCAAGGGTAACAACGCGCTTGCCAAACAGAACCCGTGATACTTTCTTCTGCACAATGCGCAGGGCAAGACCTTCCGCAATTGCCGTCTTACCAACGCCCGGCTCACCAATCAGGATCGGGTTGTTCTTTTTCCGGCGGCTCAGAATCTGAGCAACGCGTTCAATTTCTTTTTCGCGACCAACGATGGGATCGAGTTTACCAACCTCAGCAAGTTTGGTCAGATCACGGCCGAAGTTATCCAGCACCGGCGTACGCGATTTTTCAGAGCCTTTCGGATCTTTACCCGAGCTGGAGCTGCCGCTGCCGCCGAACATACCCCGATCGTTGTCGTCATCGTCGGTTTCGGGTCCCATCACCGGACGGCTCCCCGAAGATTGATATTCCAGCATCTCCTTAATGACTTCGTAGTTAACATTAAACTTATTCAGAATCTGCGTGGCGACATTGTCTTCATCGCGCAGAATCGATAAGAGAAGGTGCTCGGTGCCAATGAGCGGGCTTTTGAAAATCTTGGCTTCCAGATACGTGATCTTGAGCGTTTTCTCCGACTGACGGGTCAGCGGAATATTCGCCAGATTCTTAACGTTGTTGGTCGCCGTGCCTTTCGTTGCCTGTTCAATGGTGACCCGTAGCTCGTCGAGCGAGATACCCAGTTTCTTGAGCAGCCCGACCGCCACACCCTCACCCTCACGAATCATACCCAGCAACAGATGTTCCGTGCCGATGTAGTCGTGGCCTAAGCGTAAGGCTTCTTCCCGGCTGAGCGAGATAACTTCCTTAACGCGGTTTGAGAATTTTGCTTCCATTCGCTTTGGGGGTCTCCTTAGGTAAGCGTATACTGGCTTAACGAAGAGTTTTAGGTATTTGTTCACTTCCGCAGGCCAGCCTTCAATACATCTTTTGCGGCTGGTCCCTGGCAAAACAATAGGTCTATAATACTAAGGTTTTGTACAAATTCAAGGCCAAAATTTTGCAAATAAGGGACTGGGCAATGAAATATATACGATTTCGTCCTGTTTCGCGGATTTATACCCGACCGGGCGTCCAATAAGCCATCCGGTGGCGTTTTATCATACCAATCTGTCAGGTTAACCCGGGGTGCTAACCCCAGTAACTTAAGACAAATTGTCAGAAGTTCGTAGTTCAAATCAAACAGGAAGGTCCAGTTCCTGCTGTACACGGGCTCCAGTTCAGGTGCATAGTACTCAAAAAAAGGAGCCTTACCGTAAGCCGTCCGCAGCGTTCGCCAGTGGTGCACCTGCCAGGGCTGACCGTTGTCGACCCGAAGTTCCTGAATTGGCAGATGGTGCGTCCCCTGCTGCACTGGCACCGTTAAACTATCCACTTTATTTGCCGTCAGGACATAGCACCGATTTCTGTAACTTTGCTTCTGGTAATGCTCCCGGGCCTCCAGCCAAACCTGATCGTACTGCATCAGCCCCGACACGTAATCCAGACAGGGCAGATAATGAAGTTCAATAAGTAATTCGGCTGGTTGAGGTAGCAGTTGGTACTTTTCCAATAACAGCAATTGTATCTGCTACCAAGTAACGCAAAAAATTAATACCACCGTCTGATTTTTTAAATTTTTAATTTAAGGGTATCATTGGATAAAACGTTGATTTTATCCAGTGCTCATCCGTTAGTCGCCGAATGATATTTTTTCGTTTGCTGTCCCGTCTACCGCTTGGATTTCTGTACGGACTCTCTGACTTCTTGCACTTTTTGTTGCTTTACGTCGTACGATACCGGCGACGGGTGGTTTTTGAAAACCTCCGGCTGTCTTTCCCCGAGAAGTCTGCGCACGAAATTCAACTGATTGCCAAAGGGTTTTACCGGAATCTCACCGATCTGGTCGTTGAAACCATCAAGATGCCCGCCCTATCGCCCGATACCCTTCGTCGCCGGGTGCAGTTTACAAACCCCGAACTGGTTAAGGACCGCCTGCGGGCTGGTCAGGCCGTGATTGGCATGGCGTCGCACCAGAGCAACTGGGAATGGATTCCCTCGGCGTCAGTTCTGAACGAAATGCCCACCGATAGTATCTATAAACCGCTGAACAGCCCGTTTTTTGAAGAACTCATGCGCGCCGTACGTGCTCATTTCGGTGCGGTGCCCGTACCCATGCATACGCTGCCCCGCCGGATGGCGGCTCAGAAAAACGTTCCGCGGATTATCGCGCTCGTGGCCGATCAGGTACCCGACGTTCCGGAACAGGCTTACTGGACCGACTTCCTTCACCGCGATACGCCCTTCTATCCGGGTACGGAACGGCTGGCCCGGAGCCGGAGCCTGCCCGTTTTTTATACGGAACTGACGCGCGTGCGTCGGGGCTATTATGAAGTTCGCTTTACCCTCATCGGCGAGCCACCCTATACCGATCTGCCCCCCGGCACCATCCTGGAACGTTACCGCGATCAGCTGGAGGAAACCATCCGAAAGCACCCCTCCGACTGGCTCTGGTCGCATAAGCGCTGGAAACACTGGCGGGGTAAATACAGCAAAATAGAGGTAAAACTGACGTAACGCGTCCGTTTCACCTCTATGACTTTACGGCACTACAAAACCGATTACTTAGTGGCGACAACCGTCGTTAACACCTTCTGCATCTGCTCGGCGACAAACTGGTTGCCGGCCTCGTTAAGATGCACCCGGTCGGTCGTTAGAATACCCCGGTCTTTATTTTCGGGGTTACTCTTCAGGTTATACTCCAGCACTGCCTTGCGCAGATCGACCAGCGGCAGATTCCGACGAGCCGCCAGGTCGCGGATAAGCTGACTATACAGATTCAGATCACCGTCCTGCTGATTGGTGAAATCCGTTTTTTCCCCGATGGCTGCGGGCGTGCACAGGATCACGCGGGCGTTGGCAGCCTGTAATTTTTTGACTACTGCTTCATAGAACTTTACGAATTTATCGGGGTCCGTGCCGGTCCCGTAGCTGCTTTTGTGCCATACGTCATTAACGCCGACCCAGACTACCACCACATCCGGCTGTTTGGCCAGGACGTCCTCCTCCATGCGCAGATACAGATCGTAGATTTTGTTGCCGCCGATACCCGCGCCAATCAGTTCGAACTGATCGGAAGGCAGCATTTTTTTCAGCCGGTCGATATACCCGCCGGGATTAACTCCAGCCTGGGTAATTGAATCACCAAAGAAGACGACCCGGGTAGGTTTAGCCGCGGTCATAGCCAGCAGACCAGCCATTAGCACAATTGCAGAAATTCGAAAAAACGTTGTCATAGTCAGTAAAGAAACAAACACAATTTTACGTAAGATTATACGACCAGATTCAGCGCCAGCACCCCTAACAGGCCAATAATGGATACGATGGTTTCCATAAGCGACCACGTCCGGATGGTTTGCCCAATAGTCAGGTTGAAATATTCCTTGAAAAGCCAGAAGCCACCATCATTGATGTGCGAAAACATCAAACTGCCGGAGCCAATGGCCAGTACCATCAGTTCGGGCTTGATCGGCTGGCTCTGAATCAGCGGACCAAGAATACCGGATGTGGTCAGCCCCGCAACGGTCGCCGAACCCACGCATATCCGGATAAAGGCCGCAATTCCCCAGGCCAATACCAGGGGCGGAATGGCCGCATCGGCCAGCAGGCTTCCAATGTATTTGCTGGTCCCGCTGTCGGTGAAAATCTGCTTCAGCGCCCCGGCCCCGGCAATGACCAGCAGAATCGGCGCAATAGCCTTCACGGCTTCTTCAAGATCTTTCGTAACGGCTTTAATGGATTGGCCGCGCCGGATGCCCAGTGTATACACCGCCGTCAGCACCGACAGCAGCATACCGATATACGGCTCTGCCAGCAGCGTGATAAGGGTATTCAGGGGCGATCCATCGGGGAATACGCTTTTCAGCGGTCCGAAAGTGGTCAGCAGCAGAACGGGCAGCAAAGCCACAAAAAAACTGATGCCCGCACTCGGCAGGTTATGGTCCGGGACTTCCCGAATGTTGAACAGTTCTCGGTTCGGTGTTGCCTTTACGTGTACGAGCGTTCGGCCAAAGAGCGGTCCGGCAATGACAATGGCGGGAATGGCAACGATAATGCCGTAAATCAATGTCTGGCCAATGTTGGCGTTCAGCTGGCCCGCAACGGCCGACGGAGACGGATGCGGAGGCAGGTAACCGTGAGCTACCGAAAGGGCCGACAGCATGGGAACTGCGACGGACATTAGCGGTAGTCCCGATGAGGCCGCAATGGTAAAAATCAATGGGACAACAATAATGAAACCGGCGTTGTAGAACAGCGGAATCCCAATAACGAAACCAGCCACTGCCAGCCCCCAGCGGATATTTTTGATTCCGAACCAGCCAATCAGGACATTGGTGATACGCCGGGCGGCTCCGCTTTCGGCTACCAGCCGGCCGAGCATGGCTCCAAACCCAATGATCAGCACCAGTTCGCCCAGCGTACCGCCGATACCGGTCTGAATGGATTTTCCAACGGCGCCCACGTCCATACCCGCGGCCAGTCCAATACCGAGGGAAACAATGACAAAGGAGATGAACGTATCTAACCGAACAAAGGCAACCAGAACGACCAGGGTAAGGATACCAATCAGGGTAAGAACAAGGGGCATAAAGACGGAGGGATTTATCAGACAGCGGAAGGGGCTATCGGGCCCAAATTACGCGTCCTGAACCGATAAAGCGTAACGCGCCAGCTTTTCTACTTCATTTACCAGTGGGGACGCCACATTGAACGGCACAACGTGCAGGCGGGTTGAAGCATCGTAGCCAAATACCGCCAGGGGATGCCGGAAGGTTTCGTTAGCTGGATAAACCAGAAACAGATCGCTGGCTGCGTATTTTTTGCCGTACGCATACAGTTGATACAAGTCGGCCTGTTCGATGCCGTAATTTCCTGTGCGGTCATGGCCGTCAATGCGCTTCCATTTGGTATCCAGCACCAGCGTTCGGTCACCCTGCCGGATCAGAATATCGGGGCGGAGCCTGAACTTTGGTGTGCCAACGTGCTGATCGACCAGATGCGCCGATGCTTCCTGCACTGTTACGGCGCCAGTTTCGGGCCAGTACGTCCGAATGCCGTGCGCGACAAAATCCTCAAACACCCGCCCCATGGGTACGAGCAGGGATATATCCATTACAGAGCCGATTTTCACGCCAAAAGCCCGACCCTGCAGCAGAGCCACGGCCCAGCGCAAAGCGGGTTCATAGGAATTGAACAGGCGGTTGACCCGCTGGCTAGCCCGAAGATCATCAGCCAGCGAATCCGAAATGGGAACATCGTCCAGCGCCTGCAGCAGTCGACGGATGCGTCGCTGCACTGGTGCGCTGATCGACCGACTGCTCAGGTGCAGCAAGGCTGTTTTCAGGATTCGATTCGGCGGCACATCGGCCGTGAGCCAGTCAAACGCCACGGCCAGCCGCTCGGCATGCTGCCCGTTTTCGCGCTGCTGGCGGGTGGCCTGAAACCGCCCTTTCCAGAAGCGTTCGTTACGCTCAACACCTACGTAGGCACGCCGGATTCCCTGCCGGACGAGTGATTCAACGGAATCAACAAAAGCCGTAATAAACACTTCCCAGAGTGGCAGGTGCGCAGCCTGCGTGTGGGCGGGAGTCAGGGTGCGGAAGGGGCTGTGCCGCAGGTATCGGAGCATGGTCAGCATCGTAGACCGGGCGTCCAGGTCGCTCTGAATCTTAGGCAGAATCTCAATCTGAGTGCCATCGGGCAAGGCCAGCAGACCCACGTAATTCTGAAAGCGGATATACTCGCGCCCTTTCTGCACAAAAAAATGCAGTAGACTGTCGGCGCCCTCTCCGTTGAAGGCTACCCGTCGAAGCGCCTGGAACGTCGTGTCCGGCAACCCGACTACGCCCTCCGGCAGATCTGGCGAGCTGCTGGCAACCTGACTGTTTTCGGCGACGGTAATGCAGATGGGCATAATGGGATCACGAAGGTTACCTCAGGCCGGCTCATACTCGCCCATTGGCCAACCCGTTGTAAAAGCCTTCGGAAATTATTCGAAGTTTTTCTTCTTGCGCAGTTCTTTTACTTCAAAATCGAACGGCAACTCGTTCATGCATTTGAAGTGCTTTAACGGGCACTCTTCAAAGCCAATTTTGGAGCAGGGCCGGCAATCCAGTCCCGTTTTTTCGAGAACGACATAAGCCGTTTTGTAGGGGTACATGCCAAGTTGGGGCGTGGTATTCCCCCAGATGGAATACACTTTTTTCTTCAGGGCCGACGCGATGTGCATCAGCCCCGTGTCGTGGCTGAAAACGATTCGCGCCCGCTGCAGCAGCGACGCCGACTGGTTCAGATTATATTGCCCACAGGCATTATAAATCAGGTGTTCGCCAAGGACCTCTACAATCGCTTCGCCAGCAGCCCGGTCTTCCTTGCCGCCCAGCAGAACAATCGGGTGATTGATTTTCCGGCAGAGTTCAATTAGGCGCGGAACGGGCAGTTTTTTAGTTGCGTGCTGCCCGCCAATGGCGAAGGCTACGTAATCCTGCCGGTGGGTCGCCGGCAGCCAGTCCGTTTCGATCTGATCCTTATATGGAATGAAGTAATCCAGCCCCTGCTCGTCATTTTCAACCCCCAGTGGCCGCACCGCTGCCATGTAGCGGTCAACGATGTGCTGATTCGGCATGACGTTTACTTTCCAGCGGACATAAAACCACTTGCGCAGGTTGAGTTTATCGAAACTATACGACCGGACGCCCACCAGACCCGTTTTAATCAGGCTCGTACGCAGGTTGTGGTGCAGGTCGATAATGTAGTCGTACCGCTCGGCGCGGAGCTGACGCAGGAGCGTCCACAGGCTATCGTCCAGATAATGGCATTTGTCGATATACGGATTGTGCTCAACGATGGCCTGAAACGCCCGCTTGGTGCAGAAATGAACCTCAGCATTGGGCAACTGCTGCTTCAGACAACGCACCACCGGCGTCGTCAAAACGATATCGCCGATTGACGAAAAGCGCAGTACCAGAATTTTTGCCGGGGATGTCATGTTGAGCCTTATTTCTGCAAAATTACCCTATTTACGGCGGGGTGCCAAACCATTTAATAGACCCACCAGCGGGGTTTATTCGGCGTACGATACAAACTATTCTCGCATTCGATGCAGGCTGGCGTAGATGGATACGGAACGTTGACCGGCAAGTCTGTCTCAGGAAGGCCCTGTCCGTTGCTGCGGTCCACATAAATATACTGCTCAGATATACCCGTAGCGCCAAAATAGCCATACACCAGCTCGTTCGGATCGCTTACGCAGCGCAGGTTCCCCTGTACGCTGGATGGCGCCGGGTCGAACAAACCGCCGGTACTGTTAACGAGTTGGCTCACGCTCCTCCAGAAGGCATACGCGCCTTTACTGATGGCCTGCTGCTGGACTTCTACGTAGTAAGGCGCCGTTGACGTATAGGGGGCGCTCATAATATACTGCCCGCTGATGGCTTTTCCGTTGACGTCGGCGTCAGAACTGACACTAATGCAGTTAAAACACCGGGTGATATCCCAGCAGGGTGTACAGCAATAGATGCCAATATACACCTGCGAGTTCCTCGGTAACGTTTTCTGGCAGACGCTGATAGCTTCGTAATGAGCCCACTCCCAGCGGTAGTAATTACCCGTTGTTTCGGGGTCTTTGGTGTCCAGGTACACCTTCCAGCTCTGTTTACGAACGGGACTATTCGGCACTGGTTCATTGCGATACTCCGTGTACAGCTTCTGAATGGGTGGGGCCGATTGCAGCACCTCCGCATCCGACTCGTACCGTTTGCCGGCTTTGGTCTGGATAACAATCCGGTAGCTGCGCCCGGCCACGCCCTGTATGCCGTTGGCTCGGCTCACGTACACTCCGCCCGGTGACTGCTCGCGTAAGGTTTCCCGGTTGCCCCGATTGTCTTCAATCGTTACGGTAGCTCCTGTCTCCAGAAGGTTAATGCTGCGAATCGAGTAGTTGGCGGTGCGCGTCAGCCGGACGGTGTACGGCCCCGGCTGGTCGGTGATCTGTCCTTCCACAACCAGCGAGGGCGGAATGCTGAGCGATTCCGGCTGGTACTCCGTAACGCAGGCAAACATTGTCGCTGACAACCCCAGTCCATAAAGCAGCGAACGCAATCGGTTTTTCATCAGAACTTGAAGTTGTAGGTCAGCGACGGGAAAGTGGTGCCGAAAATTGACAGTTTGTAAGCGTCTTTATCGGCCCGGTTGTTGAGCCGGTAAAAGATCGAATACGCGTTTTTGTGCGCATAAACATTGTAAATGGCAAACACCCAGCTACTCTGATTGCGCTTTTTCAGCAGCGGATTCTGCTCAAACGTCATGGAAAAGTCGAGCCGGTGGTAGTCCGGAATCCGTTGCTGGTTCCGGTTGAGGTAAATCGGCACGTAGACGCCGTTGATGCGGGCGCGGGCATACGGCTGAGTCGTGGGGCGGCCGGTGCTGTACGTAAAATTCAGCGACATACTAAACCAGGTGGTCGGGCGGTAGGTGGCCAGCACGTTCAGCGTATGCGGCTTATCGTAGTTGGCCGGATACGCCCGCCCGTTGTTCACCCGCTCTTCGGTGTAGGGACTATCCATGATGAGGAACGTCCGGGCATAGGTATAACTCGCAAAGCCAGTCCAGTATCCTTTGTTTTTCCGCAGTAAACCTTCAAACCCATACGCCTGTCCGCGACCCTGCACAATCTGCGTTTCAACGATCGGCGCCAGCTGCAGCTCGGCTCCGTCGCGATAGTCGATGGCGTTGGTTATGGTTTTATAATACACCTCCGCTGAAGCCTCAATGGCGTTGTTGGGCGTATTGCGGAAATAGCCCAGTGACCACTGGTCGGCAATGGTTGGCTTTGTATAGATGTCGCTCAGGTGCCAGCGCGACGTAGGCAGGGCGGCTGTTGTATTCGTAATCTGCTGGATGTACTGACGCAGTCGGCTGTAGCCGGCCTTGACGGATTTACCTTCGCCAAGCGACCAGCGAACCGCCAGCCGGGGCTCCAGGCCACCCATGGAGTGATAGATACCCCGGTTGTGCTCCCGAACCGACACGACCGTTTCATCCTCACGCGGGGCGTTTTCCCGATAGGTCCGCACCGTTGCGGGGCCGCGGTTCAGCAAGGTCGAGTAGCGCAGACCAGCCAGCACCGATACGTCGGTATTGACTTTCCATTCATCCTGCACGTAAGCCGCCAGTTCATAAGCTCGTTCGCGGGGCAGATCGACCGGCAACACGTTGGAGAACGGACCGACCGTTCGGGTATTGGGCTGAATTAGGTAATCAATAACGCTCAGGCCTGCCTGCCACTGATGGGTTTCGCTCGGCGTGTAGGTCAGATCACTCTTGATCTGCCGATGCCAGACGCCCGACTTCAGCTGGAAGGCATTGGCCGAATCGGGCGCGGACAGGTCGGCCCGGTACCGGCTCAGAATAACCGACGTCGCCACGTTTATCTGCTTATTGACGAAATAATTCCAGCGGAGTACGCTGTTGGCGGTCTGGTAATTAAACTGCGTCGACGATGCGTTGATCTCCTGCCCCGACAGCGAATCGGACGCCAGCTTGAACACGTCCGTGCTGACGTAACCCGTCAGCGTAAAGGTGTGCTGCTCGCTGGGCTGGTACTTGAGCTTCGCCGTCAGGTCATA
Organism: Spirosoma taeanense; assembly: GCF_013127955.1. Taxonomy (NCBI): domain Bacteria; kingdom Pseudomonadati; phylum Bacteroidota; class Cytophagia; order Cytophagales; family Cytophagaceae; genus Spirosoma; species Spirosoma taeanense. The sequence goes on from NZ_CP053435.1 coordinate 3,714,957, forward strand.
GAAATTGGCTTTTGTGCCCCGCAGGTTGGGCGGTGCCAGCTTGAACAGGAAATCGTTGAACGATCCCCGCGCAGCCGCCAGAAACGACAGCTTGTTTTTGATGATTGGCCCTTCGACGCCCAGCCGGCTCGAAATAATCCCGATGCCGCCGTTAATGCCCCATTTGTCGGCATCCGGCTCCCGGATTTTCACGTCCAGCACCGACGACGCCCGACCACCATAGGCAGCCGCGATTCCGCCCCGGTTGAGCGTTACGTCGCGCACGACATCGGGGTTGAAGACTGAGAAAAAGCCCATCAGGTGGCTTGAATTAAACACCGGCGCGTCGTCGAACAGAATCAGGTTCTGATCGGCGCTGCCGCCCCGCACGTTGAAGCCCGGCGCGCCCTCACCCACCGTCGTTACGCCCGGCAGCAGGAGCAGACTGCGAACGACGTCTATTTCGCCCAGCAGCGGTGGAATACGCCGGATGCTGCGGATGGTCAGCTGCGAAACGCCAATTTCAACCTTGCGGACGTTCCGGTCAGGCGTTTCGCTCGTTACGACCACTTCTTCCAGGTCCTTGGCGTCGTCCTGCATTTTGATTTCCCGAAGCAACAGTTTCTGGAGCGAAATTGTATCCAGCGTAGGCCGGTAACCTACGTGCGTAAACTTCAGCACGTACTCGCCGGGGGGCAGGGTCACAATGAAATAGCCGTCTTTGGCCGTAACGTAACCCTTCGACACGTTCAGCACGACAATGTTTACGCCCTGAATTGGCCGACCGGTCCTGGCGTCGCGAACGTAACCCGTAACGGGATATGTTAGACCGGCTGGCTTAGTTTGTTGTGCCAGCGCTCCGCTAAACAGACCAACGGTTAAAGCCAGTAGACAGAAGAATCGCATAAGAAGGTTCAGGAAGCATAAGGTTCAGGGCCGACGATTCACGTCGTTGTCTCCGGCAACGGTATGCGGATGCTGTCTACTACGCTTGGAATGAGCATAATGTTGCCAAAAGAGAAAAGCACAAATACGTTATTTCTTCCCTATCCGGCTCCGTCTCTGCGTCAAATATTTCGTCATCTCTTCCAAGGACAAGGCGTTGAAGGTCATTTCCTTCGTCAATCCCCCTTTGCGTCCAGTCGCCACGCCATAGTGCATATCCAGCAGACCACCGAAATCATGAGCGTCGGGGTTGATACTGAGCATCACCCCCTGCTGCATGGCGTAGTTAATCCAGCGCCAGTCGATGTCGAGCCGGTAGGGACTGGCGTTGATCTCAATGACTACGTTATGCTGGGCACAGGCATCGATAATGGCCCGGTGATCGATTGGGTAGCCTTCGCGCGCCAGCAGCAGACGGCCGGTCGGGTGGCCGAGAATGGTCGTATATGGATTCTCAATAGCGCGTAGCAGCCGGGTGGTGGCTTTTTCGAGCGACATCGTGAGCGTCTGATGCACCGATGCCACGACATAATCAAACGTAGCGAGCGTCTCGTTGTCGTAATCCAGCGAACCGTCGCTCAGGATATCGGATTCGATTCCTTTAAAGATTCGAAAGCTGTCTCCGAAACCGGCGTTAAGCTGATCAATCTCTATCTGCTGCGCCCGAACCCGCTCGGCGTCGAGGCCGTTGGCGTAGGAAGCCGTTTTCGAATGGTCGGCAATACCGAAATACGTCAGGCCCAGTTCGCGACAGTACGCGGCCATATCGGCCACCGACTGCTTGCCGTCCGACCAGGTGCTGTGGTTGTGGAGCGTACCTCGCAGGTCATCCCAGGTCACGAGCTGGTCATTCCGGTACCGGCCCGCCCAGCGAAAGGCGAAATCGTCTTCCCGCATTTCGGGCACGATGAACGGCAGACCAGCCCGTTGGTAGATGGCTTCCTCGGCTGTGTCGGGACTGGTATAAGCAACCTGCAGCAGCGACTGCCCCCCTGTGCCGACCTGCTGCAGATGGGGCTCGGCGGCCGTATGAATGAACAGTTGCCGGTCAATCTGCTCGGCCGGGAAAAGCAGCAACTCAACCTGCACGTCGAAATTCTGCAACTGTCCCCGCCACGCAAACGGCGAGGAAATTTGTTCGTCTGACTCCAGAGATGGCAAACCGTTCAGCGTCAGCATAGCGGAAACCGGATCGCTGGTCTGCACCAGCAGTTGTACCGTATCCACCTCCTGCGCCTTTCGTCGCACCTGCCCGCTGATCTCAACCCGCTCAAAGTGCCTGGTCAGTTCGTCGTGCAGCAGGTTGGCAATCATAGCGGCTTTGTCCATCCGAACCTTGCCTTTCTGCTCCTGCAGAAACTCTAGAGCCGCCAGAATCTTGTCCTGAGTGGCTTTGCCGAAGCCCTTGATCTGGGCTACTCTCCCCTCTTCACAGGCCTGTTGCAGTTCGTTGAGGTTGTCAATACCCAGTTCGCGCCAGAGCGTGCCGATTTTCTTCACGCCCAACCCCTTAATGCGGAACATATCCATTACGCCCGACGGCGTCTGGGCCAGCAGATCGTCGAGCTCGGTCAGGCGACCAGTTTCGGCAATTTCCCGGATTTTATACGCGACTGATTTACCAACCCCTGGCAGTTTGATCAACTCCTCGGCGGGCAGATTCGCCAGGTCGGCGGTAGACTTGTCCAAATTGAAAGCGGCCGAGCTAAAAGCCCGCGTTTTGAAGGTGTCGTACTCGTGGAGTTCCATCAACCGGCCCGTCAGTTCGAGCAGGTCAACGATTTCAGAATTGGTCATGCAAAAAAGAACATTTGTCCTGCAAATTAGGCAATTGGTCGGAATCTGATGGTAAGCCGGCGATCGAGCCAATTACCTTTAGTTCATCAAAGACAAAAACCCTTACGAAACGGCTTCATTGCACTAATAACATGCAAAACTCATCGCTTACCTCCGAACGTGATCCGTATCTCTGGAAACAGGCCAAAGCCCACGTTGGCTTTAAGATGCATCTGCGCACTTACCTGTTGATCAATGCGGGTTTATGGCTGATCTGGGCCTTTACGTCGTTTTTTATCTTTCGTGACGCGAGCCGGACGCTGTTCCCCTGGCCGTTGTTTGCTACCCTTGGCTGGGGCATCGGCTTAACGTCGCACTATTTCGGCGTTTATCGGTCCGGCAATGAGAAAAGCATGATTGAACAGGAGTACCAGAAACTGATCAATCAACGCTAAAGCAGAGCTTGCTGTTGGGGCCGTACGCTCCCTTAATGCAACACTTTCGCGAACAGAACGTCAACCGAATAGGCCGCGTTCATTTACAGCAGATAGCAAACCTGGCCGGTTTCGGGCATGAATACCATTTTGCATTCACCCGTTAGCGTTGTTCATCTGATCGCTGCGCTGACGGCCATGATAACGGGAACCGCCGTTTTACTGACGCGTAAAGGAACGCTCAGCCACCGGCGCACGGGGCGTATCTATGTCGTCAGCATGATGGTTCTGCTGCTGACAGCTTTCCAGATTTACTACCTGTTTGGGCGGTTCGGCGTTATTCACTGGGGCGCCGTCGGCAGCGTCGTAGCCCTGCTGGTCGGCATGGTTCCGATTGGGTTGCGGACTGTGTGGCCAGCCTGGCTGCGGTGGCATTACGTCGGGATGGGCGCGTCGGTAACGGGGCTTTATGCAGCCTTCGTAGTGGAAAGTACGTACCGATTTTTTTCCCCGGCTTATTTCTGGTGGGTCACGATGGGGTCAGCCAACGTTGTTTTTGTGCTGGGTGCCATATTACTGTACCGGCACTGGACATTCCCGCCCAATCCTCAATCCCTGAGCCTGCGAGCGTCACTGGCTAATTACAGAAGCCAGCAATCGAGATAATACGGTGATTACTGCATTACGACCAGGTCATATTTTGTCAACAGACCGGGTAAGCTGTACAGCGAGAACCGGGCCTTTTTCACCTTATTATCGTCCGGATCGATTGTCAGGTTATACGAGGTTGCGAAGTCGACCTGCGTCAGGTTGTTGTCTTCAAACCGAGCCAGCTCCAGGTTGCAGTTTTTGAACACCGTCGCGGTCAGGTCACATTTCAGAAAGTGCGCTTCCTTAAGTGAGCAGTCCGTAAAGTTAGCTTTCCGGAGCTTTCGATTCAGAAAAACGGTGTAGTCCAGTTGGCAGTCCTGAAAATTCGTATGAAAGCCAAAAGCATCACAAACGCCAAAATCGACATGAAGCAGCCGGCAGGCCGTAAACTGAACATCGTAGAGTTTGGTATTTTTCAGCTCTACGCCCGTTAAGTTGCAATCCTCGAAACGACAGTCCACGAAACTCGATCCGGTCAAAGCCGTTCGCGTCAGATCCAGTTTCCGGAACTGGCATTGTTCAAAGGCGTGACCGTGCCACGACGCCACCGGCTCGCCCGACGAACTGAAGACCTGCCTGTAATATTCCATGCGTTTCCAGCTATACGGCTACGGGGGCTTTGATGGCCGGATGTGGATCGTAGTTTTCGAGCGTAAAATCGTCGTACGTAAAGTCGAAAACCGACTGGACAGCTGGATTCAGGCGCATCGTTGGTAACGGGCGGGGCTGGCGGGCTAGCTGCGTCTCAACCTGCTCCAGATGATTCAGATACAGGTGCGTGTCGCCCCCCGTCCAGATAAACTCATGGGCTTCGTAGCCGCATTCCTGCGCAATCATCATGGTCAGCAGGGCATACGAGGCAATATTGAACGGTACGCCCAGAAACACGTCGGCGCTCCGCTGGTAAAGCTGACAGGACAGCTTGCCGTCGGCTACGTAGAACTGCATCAGCAGGTGGCAGGGCGGCAGCGCCATATTCGGTACGTCGGCGGGGTTCCAGGCCGAAATAATCATCCGGCGCGAATCGGGGCTTCGCTTTAACTGGTTCAATACATCCTGCAACTGGTCAATCACGCGCCCGTCGGGCGCGGCCCAGCTTCGCCACTGTTTGCCATACACCGGACCCAGGTCGCCGTTTTCATCGGCCCACTCATCCCAGATACTCACCCCATTGTCTTTCAAATACTTGATATTCGTATCTCCTTTGATAAACCACAACAATTCGTGGATAATCGAGCGGGTATGGACTTTTTTGGTGGTCAGTAACGGAAAGCCCTCCTGCAGGTTGAAGCGCATCTGATAACCAAATACGCTGATCGTACCGGTGCCGGTTCGGTCGGTTTTACGGGTGCCGTTGGCCAGAATATGCCGGAGTAGGTCGTGGTATTGTTGCATGGGGCAAAGAAACAAAAAAGGCGTCTCTTTTAGGAGACGCCAACGTAAGAACGCTTTATTTTCCCGCGACGGGTTATATCCCCCCCGCCCTGGCTATGCCGGAAGATGACCGTTACGGCTGAATCTCAAACGAGTACGTAATCTCAGTCGTTGGCCGGAACTGCGCCGTAGCTGAGCAGTATTTATCCATGGACAGATCAATCGCCCGCTTCACGCGGTTGGCGTCCAGCTGACCTTTCAGGAGGTAGGTGATATGAATCTTTTTAAATGGAGCCGGTGTAGCGCCCTTCTCCCGTAAGCCATCGACTGTCAGCCGGAAATCGTCGATGACCTGCTTCTGCTTTTGCAGGATCAGGATCACGTCGATAGCCGAGCAACCCGCCAGTCCCATCAGCAGCATCTCCATGGGCCGCGCTCCGGCATTGTGCCCGCCGATGTCGGTAGCCGCGTCAATATGCTGGGGTATACCCGACTTCCCGACGGCTTCAAAATGGAAGGCATCGTCCACGCGTACGAGTTCAATCTGCATGGTATTAAATTCAGGAACGGCCTCAACCGGTTGTGAATCAAGCATCATCTTTTTTGCGTTTATACCTAAGAGTTCGTATTTTCACCAGCCCAAACGTTTAACAGGCTATGTCCGAAAAATTCACTGACGATATTTTCGATCTAAAAAACGATCGAAGGCTGAGCGTCTACCTATACCGGGCAGGCTTTGGTTGCTGGTTGCTTTACATAATTGCGGGCGCCCGGTTTATGCACTCGGTCAGCATGTACCGAACAGATTTTGGCGTGTTCTCGTTCTTTCTAATGGTGATGGGTTTATCGGCTTCCATGATTTATGATTACCACCATCATCCCATTGAATTTGAACAGAAGAAAAAATGGCTGGCTTTCAGCTATTTAGTCCTGGCCGGTCTGGTGTACTTCTTTATTCTGCATAACGAGCCCGTTTCTCTGCGGGTTTTTGGGCTGCATCTGTTCTGACCGCTTCTGTCTAACTGTCCGGGCTTCGGTTCAGCAATTGTCATCTGAAAAAACCATCAACCTGTAAGGTTATCGGGTTTACGTTAAGGTTTGGCGACTAGGCTGCTCAGCCTGTCTTCGTCACGCCATACATTTTCCGACAGTTTAGCACTGCTCCTGCCAGTTGGTGCGCAATTTCGACGTTGGGTATTTCACAAATTTACGGGTTTAAACATTGTCGGACGAAGCGCGTTAACTTGCCTGAGGTTAACCGGCTAGCCTGCTTATACTTCTGGTTGTAAAGCCGGTATCAGCAAACCAGCCGCATTTTCGTTCACTCGCATTACACCTATGCCTAGAATTACACCCAAAACATTCTGGTCTATACTGGTTGATAGTTATAATGGATTTACCGAAGACCGGGGTTTAAAGCTTAGCGCTGCCCTGGCGTATTACACGGTGTTTGCCTTAGCTCCCCTGCTGGTCATGATCATTGCGCTGGCCAGTGTTTTTTTTGGCGAAGAAGCCATTCAGGGGCAGATATTCTCGGAGATCAATGAACTGGTGGGCAATGAAGCCGCCCGGCAGATCCAGGAAATGATTAAGCAGGTGCAGCTTTCGGGCAAAACCACGGTAGCGGTTGTCACCAGTGTGATTACCCTGCTGGTTGGCGCAACCAGTGTCTTTGTTGAAATTCAGGACTCTATCAATCTGATCTGGCGCGTAAAGGCCAAACCCAAGCGGGGCTGGGTAAAACTGCTGTGCGACCGGCTCCTGTCGTCTTCCCTGATCATCAGCCTGGGCTTTCTGCTGGTTGTTTCGCTGATCATCAACGGACTCATTCTGGCATTAAGCAACCGGCTTACGCTCTACCTGCCCAACATTACTGTCTTTCTGGTGAAACTGGTCAATCTGATCATCAGCCTCGGGGTTGTTACAACGTTGTTTGGGACCATCTTCAAGGTTCTGCCGGACGTAAAGATCAGCTGGCGCGACGTGCGCTGGGGAGCCATTTTTACGGCGATGATGTTTATGCTCGGGCGGTATCTGATCGGGCTTTATATCGAAACAACGGGCACGGGTTCAACCTACGGAGCCGCCGGTTCGCTGATTGTCATTCTGGTCTGGATCTACTACACAGCCGCAATTCTTTATTTCGGAGCGGAGTTTACGCAGGTCAACGCCGACAAAAATGGCCGACGCATACGCCCGGCCGAGTATGCGGTTTACGTAGAACGGCGCGAAGCCGAGCGGGTAGTTGATACACTGCCACCGGTACACAAGCAGTGAAAAACCGTAGTCGGCCGACGGCCCGTCAATGGCCGTTGCGACTTATTTGAGGACTTTCGTAATTTCGTTCAGCTTCTCCATCTTCTGCACAAAATCACCCTTGAGCTGATTACGGATCGCCGTCAGGTTGTCCAGCGTTTCCTGCAGACTATCGGGCAGGATTTCCTCCAGCACTTCCCGGAACCGCTTCGCAAACGTCGGCGATTTGCCGTTGGTTGAAACGGCAATTTTAAGATCGCCTTTTTTCACGACCGAACTCAGGTAAAAATCGCACAGATCGGGCGTATCGGCTACGTTGACCAGAATGCGCCGGGCTTTACAGTCGGCCTGCACCTGCCGGTTCACGGCTTTGTCGTTCGTACCAACAATTACAAGGTCTTTATCGGTCAAATACACTTCATGATACGGCTCCTGAATAAGCTCCAGCTTCGGGTGTTCGCGGGCCATCGCGTGCAGTTCATCCCGGATGAAAGGGGCCACGAGCGTAACGCGGGCGTCGGGCGCATTGCCGAGCAGAGCCGTAGCTTTCTCCAGGCCAACGTATCCACCACCCACAATAAGAGTGTGCAGTTGTTCGGCCTTGACGAAAATGGGAAACAGAGTATTCATAGTGGAAAGTCAGACAAAGCAGTAGGGTATAAACGAGGTAAGTGCTCTGCAAACTTACACTGTTTATACCCTACTTAACTTACTGCCTGGATGTTTAGAATTTCACGCCGACGTTTACGCTTAGAATCCGGCGTTTGGTGTTGGTCGTGCCTTCAATGACATCCGCAAACCCGTGGTGATATACGAAACCCAGCATCAGTGGACCCGCGTCGAAACCCAGGTTCACCAGTCCATTAACCGTGGCGGCCCGGAAGTCACCCTGCTCAAAATTGAAGGCGTTGTTGTTCACGCCCAGTGGCGCGGCATACTCTGCGCCAACGGCCAGCCGCACCGCCGACACGCCCCGGTCCGACTGCGCCAGTTTAACCCCAATATAAGCCGGAATATGCAGATACTTCTGATCAACATTCCCCGTAATGTCGGCAATGCCGTTTACCTGTCCGTCGCCCGCCCTGAAAAACTCCGAACTAGACGTCAGGTACTCGGCACCAATCTGGCCATAAAGTCGCCCGCCCCCGCGCACGAAGAAACCAACCTGATAGCCCAGTCGGCCACTGAGCCGATTGCCTTCCACAGACTCGCCCTCAAAACGGGTCGAGTTGGCACCGGCATACAGGCCAAAGGTGAAATTTTTATAGTTCTCCCGACGTTCCTGACGCTCAGCCCGTTCCATGCTACGCTGGCCATCCTCGAAGCCTTCGTCGTAGGCCCGGCTCAGGTCGCGCTCATCATACATCCGGCCATAGTTGCGATCGTTGCCCCGGCGCTCTTCGTAGCGGTTATCGTAACGCCGGTACTCCTCATCGCGCAGGTTGTATTCACGCCGGTCTTCTAATACATCGTCCATACGACGATCCTGTCGGCGTTCGTCCCGGCGTGAGGGTTCATAGTCACGATTGCGATCGTAACGATCATTATACGCGTTTCGCTGACCAAACGTCAGGCCGGCGCTGCACATACCTACCATCAGCAAGAAAGCGGTTAAAGAATTCGTTTTCATAACGTGTTGAGTTGAAATATACCATTCGGCCATTTACTCTAACAACCCTATAGTTTTAATGAATGTTTGGCCTTTTTAAGTAAAACAGGCCTTTCTTTAACCAATGAGCCATAAAAAAAGCCGCCCGTTGGGGCGGCTCTTGCTGATGAAGTAGTGTTAGTATTAGAAACGGAAACCCAGATTCAGCGCAAGCATATTACGCTTCGTATCGGCGTTCTCGAATACATTTTGCAGACCGTGGTTATACAGGGCGTCCAGCGTCAGAGGGCCCAGGTTGATACCAGCACCAACCAGACCGTTCAGGATTGTCCGTTTAACATCGTCGTTACCCAGTCTGAAGTTGTTGTCACCAATGGCTACCAGCGCCGACAGTTCAGCACCTGCCTGGATGCGCAGACCTAATGTGCCCCCGATCCGCAGACCAACGTAAGCCGGGATGGCCAGGAAGTGCTGATCAATTTTGCCGCGAACCTCGCCTACCGTTGGGGTGCTCTGATTCGAACCTGACCGCACTAAGTTCGTGGTGGAATTACGATATTCTACGCCCAGCTGACCAAAAACAGTACCGGCCGTACGGCCATACAGACCCAACTGCCAGCCAGCCCGGTAAGCCCCATCCGGAATGGGTTCGTTAACGAAGCGGGAAAAGTTTACACCGGCATATACCCCGAATTTACCGTCTTTATCGCCTAAAGCCCGATCGCGGTCCGGCCGCATGTTCATTGAACTGGTAGTTGCCGCGTTGTTGTAGTCACCAGCAGTGGTCGTTGTTGTTGTGGTGGTACCCGTACTGTTCATGGTACCATTGGTCATCGTCGAGCCGTTCGACATGGTCCCATTGCTCATGGTGGCACCGTTGTTCATGTTCGACTGCGATGCAGCATTTGTGCTGTCAATTGTCGTAGTCGTCGGCGTAGCGCTGTACGTTGAATTGGTGGTCGTCGTTGTTGTCGACGAATTGTTCATGGTGTTCTGGCCGTTCACGATACCAGCACCAAGCAGGCAGGTTGCCAGCAATGTAACATGAGTTTTCATTGTGTTTTATAGCGTTGAGTTGTACAAAAAAAGGTGTAATCGTAATTACACCCTCTGTAACAGGCCAACGGCTTGCAATGTTTTAATAATTCTTATCTTCTATGAAAAATCCCTATATGATGAGTTGAGAATCAGGCTTAAAATTTAAAACCAACGCTGGCGCTCAGGACACGTCGCTGCGAACCCGCAAAGCCGGTTGAATTAACCGCTTCAATGCTATTGCTGAACCCGTGATGATAGGTCAGGTCAATAAGCAGCGGGCCGATGTCGAAGCCGAGTTGTCCAAGTCCGTTAAACGTACCGCTCTTGATTTCTGAATTGCTCAGGTTGAATGAGTTGCTGTTTGCACTGATCCGGTTGGCGTATTCAAGTCCGACCTGCAGGCGAACGGCCGAAATGCCCCGGTCCGACTCAACCAGCTTGTAACCGATATACACCGGAATCTGAACGTATCGGATATTGATCTGATCCTGAATGACGCTAGCCGACTGACCATCGCCAGCCGTGAAATAATTTGAACTGGAGGCAAAATATTCAGCCCCCAACTGGCCGTATAACCGTCCCCCACCCCGAACAAAAAAACCGGCCTGATAGCCCAGCCGCCCGGTCAGCGCATCCCGATTGCCGTTAGCGTCAATGGCCTCACCCTTGAATTTTGTACTGTTCGGACCGGCATAAATTCCGAAAACAAAGTTCTTGTAATCCTTCGTAGCCTTGTCGCGCGTCTTACGATCGGCTCTGTTTGTGCTATACGTATCGGTTGTTGTGGTCGTTGTGGTGCCGTAGGTAGGCGATGACGCGCTGTTGGTCGAATAGGTTCCGGTCGTTGTCCCGCTGCTACTGGTCATTGCTGACGGCGAGGTTGAATATGCGTTACTGGTCGTACCGGCCGCGTTGGTACTATCGGTCGTTACTGGCGAGGTATACGTTGGGTCCGTCGCGTTGACGGTCGATGAATACGTATTTGTGGTTGTTTGAGCCGTTGCCAGACCCATGCTGAACAGACCAGCAGCTAAAAGCGTAAGTTGTTTCTTCATGTTCATTTATCCGTTGAGTTAATGAAAAAGGTGGATGTGAGCTTGCGTAGCTCACATCCACCTTAACAGCCTGATACCAACAATGTTTGTAAATAATCCCTTTAATCTATAAATTTAGTAAACTATTGGCTGAAACATTGAAAATTTTGCATTTACATCAGTCTCTACTCCGTTCGAAACTTCTTGAACGCATTCATCAGGCCATTGGTCGAACTGTCGTGGCTGCTAACGGGTGCGTCATCCTGTAGTTCTGGCAGAATGCGGCTGGCTAGTTGCTTCCCGAGTTCCACGCCCCACTGATCAAAGCTGAAAATGTCCCAGATAACGCCCTGCGTGAAGATTTTATGCTCATACAGCGCAATCAGACTGCCCAGTGTGCGGGGCGTCAGCTTTTTAAACAGTATCGAGTTGGTTGGCCGGTTGCCCGAAAACTCTTTGAACGGCGTCAGCGCATTCACTTCATCGGGGCTTTTTCCGGCTTTACGGAGTTCCTCGGCGGCTTCTTCGGCAGTTTTGCCGTTCATGAGGGCCTCGGTCTGCGCAAAGTAATTGGCCATCAGAATCTTGTGGTGTTCGCCAATGGGTCGCTGACTAATGGCCGGAGCCAGAAAATCGCAGGGAATCAGCTTGGTTCCCTGGTGAATGAGCTGGTAGAACGCATGCTGGCCGTTGGTGCCGGGTTCGCCCCAGATAATCGGACCGGTCTGGTAATCGACCGGATTTCCATCGCGATCGACCGACTTACCGTTACTTTCCATGTCGCCCTGCTGGAAATAGGCTGCAAACCGGTGCATGTACTGATCGTAGGGCAGAATGGCTTCGGTCTGCGCGCCAAAAAAGTTGTTATACCAGATACCGATCAGCGCCAGCAGCACGGGCAGATTCTGCTCAGCCGGCGTATCGCGGAAATGCTGATCCATGGCGTGCCCGCCGGCCAGCAACTCCTCAAAATTGTCAAATCCAACGTATAAGGCTATCGACAGACCAATGGCTGACCAGAGCGAATAGCGGCCGCCAACCCAGTCCCAGAACCCAAACATATTTTCGACATCAATCCCGAATTTCTCTACTTCACTGCGGTTGGTCGACAGAGCCGCGAAGTGTTTGGCGATATCGCCCTCCGAACCGCCGTTTTCCAGAAACCACTGCCGGGCCGTCTGGGCGTTGGTCATGGTTTCCTGGGTCGTAAAGGTCTTCGACGCAATCAGAAACAGGGTTGTTTCGGGTTTAACGGTCTGCAACGTTTCATAGATATGCACACCATCCACATTCGAAACAAAGTGAACGTTCAGTCCTGCTTTGGCGTAAGGTTTCAAGGCTTCGGTGACCATAACCGGACCCAGATCAGAGCCCCCAATCCCGATGTTGACTACGTCGGTAATCGCCTGACCCGTATATCCTTTCCACTCACCCGACTGAACCCGATCCGAAAAGCGTTTCATCCGCGCCAAAACCTCGTTAATTTCCGGCATTACGTCTTTGTCATCCACCAGAACGGGCGTATTGGAGCGATTACGGAGCGCAACGTGCAGCACGGCACGGTCTTCGGTCCGGTTGATTTTGTCGCCCGAGAACATTTTGCCAATGGCATCGGTCAGACCAGCCTGCCCGGCGAGCTGAAGGAGCAGCGTGAGCGTTTCGGCGGTAATACGGTTTTTAGAAAAATCGAGCAGGATATCGTCAAACTGCCGCGTAAAGCGGGTGAATCGGTCCGGATCTTCAGCGAAAAGATCACGCATATGGCGATCCTTCAACTCATCATAATGAGCCAGAAGCTGAGCGTAGGCTGGCAAATCGGTAAAGCGATGATTCTGGAGCATGGAAATTTTGTTTGGGTTTGATTGGAATACGTTGGTCCGCCGTTACGGGTGCAGGTGCTGACGCCGGAACCCAGGTTCACAGAACAAATTCAGGTTGTCGGCGCGAATATCGCCAATCCCCCGCAATCTTTTCAACCGGTAGTGCGTCCTGTGGGTAACAGCGCGGGCGCACGCTTTTTTTCTGCCCGGATTACGCCCGATCAACCATAGCCGGGACGCTTCTCACAGCCTTCTGGCCCAAGTTACCTAACCGGCTGATGCGCAGCGAAATGATCCGTCTCCCGGTTTTTCTGGCTGGACAAGCGTACGCCAGGCCTCGACAATGACGTTATTAGCCGGATGCCAGGCCGACAGACTGGCCGGGCAGGCTGATTACTTATCCGGCTCTTTGGCCCTCAATGAGTTTACATTTAGCGATTTCGACTACTTTTACAGCCCCGTTTGCTGCAACTGAGCGGGGCTTTTTGCGTACGAATGAATCAGAAACTCTTTTATTCGCTGGTCCTTGCCGTCGTGGGCGCCCTGTTTTTTATCCCGTTTCTGGGTGGCGTTCGCCTGTTCGACTGGGATGAAATAAATTTTGCCGAGTGTTCGCGGGAGATGGTCGTTTTGGGCGATTACCTGCGTGTCCATATTGATTTCAAACCCTTCTACGAGAAACCACCTTTCTTTTTCTGGTGCCAGTCGTTGATGATGAATCTGTTTGGCCCAACTGAGTTTGCGGCCCGGCTGCCCAATGCAATCTGCGGCATTATCACGCTTATTTACCTGTATCATCTGGGTTCCAAACTGCATGGCCATCGCTTTGGCCTGATCTGGGCGCTGGCTTATCTGGGGTCCGTTACGCCCCACCTCTATTTCCGCTCCGGCATCATTGACCCGTTTTTCAACCTGTTCATTTTTGGTGGACTGGTCAACCTGATTTTTGCCTCCTGGAAACGCGAAGGCATCGCCAGCAACCTGCTCATAACCCGGGGCGTGTGGAATTACCTGTTTATCGGTGGCTTCGTACTGGGTATGGGAATCATAACCAAAGGCCCGGTAGCTTATCTGATCGTGTGTCTGGTGCTGGGAATCTATTGGATGCTGAGCCGATTCCGCTGGTTCATTACGCCCGCCCAGTTTATTTTTTACTCGCTGGCCGCTTCGCTTCTGTCGGTAACCTGGTACGGCATCGAGACGCTGCAGCACGGCGCTACGTTTGCCCGCGAGTTCTTAAGTTATAATTTCCGGCTCTTCAGCCAGCCCGATGCCGGTCATGCCGGTTTTCCTGGCTACCACTTCATTATTCTGCTGGTGGGCTGCTTCCCGGCCTCTATCTTCGCTATCCGGGCGTTCGGATCGCTGTTCATCGAACGGAGTTATCAGCGCGAATTCCGGCGGTGGATGCTCATTCTGTTCTGGGTGGTGCTGATTCTGTTCAGCGTTGTTCAGTCGAAGATTGTTCATTACTCCTCGCTCTGCTACTTTCCCGTCACCTACCTGGCAACGTTGACGCTTACGCATCTGGAAGACCGAAAAATTCAGTTTAACAACTGGCTACGGGCGGGTCTGATTATTGTCGGGGGCGTTTTTGTGCTGGCTACGATTGCCTTACCAATTCTGGCTCATCGCATGGATCTGGTAAAATCCATTGCCGATCAGGATGCCTTTACGCAGGCCAATCTGAACGCCAGCATCAACTGGACCGGCTGGGAAGTGCTGCCCGGTATCTGGCTGTTCATTATTCTGGTTCTGACAATTCGCTGGTTTAGCCGGTATGAAGTAAATCGGGCGGTCGTGACGCTCTTCGGCGGTATGGCCGTGTTTATTACGCTCACGCTCTGGTTTTTCATCGGGCGCATCGAGGGCATTTCGCAGGCGGCTGCCATGCGGTTCTTTGAGCGGGCGCAGGGCCAGAACGTTTACGTCAAAGCATACGGTTACCGCAGTTACGGCCCCTTTTTCTATACGCGGAAACCGCCCGTCACCAATCCCAATTATTACAACGACAACTGGTTGCTGCGCGGTAAGATCGATAAAGACGTGTGGTTTATCAAGAAAAACACCGATCGGAACACCCCGCTCGATTCGCTGCCCGACATTCAGAAAACAGGCTCAGAAAACGGGTTTGTGTTCTATCGACGCCGGGCCAGATAGACGCCTTACAGGCAGATGTCGCCCAGTCGGTCTTCGTCCATTACGAACACATTGAAATCAACCCGCCCCCGGATGCCCTGCACCCAGCCGCTCTGATTATGCTGCCAGAGATATAACTTGTCGGCGTCGTAGTTACGCAGATGAGGATTGGAGTAGTCAGCAATCCAGAGCGGATACTCATCCATATTGCCTTTAATATATCGACGGTACAGATTACCGTTGGTGTAAATGATAGGACGGGCGTGATAATGCGCTTCGATGGTTTCAAGCCAGAGCCGCAGTCCATCAATGATCGTTTTGTCGGACTGTCCGTTGGTCACCTCAAAATCAACCACCGGGGCAAAATCGCCCGGGCTGAGTTCAACGTGCCGGATAAAATTGCTGGCCTGCTTTAACGGATCGCGCGTGGGGTGGTAGAAATGGTACGCGCCCCGGCGCAAAGCCGATTTTTTGGCTTCCCGCCAGTTTTTGTCGAAGTGCTTATCCGCCAGCGTTGCGCCTTCGGTAGCTTTGATAAAGACAAACTGCAGGCGCACCCCATCGGCCTCCATCTGGCGAACACGTTGCCAGTTGATCCGGTCATTATGCCGCGAGACGTCGATTCCATGAATCCCATACCGCATCGGAACGCGAATGCCGAACGCCTTCACAAACCGCCAGTCCATCTCGTCTTTTGCGCGGGAGCGAAACACCCAGACAACGACAAACAGCACCATCAACGCCGAAATCCACAGTCCGTAACGACGAAAAATGATGTTGACCAGAACGCGGCTCTTCATGCAAATTAATTGGTTTCCGGGCCGAAAATACGGTTTCTCCCTGAATAGAATGCATACAAAAAAGCCCCCTGCAGGAACAGAAGGCTTTTCTTCCCGGAAAGCACGAAGATTAGTCGTGTCCTTCCAGCTTCACTAATTTGTTGTATAGGCCCAGAATCAGGAACGGAGCTGCCCACTGACCAACGAACAGACTACGGTCACGGTCGCCCACCGCTTGTAAATACAGTGAAACTGCCATGGACCCTAATGCCGACCATAAGAAAATGTCGGACGGCAATTTGGCAGTTTGTTCTTCAATGGCCTCTGCCACCGGCCCTTCATCATGCTGCGGATTCTGATTTTTCTTTGCCATAACGTTAGCGCTGTTTAAAATGGGAAACACTGTGCTAACGGTAGACGAAGAAGGTTTGTTTGAAGTTTTATAGCCAACGCCATAGCCTAGGACCGGCGAAGCGTCCTAACGGGCTGCTAACTTTTTATTTATTCGGCTGGGGCGTTGTGCGCAGATAAGGCTTAACAAACGTAACCCCTTTCGGAAACTTCCCTTCCAGCTGGTCGTTGGTTACGGCTGGGGTTACGATCACGTCTTCGCCCTCCTGCCAGTCCGCGGGAGTAGCCACCTGGTAGTCGGCTGTCAGTTGCAGCGAGTCGATGACGCGCAGCAACTCGTTGAAATTGCGGCCTGTCGAAGCCGGATAGGTCAGCGTCAGTTTAATTTTCTTATCAGGCCCAATCACAAATACCGAGCGCACAGTCGATTTCTCGCTTGCGTTCGGATGGATCATATCATACAGTTCGGCCACTTTCCGGTCGGAGTCGGCAATGAGCGGAAAGTTTACTTCCGAGCCGGTTACGTCTTTAATATCGGGCGTCCAGCGGTTATGCGAATCCAGATCATCGACCGACACGGCAATAACCTTTACGTTTCGCTTGCTGAACTCGTCTTTCAGCAACGCGGTACGGCCTAACTCGGTTGTGCAGACCGGCGTAAAATCAGCCGGGTGTGAAAACAGCATTCCCCATGAATTGCCCAGCCATTCGTGAAAACGAATGTGGCCCTGCGTGGTGTCGGCCTCAAAATCGGGCGCGATGTCTCCTAAGCGAAGTGACATGATTAAACGATTTTAATTGATAAACTCGATAAACTTAATCTAGTAATAGTGAAACGGAAAAACCGGCATGATGGCCGGTTTACGGAGGCAAACGTAAACCGGAAATAAAAAATTTCAAATCAGTTTCTCTTCAACAGCAATGCGCACCAGTTCGGCGGCATTTCGTACCTGCAGCCGACGCATCATATTAGCCCGGTGGTTATCAACGGTGCGTACGCTGAGCTGGAGCCGCTCGGCAATTTCGCGGCTGCTCATCCCATCAACCAGAAACTGCAGAATTTCTTTTTCCTTATTCGATAACCGTGATGGCTGAACGTCGCGGCTTTGTTTGCTGCCTTTTTTAAGCTGTTGCATATAGCCGCTCAGAATAATCGACGCCACTGGCGAGCTGTAATATTTTTCGCCGGATGCGATCATCCGGATGGCTTTTACCATTTCATCCGACGACGAATCTTTCAGGATATACCCGTAGGCCCCGGCTTCCACCGACCGCAGAATGTAATCTTCATTGTTATGCATCGAGAGCATCAGCACCCGCACGTGCTTGTGCAGCCGCGAAATGACCTGCGTTGTCTGGATACCCGACATACCGGGCAGGGAAATATCCATCAGGACCAGATCGGGCAGCGTGGCGTCGGCCTGGTGGGTTTTCAGTTTCTCAAGGGCTTCTTCGCCGTCGTTAGCTTCGTCGATGATCTCTAATCCTTCGGCCTGTTCCAGTAACAACCGAATCCCGTCGCGGACAATCGAGTGATCGTCCACCAGCATTAATTTAGTTGGCGTCATAATGAGCGGATTGCATCTGATAAGGAATACTGATCTGTATTTTAGTGCCTTTGCCCGGCACCGAGGTGATTTTTAATTTTCCGTTGAGCAGTTTGGCGCGTTCGTGCATATTGTGGAGTCCCTGCGAAGGGATCCGTCCGTTGGTTGATGCGGTCAGGCGGTGTTCGTCCAGTCGAAACCCCCGGCCATCGTCCGTGACGAGCAGATGAATAAATTTTTCACGCTCGATCAGTTCGATATGAACGTGGGAAGGGTACGCGTGGCGAACCGCATTACTGACGGCTTCCTGCGCTACCCGATAAAGCATGATTTCAACGTTTTTATCCCAACGGGGCGTTGCTGCCGCCAGATTAGTTTCGAACGTTACGTCAACCTGATCGCTGCGGTCATTTTCGGCCAGCATTTTCAACGCCGGCACGATCCCGAAATCACTCAGCACGGTTGGCATGAGGTTATTGGAAATCGTGCGCGTTTCCTGAATCGTTTGGGTCACTAACTTTTTCAGATTGCTGATATTCCTGGCGTAAACCGGTAAGGCAACCGGTTCATTTCCCGTAGCGGGAACAGCCATACTACGTTTCATACCGGCTTCCAGCCCTTCAATCTGCAGTTTGATGGCCGTCAGCATCTGCCCCAGTCCGTCGTGAAGTTCGCGCGACAGCCGTTTACGCTCATCTTCCTGACCCGCAATCAGATATGACGTACGCAGCTTCTGTTCGTCAATCTGACGTTCATACTGTTCTTTCGTCGCTTCAAACAGTTTCTGCCGGGTTTCTTTCAGGGATTTGTTTACGTTCAGCAGTTCGCGGTTGGCGGCTGTTGTCTGGCTTTCGGCCTCAATCAGCTGCGCAATCGTCTGGCGGAGCTTGCGGGCAGCCGGGCGGAAAATCCAGACACCTATACCAATCAGGACCGCTATGGAAATACCGTATAAATAGAACTCGATAACCTGCAGCCGGGTAAGTTTGGTACGCAGTTCGCCCGTGTATTCCCGAACAATACCGTCCATTTTTTCCAGAAACGGCTTTTCGTTGGCCAACAGCAATCGCAGACTGGCCTGCATGACGGGCTGATTAATCTCATCAGGCTGCTGCAGCGTCATCAACTGGCGAACACTGCGCTGAAACGCTTCGAATTGCGGGCGAATGCCGTTATAGAGCTGCTGAATTGAATCTGAGTTAGGAATTGCGATGTCGTGATCCGGCACCCGTCCCTGCCGAACCTGCAAATGATACTTTTCGAACTTGGGGAAAACCTGCCGGAGCTCGGCAACGTTATAGGTGAAATTGGTGCGTTCGCTGGGATCGGCCAGCTGCAGGGCCTGTTTAACAATCTGCTGGCTCTGATGGCGTTGTAAAGCCGCGTATCGAATAATCCAAAGCTCGTCCTGCACAGCGCTTAACCGCCATTGGGTCAGAATTTGCCCTATTGTCAGCAGGGCCGCTAAGACAATGAGCAGGGTCACGTACAAACGTGTGAACCGGAATGGAATTGCCTGATTCGTTTCTGTGTTATCGCTGAGTAGGTCCGACACGTCAAATCTGATCGAAGCCAATAATTGAGTAAATGTAGTAATTTTCGTAGTTTTACTTCACATTCGATAGCATTATGCCCAACGCCATGAACCGTCTGTTGTTTGCTGCGCTGCTCGCCAGCCTGATTTCGTTCTCATTCCGTCTGCCGGTGGCAACTCCCGCTGAGGTTCGAGCTTCGGCACGGACCGTATCTACACTGGCTGCTGAGCCGGTAAAGCTATCCTGGGAGGTTCTGCGGGATGTTACGTTCAAGAAAAAATGGTACGCTGAGGAGTCGGTCTATATGCTTTATCCTACCTTCGGGCAGGGTATCCAGAAGCTTAACGGCAAGGCGGTCGAACTGACGGGCTACGTGCTGCCGGTTGATCTGGAATCGAATACCTACGTACTTTCGGCGTTTCCTTACAGCGCGTGTTTTTTCTGCGGTGGTGCTGGCCCCGAATCGGTCGTGTCGCTGAAGTTTAAGAAGAACAGCAAGAAATTCAAGACCGACGAACGTCGGACGTTCCGCGGCACGCTCAAGCTGAACGCTGATAACATATACGAACTGAACTACATTCTGGCCGACGCCGAAATGATCGAGCAATAAGTTACTCAATAGCATTACATAAAAAAATCCTGCTGATTCAGATCAGCAGGATTTTTTTATGACGGGTAATCTACAAAAAAACCACTTGGTCAGAGTGGCGTCTTTGTTCAGGTGGAGATAGTCGGATTCGAACCGACGGCCTCTACAATGCCATT
Organism: Spirosoma taeanense; assembly: GCF_013127955.1. Lineage (NCBI taxonomy): Bacteria > Pseudomonadati > Bacteroidota > Cytophagia > Cytophagales > Cytophagaceae > Spirosoma > Spirosoma taeanense. The sequence goes on from NZ_CP053435.1 coordinate 3,734,989, forward strand.
GTAGCGCTCTAGCCAACTGAGCTATACCCCCAAATTAAGAGAACCAAAACAAAGTTAAACCAGCGGCCAGTCCTGTTTTGTGGGTGCAAATATGAGGAAAAATTCAAAACGCCCCAAACCAGGTCTCTAAAATTTTAGTCCGATTCAATCATTTATCCGTTTGCTCATGGAGGATTTGTTTTGTAGTAACATTTGCGTAGCTTTGGTTATAGTCCCGCTGACGTATGCATACCGTTTATATCCTCTACAGCCCCTCGACCGACCAATACTATATCGGCCAAACCAAAGACCTGAAAATCAGCCTGTGGCAGCACAATGCCAAAACGAACCCTGCCACGGCCGATGGTAAACCCTGGGAGGTGAAATTCACGCGGCAGTTTGCAACCCGCAACGAAGCGCTGAGTCTGGAAATGAAACTGAAAAATAAAAATCGGGCCTATTGGGAGGAACTGATCAGTAATCCGCAACCAGCTGCCTGATTTTACAGTAAAAACAAAAAGCCACGGCTCGCCGTGGCTTTTTGTTTTTGCCCGTTTATAACTCATCGGGTTAAAATGGACGTAATGCCTTCACAAACCGCCCTTTAAAGTAATCCGTAAACAGATTATCCTCCCGAACGCCCCGCGAGGAGGATGCGTGAATGAAGCGAATATTCTGCGCACCGTTCACCTCCGTCACGATACCCGTGTGCGAGACGTAACCCGCCTGCCCTTTGTCGGGCACAAAAAAGATCAGGTCTCCCGGTAGAATTTCCTCTACTTCCACTTCCCGGCCCACCTCCGACTGCTGCCACGAGATGCGGGGCATGCGTAAACCTACCGTATTGAAAACAGCGTAAACCAGACCTGAACAGTCAATTCCTTGCGACGTATTGCCGCCGGACCGGTACGGCGTACCAGTATAAGTACGGGCAATTTTAACAACTTCGGGCACGTAGCGATTCTCGTAGGTGCGGGTATCGACCACTTTACCAGCCGACTTTGCCGACGCTGCGGTGGGCCGGGAAGTCGTTCGACGGGCAACCGGCCGCGTCGCGGCCGGACGACGACTGACCGAATGCGACGACCCTGAAGAACGAAGAACCTCACACGAGGTGAGCATTGCAAGCAGGCAAGCACTCAGTAGAACGGGTCGACTGGCGGCCCGGAACCAGCGTTGTTGCATACAGATGGGATTAGGATTCGTGGGCTACCAGATATTAAGCCTTTATCCGACCTGGCAAACGTTCCAGGGCTTCGGCCAGACATCCAGTAGCCAACCAGTTTATAATGGCAACTTATCAAATCTTCATTGATAACGCAACCCGCTTGCGGACCGTATCCACTTCCAGCACTTTAACTTTTACTTTCTGGTACACCTTCACCACGGTTTTCGGGTCCGATACGTAATGATTGGCTAGTTGCGACACGTGAACCAGTCCGTCCTGTTTAACGCCGATGTCCACAAAAGCGCCAAAGGCCGTAATGTTCGTTACGACGCCGGGCAATACCATTCCTTCCCGAAGATCCTCCAGGGAACGAACGCGGGCGTCGTATTCAAAGACCGATAGCTGTTCGCGTGGATCGCGGCCCGGTTTTTCAAGCTCGGCCAGAATGTCGCGCAGGGTGGGCAGACCCACAGCATTTGTTACGTACCGTTCGGGCCGAATCTGCTGACGCAGTTCCGGCCGACGCATCAGATCGGCTACCGTAGCGTTCAGGTCGGCCGCCATCCGTTCCACAACGGCGTATCGCTCGGGGTGAACGGCACTGTTGTCCAGCGGGTTCTTAGCCCCGTCGATGCGCAGGAACCCGGCGCACTGCTCAAACGCTTTCGGTCCGAGACGCGGAATCTTTTTGAGCTGTTCGCGGGAGGTAAACGCCCCGTTCTGCGCCCGATAGGCCACAATATTCCCCGCCAGTTGCGGACCCAGCCCCGATACGTAACGTAGCAGATAGGCACTGGCCGTATTGAGCGAAACACCTACCTGGTTCACGCAGCTTTCGACCACCGAATCCAGGCTGTTTTTGAGGTCGGTCTGGTCCACATCGTGCTGGTACTGCCCTACCCCGATGGATTTGGGATCAATCTTGACTAGTTCAGCCAGCGGGTCCATGAGCCGGCGACCAATGCTCACAGCGCCCCGCACCGTTACGTCGCGATCAGGGAATTCCTCGCGGGCCACTTCCGAAGCCGAATAAACGGACGCTCCCTGTTCACTGACCATGAAAACGGGTTTACCCAGATTCAGACTTTGGATAAACTCTTCCGTTTCGCGGCCAGCCGTACCGTTGCCAATGGCAATCGCGTCGATTGTATACTGCTCGATGAGTTTCTGTACGGTTTGTACTGCCTGCTGCTTCTGCCCTTCCGACTGGAACAGATACAGGACCGCATCGGTCAGCAGATTCCCCTGCGCGTCGAGGCAAACGGATTTACAGCCCGTTCGATAGCCCGGATCAATCGCCAGCACGCGCTGTCGCCCCAGCGGTGAACTCAGCAACAGCTGGCGCAGATTATCGGCAAAAATCTGGATGGCCTCGGCATCGGCTTTTTCCTTGGAGCGGTTGTCAAACTCGGTTTCCAGGGCGGGCTTCAGCAGACGTTTATAGCCATCGCGTACGGCCAGCGCTACCTGCTCTTTGCAGGCGGGCGTTCCATTGACAAACTGCCGTTCCAGTCGTTCAATAGCTACCTCTTCATCGGGGCCGATGCTAACGTTCAGAAAGCCCTCGGCCTCACCCCGACGTAACGCCAGCAGCCGGTGAGACGGCACCCGCCGGAGTGGTTCGGCAAAATCAAAGTAATCCTTATACTTGGCACCCTCGGTTTCTTTCCCTTTTTTGACAACCGAGCGGATAATCGCTTCTCGTTCAAACAGATTCCGGATACGCTGACGCGCGTCGGCGTCTTCACTGATGCGCTCAGCCAGAATGTCGCGGGCACCCTGCAGGGCGTCGGCCACCGAGGGTACAGCGTCAGACAGGTAGCGCTGCGCGGCCCGGTCAATATTCGTTTCGCGCTGGATAAGCAGCAGATTCGCCAGGGGTTCAAGCCCCCGCTCCATGGCGATCGTGGCGCGGGTTTTGCGTTTCTGTTTATAAGGCAGATACAGGTCTTCGAGTTCGGTGAGAGAGTCGGCGGCTTCCAGCTTCCGGCGCAGGTCGGCCGTAAGCTTGCCCTGCTCATCAATCGCTTTCAGAATAGCCTCCCGGCGTTTGTCGAGGTCGAGTAGTTTCTGATACGTGTCTTTAATCTGCCCAATCTGCACCTCGTCCAGCTGGCCGGTAGCTTCTTTGCGGTAGCGGGCGATAAAGGGAACGGTGGCTCCGCCGTTCAGGAGGTCAATGGTGGCACTCACCGACCGGGCGTTCAGGCCAAGCCGGGCGGCAGTACGTTGTTCGGGACTGGGAACTGTTGCGGGTTGAGTCATGTACTACAAGGAGAAATCGAACCACAAAAATGCCCCCAAGACCCGATAGAGCAAAAAAAAACATGCCAGCTGGCATGTTTTTTACAACGGTTGTCTTGGTATATCTTACGATTAAGCCATTTCGACGTTTACGGCATTTAAGCCTTTCTTACCGCGCTCGACATTGAACTTAACTTTGTCGTTTTCACGGATTTGGTCGATGAGACCGGAAGCGTGGACGAAGATGTCTTCACCACCGTCATCGGGTTTAATGAAGCCAAACCCTTTGGTTTCATTAAAGAATTTTACAGTTCCTGTTTGCATTGCTTGTTAAAATTTAAGCGAAGGACGTCACAATAATATTGATTTCCAAATCTGGCCGGATTTATTTTCCAATAACTTTTTATCCGCTAAACACGGCCACGGGCCTCAATTCGATTATTTATCACTTTTTCAACAGCAATCAGCAGATTATGCTGGTAAAGTATGTTCGCTCTAAACCGAATTTAGAAGTAACTAAGCTACCGGATGTACTACTGCTAGTAAGACTGCGCAGGAATCTGATCGACGGTATTCGCCTACTAATTGTGATGAATAAGTTAATCGGCCAGATACGGCAGGTACGGCTCCAGTTTATCGGTTTCCCGAAAGGCCGCAACGTGCTGGAGACGGTTCCGGTAGGCGTCGTACCGGAGTTCAACGTAAAAGTCGTTCAGACTATATAGCAGGAAGATATGTTCGCCTTCGTAGCGGTTCGCCAGAATATCGCCTTTGAAATACAGAATGTCAGATTGCTCGGTGGCAGGTAGTGTTGAGAAGTAGAGGGGCGTCATAAAGACTAAGCGGCTACGGTTTGCGGTTCAAAGAACGCAAAAAGCACAGCGGCTCGCAAGATTTTCATAGCGTACAAAACGAACACTATATAATATAGATGTACGACAATACAACCCAGGCGGCTCATTCTCAGGTTATCTTAGAGTAGCATTCCTTTCTGATGATACAGTGTTTTGCCTCACCAGAAAGGAACTTACCTTAGCCTACGTAATCTTAACCTCGCGGCCGGTGCGGGCGGCCTGGTAAACGGCCTCTACGATTTTAATGTCGCGGAGTCCTTCCTCGCCCCCAACCAAAACAGGTTTATTGTTCAGAATCGCTTCGGCGTCATCGTCCATCTGCTTCGTCTGCTGCCAGGGAACCTCGTAGGGGTGCTGAATTTTATTCCCATTCCAATCGCCAGCTTGACCGTTATAAGCCGAGTAGGGCTCCATACGCAGCGTTCCTTTGCTACCCGTTACGTGCAGGTAGTTCATATTCATGCCGTAGCTGGTTTGCAGAGATGCCCGCGCTCCGCTCGGGAAAACCAGTTGAATCATAGAGGTTTCGTCCAGGCCATTTTTATAGACCTCTGGCCGGCTCGTGAACTGCTGGGCCGTAACGGCAATTGGCTCCTCGCCGGTGGCCAGCCGGGCTCCCTGCAACACATACACGCCCATATCATACATGACGCCCCCGCCCATTTCTTTCTTCTGTTTCCAATGGTCAGTACGGGCGTCGTAATAGCCAGCCGCGCAGTTCACCATCAGCACCTTTCCAATCTTTCCGTCGCGCAGGACTTTGACATATTCCTGCGTGTTGGGCTCGTGGTGCAGCCGGTAGCCAACCGTCAACACCCGCTTGTTTTTGGTGCAGGCATCAATCATGTTCTGGCATTCTTTGGCCGTAACCGCCATCGGCTTCTCGACCCAGACGTGCTTGCCGGCTTTAGCCGCCCGAATGACGTACTCTTCGTGCATGGAGGGGGGCAGTACCACATAGACCACGTCAATATCGGGGTTGTTGGCGATCTGATCGAAGGTCTGGTAGGAATAGATATTCTTATCCGGAATGTTGTACTGCTTTTTCCATTTTTCGGCCTTGGCGGGTGTTCCGGTCACAATTCCGGCGAGGTAACAATTCTTGGTTTTTTGCAGGGCCGGGGCCAGCAGATCCGTGCTATAATAGCCAAGACCCACCAGTGCGACGCCCAGTTTTTCTTTCTTAGGGGCGGTAGCCGCCAGCAGGACGTTGGGCGAAATCGTGGCAGCGGCACCGGTCAGCGCTGCCGCGTGCAGGAAGGTTCTGCGCGAAGTCATAAGGTTAGCGGTTGAAGTTTAGCGTTTATGGTTTGAAGTTCGCAGACAAACTGCAAACGACCATGATGGTCAGCAAACAATTTTCCCGCCGAACCCGCCCGCTAAGACTTTTGTTGAGAATTGGGTGGTCAGTTCCGAACCCGTTAATTTTGCCCTATGTCTAAGAAAGTTAATATTGGTCTGGTGCAGATGAGTTGCTCGGCAGATGTCGAGGCCAACATCCAGAAGGCCATCACTGGTATCCGCGAGGCCGCTCAGAAAGGTGCTCAGATCGTTTGTTTGCAGGAATTATTTACCTCGCTTTATTTCTGCGATGTAGAGGATCACCATAATTTCAGCCTGGCCGAAGCCATTCCCGGTCCGACGACCGAACGTCTGGGCAAGGTAGCCGGCGAACTGGGCGTGGTCATCGTGGCCTCGCTGTTCGAGAAGCGGGCGCAGGGGCTGTACCACAACACCACCGCCGTGCTGGATGCCGACGGAAGTTATCTCGGTAAGTACCGTAAGATGCACATTCCTGACGATCCGGGCTATTACGAGAAGTTTTACTTCACCCCCGGCGACCTCGGCTATAAAGTATTCGACACCAAATTCACCCGTATTGGCGTGCTGATCTGCTGGGATCAGTGGTATCCGGAAGCAGCCCGTATTACGTCGCTGATGGGTGCCGAGGTCCTGTTTTACCCCACGGCCATCGGCTGGGATACCAACGAACCAGACCCGGCCCAGAATACGGAGCAGTATAACGCCTGGCAGACCATCCAGCGCAGCCACGCCATTGCCAACGGCGTTCACGTGGTGGCCGTTAACCGCGTGGGCCGCGAAGCCGACCAGCAGTTCTGGGGTGGTTCGTTTGTGTCGAACCCCTTTGGGTCGCTGCTGTATCTGGCCCCGCACGATCAGGAGGTTGTGCATGTGCAGGAGATTGACCTGGCCAGTTCGGAGAAGTACCGCACCACCTGGCCGTACTTCCGCGATCGGCGTATTGATTCCTACCAGCCGATTACGAAGCGGTATATTGATGAGTAAGAACGCTGGTTTCTTTATTCTTCATTTCCTATTTCTTACGTCGCTCTGCCGCCCTTGTCCCGTTTCATGAAAGTATTCGCCTTGTTTCTATTAGCCAGCTTAGCCGGATTAGGAATATGGTATGTTCAGCTCAGTCAACCCGCCGAGCCCACTGCCGTGCGGTTGCAGGGTTCATTACCCCCGCAGATATCGTTAACTCCAACGCCCCGCGCCCACTTTTCGCCCACGACACGTAAGGGTTACTACAACATCGATGCCATAGGCGATTTTACGCTGCCCGCCACGAAAACCATTACGTTCTGCGGGGCCGGACGGAATCTGCACGTGCAGCAGGATCGTAGTAAACTTTTTCGACGGGGTTTTACGTCTATTGAGCAGACCCGCATGATTGAGGGCGTGGAGATCTGGACCAACGGCATGCCACCCCAGAACTGGCATAGCAGCCTGCAACCCAGTCAGCGCGCATTGATTCTATATCAGAACTATTTCGCCGATGCGTTCGGTCTGGACTGGGCCCGCAACAGTGAACAGGCGCGGGATATGCTGTACCAGAACCCACCCGGTGCGCGTAGCAATAACCGCAACACGCTGTACCAGGCGTCGATGGAACTGCGCGGAGGTTGTGTCAGCTTCGGCGACTGTCCGCCCGGTGATATGAAGAGTACCTTTAGCAAGATTTTTCTGGATATTGAAAACGAAGGGACCAGCCTGGGCAATCGGCAGGAACAGGCCAATCTGTACACCTTCATGATGAAGACGTTGAAGGAGAACGTGAGTCAAAAGACGGAGATTGGCTCGATAGCCCCCGTTCCACACAACAGCTTTGGCAATTCGAGGGCGGAACATTATACCGCTGGTCCGGACTGGCTCTGGAACATGCCCGCCCGCCAGACGGCCAGTAGTAAACAGCGCGGCATGCCCGATGCGATTGTGGGGAAGTCGTATGCCGACTACGCTGATTTTCAGATGCCCGGCACGTATTACCTCTTTCCGGACTTTGACTATTCAGCCTCCCACACGGGCGATGGCGACCGGCACTGGCTGGCTTCGCTGCTAGCCGAGCAGGAGGTGAACCGGAAACTGTCGCCCAAGAAACGGATTGCCTGGCATTGGTTATTCAACACCCAGAGCAGCGACTACCCTAACAGCGGTAAAGCCGAACATCCGGCCCCTCCGGCCATTGCCGAGGGTATGGGCATCTTTTACTGGTTTACGGGTGCCTACGGCGTCCTGTTCTGGGACGATCATAAAGATCTGACACCCGACCAGCCCTCCCACACCGACTCGGCTCAGAAAGGGTTGGGAAACGACCGGAATTATGCTTGCTATGAACATTACCTGCATGGTCTCTGGCGGCTGTTCCGGCACCACGGCGATCTGTTCAACGGCCGCGAAACCTACCTGAACGAAGCCACCGAATGTTCCTTCGACGGCGGGCAGAGCTGGTTAAAATATAACGCTAACCAGCTCAAAACGCGTAATCTGCCATTTGTGCGGGCAATTGTTAACGGGAACCAGATTCTGATAGCCGCCACCAAAGCCTACGACCTCCCGAACCAGACCAGTCAGGTGATGGTGCGTTACGTTGAGAATGGCTATAACTTTTACACAACCCTAACCCTCAAAGGCGATGAAATTTCTCTCGGTCGGGCCACCATGAACCGGCGGGTCCGTCAGCAGGGATAGTCTTTAATCGTCAATACAATAAACGTATGCATGTTGGTATTGAAATCGGCGGCACCAAGCTGCAGCTCGTCACGAGCGATGCTTCCGGCCAGATTACGCAGCGATTCCGTTACGTCATTGACCCGGCGCGGGGCGCAGCGGGGATTCTGAACCAGCTTGAGCAGACGCTTCACCAGCTTCCTCAATCGCCTGAGGCTATTGGCGTTGGTTTTGGCGGGCCCGTGGACTGGCAGACTGGCCGGATTGCGGCTTCCCACCAGGTTGAAGGTTGGGCCGGTTTTGACCTGAGCACCTGGCTTACGGAGCGCGCTCCGGCGGCTCAGGTCCGGATTGATAACGACGCCAACGTAGCGGCTCTGGGCGAGGCCCGGCGGGGCGTAGCAACGGGGTTCGAGCGGGTGTTTTACGTGACGCTCGGCAGTGGCGTTGGCGGAGGTATGGTCGTCAACGGGCAATTGTATCATGGCGCGCTACCCGGCGAAGCCGAAATTGGTCATTTATGGCTGGTGCCGCCCGACTCGTCGGGTTCGCCGGGCCAGACCATCGAGCAAACCATCTCGGGCTGGGCCGTTGACCAGCAGATTCGGGAACTGCTGCCCCAGTTGCCGGCCGATTCGGTTTTGAAGCAACTGGTAACGGAGTCTCAGGCAGCCGGTTCAGCCGGGGGGGAAGCCCGGTTTCTGCATCCGGCATACGAAGCCAGCGACCCCGTAGCCCGGATGCTGATCGAACAGATCGGTTCGGTGCTGGCGCTTGGCCTGTCGCACGTTGTACATCTGTTCCATCCCGAAGCGCTTGTGCTGGGTGGGGGACTATCCCTGATTGGCGAGCCTTTGCGGGCGGCTGTCCGGCAGGCGTTACCGCGCTTTGTCATGAAATCCTTTCATCCGGTGCCCATTGTGCTGCTGGCTAAACTTGGCGAAGATACGGTCCCGATGGGTGCCCTTTCGTTAGTCAGTACGTTGTAAACCAGACTGAAACAGGCGCTGTAAACTGAACCCGTTACTTTTTAATAACATGAACCAGACGTATCTCCAGACGTATATTGACCGGCAGAAAGCCGCTTACGATGCTATCCCGCTCGACCAGGTTGAGCAGATTATTCAATTGATTCACAAATGCTGGGAAGAAGACCGGCAGCTGTTTGCGTTCGGCAATGGCGGCAGTGCGTCCAACGTATCTCACTTTATTACCGATCTGGGCAAGAGCGCTTCCGACCGAATGGGCCGACGCTTCCGCTGCCTTTCTCTAAACGAAAACGTTGCGTGGATCACGGCCCTGGGTAATGATTATGCCTACGAGGACGTTTACGTGCAGCAGCTTCGCAACTATGCCCGCCCCGGCGATTTAGTGCTTACCCTGAGCGTCAGCGGCAACTCGCCAAACGTCGTCAAAGCCGTGCAGTGGGCCAATGCGAATGGCCTCACCACCATCGGTCTCGTCGGAGGCAAACGCGGACAGGTGGCCGATCTCGCCCAGGAGGTCATTGTTATCAACGACACGCACTACGGCCGGGTCGAAGATGCCCAGATGACGATCTGCCACATGATTTGCTATTCGTTCATTGAATCTTAGATCCTGACTCAGGAGTAGCGGTCATTCCGCCATGGGTAAGCCGTGTTTGAATAGCCGCGCTCCTCCCAGAACCCCAACTGGTTTTTCGATAGAAATTCGATGCGTTTAATCCATTTGGAACCTTTCCAGGCGTAAAGCTGGGGAGTAATCATTCGTAAAGGCCCGCCATGTTCGCGCGTCAGCGGCTGACCGTCGGCCGTGTGTACAAGCAGCACGTCGGGCTTGAGCGCTTCTTCGAGTGATACATTAGTCGAATAACCGTCGTAACCATAGCACATCACGTGCGTAGCCGAGCCTTTGGGGTCGACCAGAGCCGCCAGGTCCATGAACCGAACGCCCACCCAGGGCACATCCAGCCGCGACCAGGTCGTTACGCAGTGAAAATCGCTGGTATCTTCCACCTGAGGTAAGGCCATTAGATCGTCCCATTTCAGACGAACCGGGTTATCTACTTCCCCATCGATAGCCAGTTGCCATTTGTCGAGCGGTATATTGGGCTGGTAGCCCAGATCCAGCACGGGCCATTTTGTTGTAACGGTCTGCCCTACGGGTACGGCCGGCATACCGTGGCGATTAGGCGGCCCGGAACCCCGTGGCTTTTCGTCCTGCATGGAGGGCGTCTGAGCCATTTTTTCCTCAAACCGGCGTTTGAGTTTCATCCGGGCTTCGACGATTCGATCAGTTTTCTCGTTGGCTTCCATAGGTAGAGATTTTTCAGCACAGGCTGTTTTCTGTAAACTGAAAATTTCGGCCTGTAGTTTTTCAGCCTCCAAACGTAACGCCCGATAAACGGCCTGAGCGGATTACGCTACGCGCACATAGCTGCCCAGCAGTTTCACCTCGGCCGCGTGGTGGTTCAGAATCTCCTGAAGTGCCGGCTCGTCGGCATGACCTTCGCACTCGATCAAAAACCAGTACCGGAAAGTCGCTCCTTCACGCAGTGGCCGGCTCTCGATCTTGGTCAGGTTAATACGCCGGGCGTTGAACTCCTGCAGAAACTCCGCCAGCACCCCCGGCGACTCAGTATTGGCCAGTTTGGCAATGATAGTTGTCTTATCGTGGCCGCTGGGCTGATTTTTGAAATCTTTCGCCAGAATCAGGAAGCGCGTCCGGTTCAGGTCACTGTCTCCTATATTGTCGAACAGCACCGGCACATCGAACAGTTTGGCCGCAATATGTGAGCAGAGCGCAGCTGTACGGGGTTGCTGCGCAGCCAGTTTAGCCGCCCGGGAGGTCGATTCAACCGGTACCAGTTCGGCCTGCAGCCCCTCAAACGTATCGTTCAGAAACTTACTGCACTGACGGAACGCAATATCTTTGGAATAGATATGCGTGATGTCGGCCAGGTTCTCGGTCTGGGTGGCAAACGTAAAATGAACCGGAATCTGGGCCTCAGCGGCAATGGTTAGGTCTTTTTCGAGCAGCAGGTCAATAGCCTCCAGCACTACCCCTTCCTGGTTGTTTTCGATGGGGACAACTCCAAACCGAACCCGCCCCGTCTCGACGCTCTCAAATACGGATCGGATGGTCGGCAGGGCCATGTAATCGCTCATAGCACCAAACCGGCTCTCGGCAGCCTGATGCGTAAAGCTGCCTTCCGGCCCCAGAAACGCCACCCGTTCGGGTAATTCCAGATTGCGCGAAACGGCAAAGATTTCCAGGAAAATGGCTTCAATAGCCGACCGGTTCATCAGGCCGTTGTTTTGCCCATGCAGCCGGTCCAGAATCTGTTTTTCGCGTTCGGGCCGGTAAATGACCGCGTTGGTCGTGCGTTTCAGTTCGCCAACCCGACGAACCAGTTCCATCCGCTGATTCAGCAGGGTCAGGAGTTGGTCGTCAAGGGCATCAATATCATTACGGAGCGATTCGAGCGTCATTATCGTAAACAGTGCGCAGTCGGCACAAAAAAATAGGCAGTGTCCCACAAAAGTACACTGCCTACTGCCCACTGCAAACTGTTGTTTAAACTAAAGCTGCATCCTCGACGTCTTTCTCGATCCGCAGATTGTCGATAATGAACCGCTGGCGGTCGGGCGTGTTCTTGCCCATGTAATAGCTGAGCAGCTTCGGCACGGAGGTTTCCTTTTCCATAATCACCGGCTCCAGCCGCATGTTCTCGCCGATGAACAACCCAAACTCTTCGGGCGAAATCTCACCCAGCCCTTTGAAGCGCGTAATCTCGACTTTCTTGCCGCCTTTGGTAAGCTTGTTAATGGCCGCCTGTTTTTCTTCTTCCGAATAGCAGTACGTTGTTTCCTTGTGGTTTTTAGGATTACGTACCCGGAACAGGGGCGTTTCAAGAATATACAGATGCCCATTTCGCACCAGATCGGGGAAGAACTGCAGGAAGAACGTCAGCATCAGCAGCCGGATGTGCATACCATCGACGTCGGCATCGGTAGCAATGACAATCCGGTTGTAGCGCAGTCCCTCCAGGCCGTCCTCAATATCCAGGGCGTGCTGCAGCAGGTTAAACTCCTCATTTTCGTACACCACTTTCTTGGTCAGCCCAAAGCAGTTGAGCGGTTTGCCCCGCAGACTGAAAACGGCCTGCGACTGCACATTGCGCGATTTAGTAATAGACCCACTGGCCGAGTCACCCTCGGTAATGAACAGCGTCGACTGGTAGCGGTCTTCGGCTTTCAGGTCGGGCAGGTGATTGCGGCAGTCGCGTAGTTTTTTGTTGTGCAGACTGGCTTTTTTGGCCCGGTCGTTGGCCAGTTTCTTGATCCCGGCCAGTTCTTTACGTTCCCGCTCCGACTGCTCAATGCGTTTCTTCATCGCGTCGCGAATGGCCGGATTCATGTGCAGAAAATCGTCCAGGCGCTCTTTGACAAAATCCTTGACGAACGAGTTGACCGACTGCGCGTTTGGCTCGGGCGACATATTGATCGAGCCCAGCTTGGTTTTGGTCTGCGATTCAAATACCGGCTCCTGCACCCGGATACTGATGGCCGCAATTATCGACGCCCTGACATCGGCTACGTCGTAATTCTTGTCAAAGTGTTTACGGATGGTTTCGACGACCGCTTCGCGCAGGGCTGCCAGATGCGTACCACCCTGGGTGGTGTACTGACCATTAACAAACGAATAATATTCTTCGCCGTACTGGTTGCCGTGCGTCATGGCGATTTCCAGATCGTTCCCTTTCATGTGAATGATCGGGTAACGCAGTGAATCCTCGTCCGTCTTATTGCGGAGAAGATCGAGCAGACCGTTTTGCGAAATGTATTTTTGTTTGTTGAAGGCGATCGTCAGTCCGGCATTCAGGTAGCAGTAGTTCCAGATCATGTTTTCCAGATACTGCGGAATAAAATGAAAGTGTTTGAATACCGTGTCGTCCGGCTCAAAACAGATCAGCGTCCCGTTACGCTCATTGGTCGGCTCATCGCCTTTGTGTTTCAGGTCACCCCGTTCAAATTCGGCCCAGACGGTGCGACCATCCCGGAAGGACTGCACCCGGAAATAGCTCGACAGGGCGTTGACGGCCTTCGTACCGACGCCGTTCAGGCCAACCGATTTCTGGAAAGCACCGGAGTCGTACTTACCGCCAGTGTTGATCTTGGAAACGACCTCTACCACCTTACCCAACGGAATACCCCGGCCGTAGTCGCGGACTTCAACGCGGTGATCCGTCACGCGCACATCAATGATCTTACCAAAGCCCATTACGTGTTCGTCAATGCAGTTATCAATCGTTTCTTTAAGCAGGACATAGATGCCGTCGTCGGCAGCCGAGCCGTCGCCGAGTTTACCAATATACATGCCCGGTCGCAGGCGGATGTGTTCGCGCCAGTCGAGCGAACGAATACTGTCTTCGTTGTACTGTACGGGCTGATTTGCCGGTTCTGTCATGGGTAATGGTCGGGTAATTTAAACGTAAGTGGCTGGTTTTCGCTTGCTTCAATTTAGGTATAACATTGGAAAAGTCATACGGCAAGCGAGCAGACAGGAAAAGAATCCACAGCCTAGGAAATCATTTATAATCCGGCAAAAGTTCATTTACTTTGCCGACTGAATAGTTGAAACGTACTACGCTTCCGATTGTGTCGTTACTTACAGGCCCTCGTTCGTGGTCAGCTAAGGGCTTTCGACATCTTAAAAATATGCAAAATTCCCGAAATAACCACAACTTCCTGTTAAACTTTTTTTCTGGATATCCCTTCTCCCTGCCGCTCTCTGTCAGGGTCTGTTTAACGGCGCTGAGTTTGGTTTTTAGCCTGTTTTCGGTGCAGGCACAGGTGGCTCCGTCCTCCCCGGGTGGTACTACCACAACTACTCCGGGCGCCGTCCGGTCGAGTTCAACACCGGCCTCCACGCAGGGTGTCAATATTAATAATTTACCAGCCAGTGTCCAGCAGCAAATCCGTCAGCAGGGCGGTCAGGCACCCGGTACCAATGTCCGGACCGGCCGCACGACGGCTCAGCCTACTAATCAGCCCGCCACCAACAACGGCCAGCCCATACGGACGAACCTGAACGCCCAGGGCCGGAACCTCAATCCCAGTGATACGACTGATCCAGGGCCAACGACCAACGCCGAAGTCATCGAGAATGGTTACGAGGCTGCCCGTCGGCGCGAACGCGAAGAAACCTACCGGAAGTTATTCGGCACGTCGATTTTCAACGATCCGGCCATGGCTACGACGTTTCAGCCTAATATCAGCATGGCTACCCCCCGCAACTACATTGTCGGGCCGGGCGATCGGCTGAACATCCGGATGTATGGTTACTCGGAAAGTGATTTCAGCCAGGTTATTTCACCCGAAGGTTACGTCTATATCGCTAAGCAAACCGGCATTGGCCCCATCTTCGTATCGGGCCTGTCGGTTGAACAGGCCAAAGCCCGCATCACCAGCCGGCTGGCAACCAAGTTCGTTGGCTTACGAAGCTCCTCCTACGGCCCTCAGAACACCTTCCTGGAAGTATCGCTGGGCGATATACGCAGCATCCGCGTGACGGTAACAGGCGAAGCGGTTCGGCCGGGTACCTATACACTATCGTCGCTTTCAACGGTCATGAACGCCATCTATCAGGCCGGTGGCCCGAATGAACTGGGCTCTTTCCGCAAAGTACAGCTCATCCGCAACAACCGCGTTGCAGCCACGCTCGACCTGTATGATTACCTCCTGAACGGTACGCAACACAATGATCTGCGGCTGCAGGATAATGATAACATTCGCTTTACGACCTTCATTTCCCGGGTTGAAATTACCGGAACGGTTAAGCGGAACAATATTTTCGAGATGCTGCCGGGCGAAACCCTCGACCGGCTTTTATTCTACGCGGGTGATTTTGCGGCCAATGCCTATAAAGGTCTCGTGAAAGTAACCCGCCTGACCGACCGCGAGCGCAAGGTGATCGACGTAACGGCTCCCGAGTTCAAAACGTTTGTGATGCAGGACGGCGACCTCGTCACGGTCGAGCAGTTGCTGGACCGCTTCGAAAATCAGGTAACGATTGAAGGGGCCGTGTACCGGCCGGGCCAGTATTCGCTCGACCAGAACAAGACCCTGAAGCAACTCATCAAAACGGCGGAGGGACTGAAAGGCGATGCGTTCACCGGTCGTATCAATATCGTCCGGACACGCGAGGACCTGGCCATCGAGAATATCACTATCAATCTGGCCAACGTCATGGCCGGCACCAGCCCCGATGTACAGCTTCAGCGCGAAGACCAGATTATTATCCCATCGCGCTTTGATCTGACCGAACAGGCGAGCATCTCGGTTCAGGGCGAGGTCAATCAGCCCCTGGAAGGGATTCCGTACATCATGAATATGACCCTCAATGATGCCCTGGTCCGGGTAGGCGGCCTGAAGGAATCGGCAGCGGCATCGCAGGTAGAGGTGGTGCGCCGGAAAAAAGACGTGGATCCGCGGTCGGCCTCCGCGCAGGTAGCCGAGATTTTCCGCTTTAACATCAACCGGGATCTGTCGCTGAATTCGGATGAGAACCGGTTTGTTCTGGAGCCGTTCGACCAGATCATTGTGCGCCGGTCGCCGAACTATCTGGTACAAACGTATGCCAACGTAGAAGGCGAAGTCATCCTGCCGGGTTCATACGCCATTCGGAGCAAAGATCAGAAGATTTCGGATCTAGTTCAACTGGCGGGCGGTCTGACTCCCCAGGCCTACATAGAAGGTGCCACGCTGGTTCGGCGCGTAAAACTAAGCCCCGACGAACTGTCTCGCCAGCAGCAATCCATTGAGGAACTGGCTGATGACACCAACAACAAGACTGTAGTTGAAACCGAAGCTCTTTCGCCCGATAAGCCGGAATCAATCGGCATCAACCTGAAGCGAATTCTGGCCAAACCAGGTTCGCAGGAAGATATTCTGGTGCAGGAAGGCGACGTGCTGCGCATTCCTAAACTGCTCGAAACGGTACGCCTACAGGGTGAAGTGCTGCTTCCCACAACGGTAAAGTACCGCCCCGGCCAGACCTTCCAGGACTATATTTCACAGGCCGGGGGCTTTACCTCCAAGTCGCAGCGTCGGAAAGCCTTTGTGGTGTATGCCAACGGCTCGGTAGATCGCACCCGCAAGTTCATGTTCTTCAATGTTTATCCACGGGTAGAGCCTGGCTCCGAAGTTGTTATTCCCAAGAAGACAACCAACCCATTGACACCGCAGCAGGTCCTGAGTTCGACAACCGGCATTGTTTCGTCGCTTCTGACGCTGGTCACGTTGATAATCGCTCTGGGCAGAACCCGATAAATTAGACAATCCGTCTGCAGCAATCATGAATCCAACGAACGCAACCAATCCAAACGGAGTAAACAATCTGGCAACGGCCCGAGCGCTGCCGCCGGATCAGATTTCGCCGAAGTCCGTTGTCCTGCGCCTGTTTCAGCTCAAGAACGTAGCCCGCAGAAACTGGAAACTCCTGCTCATTCTGACGGCAATTGGTGGCACTATTGGCTTTATTTACGACTTTACGCATAAAAAGAAGCCAGTCTATAACGCAGCCATCACCTTCAACCTGGGCGGAGGAGGCAATGGCGGCAACGCGTTTGGGGAACTGAGCCAGTTGGCCGGTGCCTTCGGTTTAAGCCAGGGCGCTCCGGATGCCAACATCTTCGTGGGCGACAACTTCCTGATTTACGCTAAGTCGCGGCCGGTCGTGGAAAAAACGCTTATGAAGCGGGACACCATCAACGGCAAAGACACCCTGCTGGTGAATTATTACATTAAGCACAGCGGCATCCGCGACGAAGAGTGGGAAGAAAGTGATACGTTACGCTCGTTTTATTTCACGCGCAGTAAGAAGCCGAGCGAATACACTAAACTTGAGCAGGTGGCCATGTCGGACATCTATACGCGTATCAAGTCGGAGATGAGCGTGACGCAGCCCGAACGTAAATCCTCGTTTATGGAACTGCGCTGCGGTATGCAGGACGAAATGCTGGCCGCTACCTTCCTGACGACCCATCTCGAAACCATCGAGGAAGATTACCGGCGAAAACAGACCAAAAAAACGCGGGAGATGTATGATCTGCTGAACTCGCGGGCCGATTCCATTGCCCGTGTGCTTACAGGTACGGAGAATCGTCTGGCACGATTTATGGACCAGAACCAGCAGGTTGTTGTAGCGCAGGGCCGGGTAACGGAAACGAAGCTGACTCGAAACTCAACGTTCCTCTCGACGCTGTACTACCAGGCGTTGCAGAGCGCCGATAACATGCGGTTGTCCCTGATTCGGGAGGCTCCGCTGTTTACCATTATCGAACCAGTGGCCTTTCCGCTGTATAAGGAAATCATTACGCCAGTAGGCATGCAGGCAGGCATTGCCCTGGGACTTGTTCTCTCGTTAATCGTTGTATTTTTGCGCGAGACCTTTCGCTCGGTCATGCAGGAAGACTAAATCAGGTTCTGGGCGAATAGGCAATAGCGGGCCGTTTAGCAACATCCGCCCCTGAGTCCCCGAATGGAAAAAAGATAAGAGTTGAAGACGCACGAAGTACTTATTGAACCCGGCCGCGCCGAGCGGCATTACTGGCGTGATTTGTGGCGTAACCGCGAGTTGCTGTACATCCTGTCCATGCGCGATGTTTCGGTTCGTTACAAACAAACGGCGCTCGGCACGGCCTGGGGCCTGATTCGCCCGCTAACTACCATGCTGATTATGGTGTTCGTATTCAGCAAGGTGGCCAAGCTCAAAGGTGATCCGGGGGTTCCGTATCCGCTCATGGTGCTGGGCGGCATTACAATCTGGACGTTTTTTTCAACGGCGTTTACGCAGATCAGCAATAGCGTTACCCTGAACTCGAACCTCGTCACCAAGGTGTATTTCCCGCGGCTGATCATGCCATTGAGCTCAATTGCCGTAAGTTTTTTAGACTTTTTGGTTTCGCTGGGGTTATTTATTCTGCTGGCGGCCTGGTATCAGTTCGTTCCGGACTGGCACCTGCTGTTTGTTCCGGCATTCATGATCCTGGCAATCCTGGCAGCGTTCGCGTTTGGGTTGTTTTTTGCGGTCATCAACGTCCGTTTCCGCGACGTTGGGCAGTTGATCCCGTTCATTGTGCAGGTTGGTTTTTATGCCTGTCCAATTGCGTACAGCAGCCGGCTGGTAGCTGGTGAATCCTGGTATCCGCTGTATATTCTGAATCCGCTGGTCGGTATTATTGACGGCTTCCGCTGGGCCCTGCTTGGCGAAAAAGCGTATTTCAATCCGCAGAGCTTACTGGCTTCAGTCGTCATTGTGGGCGTTTGCCTGAGCTTGTCTGTTTATTTTTTCCGCAAACGGGAAAACACGTTTGTTGATGATATTTAACCAATCAGCCGAGGGTAGTAATTAGCTGGCAATCCCGCCTGCATAACGCTCTCGGCCGACTGTACACTGATCCCATGTCTGTCATTACCGTCGAAAATATAAGTAAACACTACATCATCGACCACCAGAAAGGCAAGGGCGTCAATACCCTGCGCGATGTGCTGACCGAAAACTTTCGGCAGCTCTTCGGCGGCAAAAAAGGGCAGGAGACGATAACCCGCGAGGAATTCTGGGCCCTGCGCGACGTAAGTTTTTCCGTTGAACAGGGCGACCGGGTTGGTATCGTTGGACACAACGGCGCGGGGAAGTCTACGCTGCTGAAAATCCTGAGCAAGATTATTGAACCGACTACCGGCTCCGTCCGGATTCGGGGCCGGGTGGCGTCACTGCTCGAAGTCGGTACGGGATTCCATCCAGAGCTAACCGGCCGCGAGAATATTTTTCTGAACGGATCGCTGCTGGGTATGAGCCGCAGCGAAATCCGCAAGCAGTTCGATGAGATTGTCGCCTTTGCGGGCGTCGAGAAGTTTCTGGATACGCCCGTAAAGCGGTACTCATCCGGCATGTATGTCCGGCTCGGCTTTGCGATCTCTGCCCACCTTGACCCCGAAATCATGATTGTGGACGAGGTGCTGGCCGTAGGCGATGCTGAATTCCAGAAGAAAAGCTTGGGAAAGATGCGCGACAATTCGGCCAGTGGCCGGACAATCCTGTTCGTGAGTCATAACCTGACGGCTGTGCAGGCGCTGTGCAACAAAACGCTGTACTTCGAGAAGGGTCAGCTGCTGGAACAGGGCGAGACCAATCAGGTGATTGCAACCTACCTCAGTAAGGTTTCCCGAACCCGCCTGCTGCGCGAGTGGGATACGCCCGAAACCGCCCCCGGCAACGATCTGGTTCGGATTCGGCGGATCGAACTGATTCCGGACTATCAGGACGAGCTGACGCACATCGACGTCCGGACGCCCATGAAACTACGGTTTGAGTTCTGGAACATGATGGACCACGCCAATCTGAATCTATCCATGCACCTCAACTCGCTTACGGGCGAATGCATTTTTAACATCGGTACGCAGTCGCAGGCGTATGGAAAAGGATTGATCGGGGGCGAATGTATTATTCCGGGCTATTTCCTCAACGACGGTTCCTACACGATCTCGGTGATGATTGTTAAGGATACGGTTACGCCCCTGTACAATCTGGAGGAAGGCATTACGTTTGATGTTGAAGACTACCGGGAAGGCGTTGCCTGGTACGGCAAATGGCCGGGTTATGTGCGGCCCCAGTTCCCTTTTGAGATGGGTATGCTGGAGGAAGCATCGATTAAGTAATTTAGTTTCTGGTATTCGGTTTACGGTCTGAGCAGGCCATCGAAGACTCACCGCGTCTGGCAATGACAGATTGAATACCGTGAATCGATAACACACTATGATCAACGTTACCAAGTCATATCTTCCCGATTTAGAAGAATACACCGAATACCTCAAGGGTATCTGGGAACGCGTCCATCTGACCAATGACGGCCCGCTCCTGCGCAGGCTGGAAGGCGAGATGAAGGATTTTCTGGGTGTTAAACACCTGAAGTTCTGCTCCAACGGCACGATTGTGCTGCAGATGGCGCTCAAAGCGATGAACATTACGAAAGAGGTAATCACAACCCCGTTTTCGTACGTCGCCACGACCAATGCCCTGCTCTGGGAAGGCTGCACGCCTGTTTATGCCGACATCCGTCCCGACGATTTTTGCATAGATCCTGACAAAATTGAGCCGCTCATTACCGAGGATACCCAGGCCATCATGGCTACGCACGTGTACGGAAATGCCTGCCGGATTGAGCAGATTCAGACGATTGCGGAGAAATATAACCTGAAAGTCATCTACGACGCAGCCCATACGTTCGGCGCTACGTACAAAGGTAAATCGATCCTGAGTTACGGCGACATCAGCACGTGCAGCTTCCACGCCACAAAGGTATTTCATACCGTGGAGGGTGGCTGTATTGTCACGAACGACGATGATCTGGCCCAGAAATTACACCACTACCGCTCGTTTGGGCACCGGAACGACGAGTATTTCAGCGTTGGTATCAACGCCAAGAACTCGGAGTTTCACGCGGCTATGGGGCTGTGTATTCTGCCGAAGGTTCAGGCGCTGATCGAAGCACGGAAGCAGGTGTTCGCCTGGTACGATGAGCGGCTGGACTTCAGCCGGATCAGTCGCCCGACGCTGACACCAGGGGTCTCGTATAATTACGCCTATTACCCGGTCGTGTTCGACTCAGAAGAAACTCTGCTGCACGTCGTGGATGCCCTGAAAGCGCAGGAAATTGTGCCACGCCGGTATTTCTATCCGTCGCTGAATACGTTGCCCTTTGCCGCAGGTTCTGAGCCGGGCGCACCCTGTCCGGTTTCAGAAGATGTTTCGCTGCGGGTGCTGTCGCTGCCGCTCTACCCCGATTTACCCGAAGCCGACGTGGACCGTATTGCCAGTATTATTAACCAGGAGGTAGCCGTACGAAGCGCGGAAGTGTTATGACCGTTTTGTATATTCTGTCTCTGATTCTTTTTGTTGCATACCTTGGCCGGCTCTCGACGCATATCTGCCGCCGGTCATTGACGGAGTGGCTGCTGACGCTTTTTCTGCTGGGCGCGGGCAGCGTTATTCTGACCGGGTTCGTGCTGTCGGGCCTGTATCAAACGGCCAACGCGCCGGTCTGGGCCGGGTCGGTTTTCGTGACGGCAACAATCATCGGCTGGGTACTCCGTCGCCTGTCGTCCGAGCAGCCTCGTTTTTCGGCTCTCCAGCTCATTCGTGAGCGTCGTCATCTCTTCGGGCAGTGGTTTGGCGGCTTGTCGGCCTATCCAAAGTTCCTGTTTTCAACCCTGTTTGCGACGCTGGCCATTATTGCGGTTACGAATCTGCTCCTCGTTTTCTTTACAGTTCCGAACGAATGGGACAGCATGACCGGCCACCTGAACCGGGTTATGCAGTACATCCAGCGGGGTTCCATGCGGCACTTCGGCGGCACCAACTGGAATATTGATACCTACCCGAAGAGCGTCTGTACACTTCAGATTTACTCGTTTCTGATGACGGGGCGATTTGAGAATGGGTTTAAATTCATCCATCACCTCAGCTACTGGACAGCCATTGTAGCCGTGTTCGGGATTGTTCAGCGGTTGGGCAACGGACGGCTCTCCGCCAGTTTTTTCTGCGCGCTGGCGTATGCGCTCCTGCCTGACTTTCTGATGCAGGCCATCACGACCGAGACCGACATCGTGTTGACTGCTTATCTGAGTGTGTTGCTCTTTATGCTGTTCGCCTACCAGCAGACAACGCCCCCTAAAGATAGCCGCTATCTCTGGCTGGCGGGCATGGCGTTCGGGATTGCGTTTGGTCATAAGATTACGTTTGCCCTGCTGCTGCCATCGGTGTTCGTCATTATGGTGTACACCGTTTTTCTTTCTCCATCCTGGACCATTACGTTCAACCGGACCTGGCGGCTGGGCGCGGCCATCCTGGTGAGCGTTTGTTTGTGGACGTTGCCAACCGGGTACCTGAAGAACATCGAAGTATTTGGCCATCCCATCGGTCCGCCGACGGCCCTGAAACACCAGTCGGTGGAGCGGGCGGGTTCGCTGTCAAACCTGCTGGAGCAGGGCAGTCGGAACGTCGTGCGGTATGGCTACGATCACATTAATCTTGATGGCATCCGGAACGTTGCCATTGGTGCCAGACTTAACCACGCCATGCGCCAGCCGCTAGTTGCGCTGGAAGATAAACTGCACATGCGGCTGGACGAAGAAACTGACTTTTCGATTCAGCCCTTCGCGTTCGACCGGAAGTTCGTGTTTTATAACGCCAATCCCTACTGGGGTATCTTCGGCTTTGGCCTGGCGCTGCCCTTGGTGCTGCTGGTGCTGATTGGTGTCGTGCGGTCAACACCCCATTTGTTTCTGGGGCTTGCCCTGCTGCTGCATTTCGCGGCCCTCTCCTACTCGGCTCCGTACGACCCGTTCAAAGGGCGCTATTTTATCGAGACGGGCTTGTTTGGCATTACGTTTCTGGCGTTGATTTTTCTGCACGCCCGCACCTCCGTCGATGTTCCCGGCCGTACACTCTGGAAAAGTTACGTCGGCCTGGTTACAGTACTGGGATGCGTTTCGGCGCTGATGTGCGTATTTCTGAATACCCGGGCCCTACCATTTGCCTGGACCCCTCCCGATGGACATTCCTTTCCTTCGGCATTTAACTCCGACCGCATCCGGCAGATGACCCTCGGCCGACCCGATATTTACGTTCCCTACAAACGTTTCGACGAACTCGTGCCGGCTAATGCAACGGTCGCCCTCGGCACCATCAACGACGACTACGAGTATCCGCTCTACGGGCCTGATCTGTCGCGTCGGCTGATCGCTATCAACCCCTTCGAACAGGGACTACGGCCCATTCCAAAGGAAGCGGACTATCTGTTCTTTGCCAAGAGTGTAATTCAGCCGCAACCCGGCGATATTCGTCTGGGCACCGACACGACGATGCGTCAGGCCGTCATTGTGCCGGGCGAAGATTATTATTTACGTAAGTTGAAATAGGTTTGTAGTCCTGGTTGTCCGATTCAGGGACTTAATACCGCAAACCGAACCCAAACCCGGAACCGAATGACGCTTGCTATCATGCAACCCTATTTTTTGCCGTACATTGGCTATATGCAGCTGATGAACGCCGTCGATACGTTTGTGCTGTACGACGACGTGGCGTTCATTAACCGGGGCTGGATCAATCGAAACAAGCTGCTGATCAACGGGCAGGAGTATCTGTTTACCGTTCCGCTAAAGGATGCCAGCCAGAACAAACGCATCAACGAAGTACACCTGGCCGACGATCCGAAATGGCGCGGCAAACTGCTCAAAACAATTGAGCAGGGCTACCTTAAAGCGCCATACTATGGAACGGTTATGCCCCTGACCGAGAAAATCATCAATTTTGCGACTGATTCCATCGCCGATCTGGTGCATAACAGTCTGGTTGAACTGAATGGCTATCTGGGCATCGGCACGAAGCTGATTCCTTCCTCAGCCATATATAACAATACCCACCTGAAAGCGCAGGAGCGGATTCTGAATATTTGCCAGCAGGAACACGCAGCCCGTTATATCAACCCGATTGGCGGCCTCGACCTGTACGACAAGCCAACCTTTGCGCAGGCGGGTATGGAACTGAAGTTTATTCAGGCGAAGCGGGTCGAGTATCCTCAGTTCAGGAATGAATTTATTCCCTGGCTATCTATTCTAGACGCGCTGATGTTCAACGACGTAGCAACGGTTCAGGCAATGCTAAATGAATATGAATTAGTGTAAACGTTGAATGATGCAGGATGAGTGATGAATAGACCAAAGCATTCATCACTCATCCTGCATCATTCAACATTCTAAAAAAGCATGGCAAAAGTTATCATTTTTGGGGTGATGGATACGGCCGAACTGGCTCACTTCTACCTCACCCACGACTCCGAACACGAAGTTGTCGCCTTCACCGTCAGCCGGGAGTATCTCAACAATACCGAGTTTCGGGGCCTGCCCCTGGTGGCGTTTGAAGAGGTTGAAACCTTATTCACCCCAAAGGAATACAAGTTCTTTGCGCCCATGACCGGCCGGAACATGAACCGCAACCGTGAGCGTATTTACCTGGAAGCCAAGGCAAAGGGATATGAGTTCATTTCGTATATCAGCTCAAAAGCCACGCTGTTTGGGAATCAGATCGGTGAGAACTGCTTTATTCTGGAAGACAACACCATTCAGCCGTTTACGACCATTGGCAACAACGTTGTGCTCTGGAGCGGCAACCATATTGGCCACCACGGGCAGATCAACGACCATGTCTTTTTTACGTCGCACGTTGTCATGTCGGGGCATTGCCTGATTGAACCGTACTGCTTCTTCGGGGTAAACAGCACCATCCGCGATTACCTGCATATCAAACAGGGTACGCTCGTTGGCATGGCCTCTGCTATTTATAAAGACACCGACGAATGGGGCGTGTATATCGGCAATCCAGCCAAGAAACTTCCCAAACCCAGCCATGAAACGTATTAAAACTCGTCGCTCCCTGTTAGACTACTTAGCGGGTAGAGGGAATTGATGAGCGTAACGGCAGACCGTAACGAATGACTATTTTATTGATCGGACATGATGCCAACCGCGCCGGCGCGCAGCTCGTCCTGCTGAACCTGATGCGTCTGCTGAAAGCAGAAGGTATCCGGATGCACCTGCTGCTGGGCGAGGGTGGGCCGCTGCTGGATGAGTACCGGGCGGCCTGTCCGGTCACCCTCTGGCCCGCGCCCGATCGGTACGTAATGGGAGCGCTGGCTGACAAGGTGCTGGGGAAATTGGGGCTCTGGCAGGGGTTTTACGACCGGCAACTGACCAATCGGCAGCGGGCAATCCGGGATGAACTGGGGCTGGAAACCGTCGATCTGGTGCTGGTCAATACCGTGACGAGCAGCCGCTGGTTTAGCCAGCTACCAGTTCCCGAACAAACGCCGGTCGTTACGTTCGTGCATGAACTCGATATGTCGGTTCGGATGTACACGCGCCCCGACGAGCTGGCCTTCCTGTTACGTCGGACGAATCATCTGCTGGCCGTATCGCGCGCAACGGCGCGGTACTACGAACAGCAGCACAGTTTCGACCCGACCCGCATCACCCTCTTTACGCTGATTGACACGCCAGCGCTGGAGCAGAATGTGAAACAGGCCCGGCAACAACCTTCTATCTACCAGACACTGGGTTTACCCGATAAGGCGCTGATTGTGGGCGGCTGCGGCAATGCCGAATGGCGTAAGGGCAACGATTTATTCGTGACGCTGGCCCGTCAGGTAATTGGCCGCGCGCCGGAAGACCTGGTGTCTGCCATTCATTTTGTGTGGGTAGGCGTGCCGCCCGGATCGCTGCACGACGATCTATTGTTAGACATTCGCAAGGCGGGTATGTCCGGACGTGTTCATCTGATTGCCCCTACACCCGACGTGCTGCGCTACATGAGTCGCTTTGACGTGTTTGTGCTCTGCTCCCGCGAAGACCCGTACCCGCTGGTTGTTTTTGAAGCGGGGCTGAGCGGGGTGCCGGTCGTGTGCTTCGATAGTGCAGGGGGCTCGCCCGAACTAGTCGAGACCGACGGGGGCTATGTGGTGCCTTATCTCGATCTGGACGCCATGAGCGAGCGTGTATTACAGCTTCTCCAGCAGCCCGATCTCCGCCGAACAATAGGACAACGACTCGGCCAGAAAATTCTGGAACGGCATCCGGCGCATCAAAGCGTCGAAACGCTCGTAACTTTGTTCAATCAACTGACTGCCTGAATGCCCACCACCCCTACCGGTCTGCCCCGATCCGGCCACATGCCTCAATTAGACGCCCTGCGGACGTTCGCGGTCCTGCTGGTAGTCATTTACCACTGGTTTCCGACCGGTGAGGGCATTAACCGGCTTCCCAACGGCACCATCGGGGTCATGATCTTTTTCGTGATCAGCGGGTTTCTGATCACCCGGATTCTGCTGGAAAACCGCAACCAGATCCAGGCTGGCCAAAGTGAGCTGGGTGACACGTACCGAAATTTCTTTGCCCGGCGAGCGCTCCGGATTTTCCCGCTGTATTACCTGAGCATTACGTACGTCCTGTTTGCGTTGCCGCAGGCATCCGACATCGATGAACATCCCATCTATTATTACCTCTACGGCTACAATATCCTGCTTCATCAGACTGGCAACTGGGCCGACCTGCTTTCGCCCTTCTGGACCCTGGGTGTCGAAGAGCAATTGTATCTCGTCTGGCCGTGGGTTGTCCTGTTAACACCCAAGGCGTATTTCCGTTGGGTTATTGTCGCCATGATTACGCTCGGCGTTGTCTTTCGAAGTTATGGCTACAGTCAGGGCGATCTCGACGGGGTATTGACGCCTGCCAGTTTCGACGCTTTCGGGCTGGGTGCGCTCTGGGCCTATATAGTCACCGACCGTCCGCAAACGCTCAGCGGGTTTCTCGGCAAGCTGTCGGTAGCCGCTGGTTTGGCGCTGGTCGGTTTTGTGGGCTTGCTGCTCTTACCCGGTGATCATCTACTGGTTGTTCTATTCCAGCGATTACTAATTTCGGTGCTGGCGCTGTTTGTGATTACGCGGGCGAGTACAGGCATTGGCGGTGTTGTCGGCTCCATTCTGAACAACGGAGCCTTACAGTATATTGGCCGGATCAGTTACGGCATCTACGTGTTCCATATGCTGGTGCCGGGATACGCCGTTCCTTTTTTATTGCGCGTAGCCAACCGATTTGGTTTTACCATAACGTTGGGCTACTGGTCACACCGGCTGTTTAGTCTGGCTGTGTTACTGATCCTGGCTTCGCTGTCGTGGTACGCTTTTGAAAAGCCAATCAACAACCTGAAACGGTATTTTTCGTATAAACGAGTTGATAAGCTGGTCCGTTCGTAGCGAACGCATCGGCTTATTGACCGCTTGCTTATGACGCTCGCTTTTACAATCTGTTCGGTGAATTATCTGGCGCAGGCCCGAACCCTGGGTGACTCCCTGCGACAGACGAATCCGAACTATCAATACGTTATTGGGCTGGTTGATAAGCTCAGCGTAGCCAGTCTCTCTCCTGAATTGATGCCGGAATACCCGATGGTAGAGGTCGACCAGATTGGCATTCCGGACTTCGCGGCTATGTGCGACCGGTACGATATTACGGAGCTGAATACTGCCGTTAAACCTTTTTATATTGATTATTTCATTAAAAAGTCTCCTGATGTCACCGAAATCATTTATTTTGACCCTGACATCATCGTTTTCCAGCCTCTCGATAAGTTGAATCGGGATCTGGCAGAACATAGTATAGTACTGACACCGCACACCTGTTCGCCAACGCCGGATTGGGAACGACCCAACGAGCAGCACCATCTGAACACGGGTATTTTCAACCTGGGTTTTATTGGTCTGCGGAACGATTCGACCGCCCAACAATTTGTTGACTGGTGGAAGCGACGGCTGGTGTATGAATGCCGGATTGACCTGTGCAACGGTTTATTTGTCGATCAGCACTGGGTCAATTTTGCACCAGTATACTATGATAACGTTCTGATAGATCACTATTTAGGCTATAACGTGGCATACTGGAACCTGCACGAACGCTATCTGTCGACCGACGAAACCGGGCAGTGGCGCGTGAACGAAACGGATTATTTGCATTTTTTTCATTACAGTGGATACAACCCTTACCGTCCAGATGAGGTCTCTAAATATCAAACGAGGTATACATTTCTGGAGCGTCCCGACGCGCGGCCGCTATTTGATCTATACCGGGATCGGTTGCTGACGAACTTCAATGACCAGTATCGGCAGTATCCATGCGTTTATATCAAGCCCCCAGTGGTGCTGCGGTACCAGCGGGTGCGCCGGGCTCTGAAAGCCCCGTTCAACCGATTACTGGCTTTGTTAGAAACCTAATGCTTATGGCTTCATGGCCACACCAACGAGCCCTCTGGGCTCACCGCTATCATAAATACACCCATATTGCGGGAAAATACTGGACGTTTGCGCTGAAGTACCTTCGCATTCAATGGCTGAAACGGCAGGCCGGCAATCGCCCCTTTATTGCGATTATTCTGTCGGAACAGATGGGCGACATTATTGCCTGTGAGCCGGTTGCCCGCGAAGTGCGCCGACGCCATCCGGATGGGTATATAATCTGGGTCGTGCGTCAGGCCTATGTCGATCTGGTCCGGCATCACCCCGATCTGGACGGCTATCTGGTCGAAAAGTGCCCCAGCGAACGGGTCCATCTGCTACGCGCGGGCGTTTTCGACCAGGTGTATAACCTGCACATCTCGCACCGCAAATGCAAATACTGCCCTGAAGACCCCGTCAACCCAACCGCCGACCAGATCGGGCTGACATTTGATAACTATTATCACCGGGGCGACCTGCTTTATATGTTTTCGCAGGCGGCTGGTCTGCCTGCCCTGACGGCCGACCCAAAAATGTATATTCCGGAGACTATTCGTCGGCAGGTAGCCGCTCTGAACCTGCCGGACAGATCCATTGTGATCCACTGCCAGTCCAGCCATGTCGCGCGCGACTGGCCGGCCGCCCACTGGAACCAGCTGGTACGCTGGCTGCTGGACACCTACGACTGCCCCGTAGTGGAAGTGGGGCTGCAACCCGTCGTAACGGTTCGGGACCCTCGCTTTCGAAACCTGTGCGGTCAGTTGAGTCTGCTTCAAACAGCCGAAGTGATTCGCAACGCCCGGCTGTTTATTGGCATCGACAGTGGTCCGGCGCATATGGCCAACGCCGTTGGTACTGAGGGCATTATTTTGCTGGGCCAGCTTTTCGATTTTGTAGAGTACATGCCCTATTCAGGTCGTTATAAACGGGGTGAAGGCATTACCATTCTGAATAATTACGGCCATCCCTGCGCCGAACTGCCCTACGACTGGGTACAGGAAGCGGCCTGGCAGCGGCTGGGCCAACCCAAACTTGTATGAAGCAGCCAGCCCCAGCGAGCGTCGGCGTAGTAATCCCCGTTTACAAACCTGATCTAACTGATTACGAGCACATTGCCCTAACGCAATGCATGCGCGTACTAGGCCACTACCCGGTCTGGCTGGTGGCTCCCTACTCCCTCGATATTTCTCTTTACCAGAAATTATACCCTACTTTGCAGGCTCGAACGTTCGACGATCGGTTCTTCACCGACGTGCAGGCCTACAATCGGCTCATGCTGTCTGAAGAATTTTACGGGGCATTTCTGGACGTAGAATATATCCTGATTCATCAGTTAGACGCTTTCGTTTTTCGGGATGAGCTAACCAACTGGTGTTTGCAGAACTACGATTATATTGGCGCCCCCTGGCTGCGCGACCGGGATTTTATCAGTTGGCGCGATGAACAATGGTTCTGGATCAAACAACGAGTAGCAACGATGCTTGATTTAAAGAAACCAGATGGTGTAACGCCCCGCGAAATCATTAGTCTAAATCGCGTGGGCAATGGCGGGCTTTCGCTCCGGCGCATTCCGGCCATGCTCAAGTGGCTGCGTACGTTCAGACGGAAGATTGACAGGTATGAACAATTACATCATCATCAATATAATGAAGACGTATTCTGGGGAATCGAAGTAAATCGCTACTGGCCGGTTTTACGTATTCCTTCCTATCGAACAGCCATGCAGTTCGCCGTTGAGTTTTACCCTCAGCGGGCTATCGAGCATTACAACGGTGGGCAACTACCGTTTGGCTGTCACGCCTGGGACATTCACGAAACGGCTTACTGGCGACCGATTTTTGCCCAATACGGCTTCGAAATTTAAGCACAATATGACCAATATGGTTCGGCCAACGATTTCGGTAGCGTTGTGCACCTATAACGGCGAGGCTTATCTGGCCACGCAGTGGCAGAGCTTGATAGACCAGCAACTGCTGCCCGACGAGGTGGTTGTCTGTGATGACCGGTCAACAGACGGCACCGTTGCCCTGCTTCAGCGTCTGGCGGCCGAAGCACCGTTTCAGGTACGTATTCTGGTTAACCCGCAGCAGCTGGGGTTCAATAAAAATTTTGAGCGGGTACTATCGGAGTGTACGGGTGATCTGATTTTTATCTGCGACCAGGACGATTACTGGTTCCCGAATAAGATCAGCGTCATGACCCGGTATATGCAGGAACATCCGGACGATCAGTTGGCCTTCTGCGATGCCTGGGTAACCGACGAACACCTACAGGGCCGTCAGAATCGGTTCTGGACCTGGATCCGGTTTGACGAGCTTACCCAGGTCCGCTGGAAAACCGGAGAAATGATGGAAGTCATGCTCGATGGTAACCGGGTAATGGGCTGCGCTACGGTTATCCGGCGCCCTTTCCTGGAGAAAGTTCTGCCTGTTCCCGAGTGTATTCCGGGTTATATTTATGACGGATGGATCGGTTTGGTAGCCGCTACTTACAACACCATTCAATTCATTGACCAGCCGCTGCAACTGTACCGCACCCACGTTAGACAACAGGTCGGCGTGCGCCAGGAAGAGCCTGCCCAACGGGTTCGATTACGTGACCGCTTTGCGCGGCACCGGGCGCTAAAACTGGCACCTCTCCGGGAAAAACAGTCGCAACTAGCAATCATAAGCCGATTGCTGGCGGAACGCGTCCCGGCCGATGCGCCCGGTTTGGCGCAGTTACACCGGCGTTTGTGCCATTATACCATGCGGAGCTGCCTGCCGCATGACCGGTTAAAGCGACTGATACCTGTATTGCGTAGTTTACAGCAGGGGAATTACAACCGCTACGCCGACGCAGCGGCTAATTGGTATGCACCTTATCTGGCGGCTTTGGGGGATGTGCTCGAATGATTAGTTTTGCCCCACTGTGTTAGTAACTCTTTGTACGATTCGCCAACTACCCCAGGCACTGGCCCTGGGCGACAGTTTTTCGAAACAGACTTCCGGTGCCGGCTCGTCGCAGGTTGTCATTGGCTTAGCCGACGACCCGGCCCACTTACCTGCTGGCTTTCAGTCGCCTTATCCGCTCTTTCCCCTAAGCGAGGTGCTGTCATCCGAGAAACTGGCCAGTCTTTCGGCCCGGTATACGCCAACCGAATTTGCGGCTGCCTGTAAACCGGCCTTCCTTCAGGAAATAGTACGCCGATATCCCCAGGCCGATACGCTGGTATATGCCGACCCGAATATCTGTTTTTTAGGCTCTACAACGCCTATTTTCGAAAAACTCAGGGAAGCTAACCTGCTTCTGACGCCGTTTATCACCCAGGCGCCAGCCGACAGGCGCTGGCCCGACGAAAAGTTTTTCCAGAACGTGGGGCTCTACAGCTCTGATTTTATGGCCTTCCGGCGGTCGACAGAAACCGATCGATTCCTGGCCTGGTGGCAGGATCGAGTTGAACCCCGGGCCAATATAGCGTTCTGCGAAGGTCTCTGCACCGATCAGCTCTGGCTAATGCACGTGCCCGTTTTTTTCCTCGGAGTAGACGTTGTGAAAGACCCCGCCTGGCATGTTGCGCTCTGGAACTTACCGCACCGTACACTACGGCTGGAAGCCACTGGCTGGAAGTTGGCCGATTCGGGCCGGCCCCTGCTGTTTGCCAATGTCAAGGGGTTGTATAATCCTGACGAAGGTTATTTCCCGAACCAGAACCGGCTTAGCCTCAGCAATCGCCCAGACGTAGGCGCTCTGATGACCTCCTACCGGCAGGCGCTGGCTCCCGTTAATGCATCAGCATTGACAATGGTCCGGCCAGCCTATGGCGAGCACCCCGAACCTGTAGTCCTGCGCGGCTGGCGACGGGCAACCGTGCAGTCACTGCGGGCCGTTACGCGCTTTCTGGATGAGCTACCATTACCCGTTCTGCGCTAGACCACTGGCACGGATAGTCAGGGAACGTCTTGGTTTCAAGGCTATAAATCGTATTTTTGCAGGCGTATTTTCCCAAAAAAGTACAAACGCTGTTTAGCTGCGTTCTTTATTCATGACTGTTTTATACGATCATCAGTGTTTTACGGGTTCGTCGTACGGTGGGGTATCCCGGTATTTTTTTGACCTGATGTGTTCGTTTGACAATCGCCCGGATATTCAGTTTGAGTTATCATTGCGGTTATCCAATAATGAGTACCTCAATCAGACCTCCTTCAGTTCGCACCTGCGCTATCCCAGGCTGGCTCATCTGCGAAACGTAAACCGGGCCGCGTCGCTTTTCAACCGGTTGTATAGCCTCCAGCGGGTTCAGGCGAGCCAGTTTGATGTCTTCCACCCGACCTATTACCACCGGTATTTTCTGAAGTCTATCGGCAGCAAGCCGTTCGTGATTACGTTTCACGATGCCACCAGTGAGCGATACGGTAAACAGTACCCGGAGGTAGGCGAAGGGCTCTACGAAGCCAAAAAAGAATTGATGAAGCAGGCCAGCCGGATTATTTCAGTATCGGAGTTTTCGAAGCAGGAGATTCTGCGGTTCTTTCCGGTCAAGCCCGAAAAGATCAGCGTGATTCACCTCGGCACAAATTTTTCCAGTTTTTCGGGTCGTCAAACTTTGCGGACGCTCCCCTTTCCGTACCTGCTTTACGTTGGCAAACGAGGGCTCTATAAGAACTTCAGCGGCTTCTTCCGGGCTATTCAACCAGTGCTGAGCCGCCATCCCGATCTGCATCTGGTATGCGCGGGCGGGGGCGCGTTTACCGTCGACGAGCAGGCATCGTTCCAGGCGAGCCAATTAAGCAAGCGCGTTCATTACCAGTTCATTACCGACGACAGCCTGTTTAGTTTATATCAACACGCCCGGGCGTTTGTCTTTCCCTCGCTCAATGAAGGTTTCGGCATTCCGGTGCTGGAAGCCTTCAGCGCGGGTTGTCCGGTGATCCTGAGCGATCGCTCATCGTTACCCGAAGTAGCGACCGATGCCGCCGTGTACTTCGACCCCGAAGCCGACGATTCTATTGCCAGCGCCGTGGAGCGCGTGATTACCAGCGAAGACCTGCGCACGGTGCTTAGCCGACGTGGCACGGAGCGTCTGCGCCAGTTTTCGTGTGAGCAGACCGCCCGGAAAACCCTGGCCGTTTATCAATCTTTAGTGTAAGCCCATGCCTCGTTCTTCTGAATCGCTCCGTTCGTTTGTTACCCAGCCCTTTCAACCTCAGCTCATCAACGATGGTCGGCCGTATCCCAAACTAACGGTTGTGACGCCTTCCTATAACCAGGTGGAGTATCTGGAACGTACGATTCTGAGCGTACTGAACCAGCAGTATCCCAATCTGGAATATTTCATCATGGACGGCGGTTCGACGGACGGTAGTCTGGAGCTCATCAAAAAATACGAACAGTATCTGGCCGGCTGGGTCAGTGAAAAAGACCGCGGCCAGACGGACGCTATCAATAAAGGGTTTCGGCTGGCTACCGGCGACTACCTCGCGTTTCAAAACTCCGACGACGTATTTGCGCCCAATGCATTCGCCCGCGTAGCCGACGCCTGGCGTAAAGCCCCGGATACCGACGTTTTTTTCGGGGACATGTACATTACCGACGAGCAGGACGTTATTCTGGAAGAACTGCGGGCGCCGGAGTTCTGCGCGGAGTGTCATATTTACGAAGGCATGCAGGTATTCAACCAGTCACTGTTTATCCGGCGTAACCGGCTCGAACAGTTTGGATTACTCGACGAAAGTCTGCGGTTTGTCATTGACTACGAAATTGTAGCAAGGCTGGGGGTTCAGCCGGGCGTTCTGTTTCGGCACGTTGATGGCTTCTGGGGTGGATTTCGGGTACAGCCCGACGCCAAATCATCGAACATCGCCAAAACCGTTGGTCTTCAGGAGCACCAGCGGATTAAGGAAAAATACCAGCCGCAGCTGCGTTCGGCGCTGGGTCCCGGGTTCTGGCAACGGTACTGCCGTTTCCGTAAATTAGCGGCCTTCGCCCTTCAGGGGAAGTTTGGCTACGTTCGACACCGGCTGCAACTGCGTCGGGGCCGATTATAGACTGACCGATACTATGAGCAATTTTATCCGCTTTCTGCAAACGCTCGACTACATGCGCCTGGTGGTGGGCATCTGCATTCTTGTGGACGGTTACCCACTCATCTTCTTTTTTCGGGAAACGCTGAAGCTCGCACCGGGCAGTACGGCCTTCACCGCAATTGCGCTGGCGGCAGGTCTGGTTCTGATGATTCCCTTTACAGTGCTGCGCCGGCTTTACCGACCGAATCTGACCATGTTCTGGATGGGAGTCGGTTTTCTCTTGCTCTGTATTTTCTACATGTTTGTGTATAATGGCGTTCCGGGTTTTAAGGAGTACGACAAAGACATGATTTACTTTGCCTATATCTTTATCTTCCTGTTTCTGCTCATTAACATTCCCAACGACGTTATCCGGGTCTTCATCCCCGTCGTTATTCTCTTTACGCTGGTGTCGAACCTGGCGCTGGTGTATTCCCTGATGACCAACCCAAGCTGGGCCATTGGTCAGCGGGCGACGATTACCCTGGGCGATGGCGACGACGGTTCCGGGAACCCCCATGCCTTCGCACGCAATGCTTTCATGGGTGTTATTGCCTGCGTAATCTGGACGGTACGCCCCCAGACCGGGTTTATTTTTCGCTTACTGGCCCTGTTTTCGGCCGTCTTTAACGTAGCAATTCTGGTGCTGACCCAAACACGCTCCAGTATCGTGGCCCTGATTCTGGCGCTGATGTTCTTCATGTTCTTCAACGTCCGGCCCGCCCAGATCCGCTCAACAGTTCGTGGGCTTTTCAAACCCGTCCCTATCATTACCATTATCGTCGGCATTGTTGGACTCATGTTCTTCTTCCGGAGGTATTACGATGCCTACGCGATTCTGTATGGCTACGTAATCGGCTTCGTGGAACGAAATATGGAGAACATTTATGCGCTGCTGGGGATGAAAGTAAAAGGAACCCAGGCCACGCTGGACGCATCGGCGGCAAACCGCTCGGTGAGTGCGCTTTTCTTCTCAAACGTACTGGTTGGACACCTGCACATGCTGATTCTGGGCTTCGGCTACAAATTTCTGTATCTGGACGTGCCGATTATGGAAGCTCTTACGAACATGGGCGTTCTGGGCTTTATTCTTTTCGGCGGACTAAACATCATGATTCTATATCACAGCGTACGGATCATGCGTACTAATCCGAATCCACTGAACACCTTCCTGGCTTACTTCTATATGCTGGTGCTGGTGCAATTGTTTACCAACGGCCGCCCGAACGAAATCGCCTTCTGGTTTCCGCTGGCACTGATGATCCGGTTTATGGGTGTCGAACACCTGTTTCCGGCTTACCTGTCCGACCGCCCAGCCCTGATCGATTCGGAGCAGTTTGAGGTCGTGCCTACTACCCAGGCCACCTGATGCGGATTCTGATTGTTCATAACCTGCTGTGGGCGCACTACAAGTCCAGTGTTTTTCAGGCATTACAACGGTTGGCCGATCAGCAACCCGACGTAACCGTGCATGTCCTGCAGATTGCCCGCAATGAACGCTCCCGCGCTGGTCTGGAAACCGTAACCGATACACACACGCCAACGTATTTATACAGCTACGAACTTCTGTTTGATCGGTTCCTGGAAGATGTAAGTCTGCGTGAACGGGCTGTGGCTCTGTTTCAGCGGGCGAAAGCCTTCCGGCCCGACGTCATCAACCTGACGGGATATTACGATCCGGCTCAGCTGCTGCTGCTGCTATGGGCGAAGGCCAATGGGATTCGGGTCGTTATGCAGAACGAAAGCACGGCCGCCGATCACCAGCGGGGAGGTTTGAAAGAATCGTTCAAGCGGTGGGTGTTTAGCCAGTGCGATGGTTTTTTCTGCTTCGGAAACCAATCCGCCGAATACCTGAACGGCTTAGGCGTTGCGCCGGAAAAAATTCTGCTCCGGAAAAACGCGGTCGACAACCACGCGCTCCGGACCGCCTACGAGCAGGCCCTGACGACCCGCTCTGAACAGCAGACAGCCCTCGGCTTGCGCCCCAATAATTTTATATTCGTTGGGCGTTTAATTGAGTTTAAAAATCTGCCTGCGCTGCTATCGGCCTTTGCCGAAGCCCTGGCGCAATCGGCGAATGCCGCTGACTGGGGCCTGCTTCTGCTGGGCGATGGCGCCGAAAAGGATGCGCTTACCAAACAGATCGCTGCGTTGGGACTGACCGACATCGTACAGATTCTGCCTGGTCGGCCCTGGTTCCTCGTTCCGGATATTCTCGCCCTAAGCAATGTACTGGTGCTGCCGAGCCGTTCAGAGCCGTGGGGACTGGTCGTCAATGAAGCAATGGCCTGCGGCCTGCCCGTCATTGTGTCGGATCGCTGTGGCTGCGTACCCGACCTGGTTCGCGACGGCCAGAATGGGTTTATCTTCTCCCCCGATCAGCCAGCTCTGCTAACCCGCCTACTGCTCCGATTTATGAATAACGAGGTTAACGCCGAACAGATGGGACAGTCCGGACGGCAGACTATTGCTCCTTATGCGCCCGAGGCCGTTGCGCAGGAAATGCTCGATGGGTTTATGAAAATCACCGCGTAAGTGGTTATTTCGCGGCACTTATGCGAATTCTGAATATCTGCGCTTACACCTGGGAAGCTGGTGGTCCGCCCAAAATTATTTTCGACCACACGCAGGTTGCTCTGCGTTACGGCCATCAGGTAGACATTCTCAGTCCAATCTCCCCCGGCGAAAAAGCCTATCCGGTTCCGGAAGGCGCCCGATTGATTCTGTGTCAGCGCACGCCCATTATCAGCCGCTTCTTCCGGGAGGTTTCGGGTGATTTGTACCGCTATCTCCAGAAGCACATTCGCGAATACGACGTCATTCATTGCCACGGTCTATGGCATTTTGGCACCCTGGCTCCGTTTTTGCTCGACCAGACGGTGGCCAAAGTTATAACGATTCACGGTGTACTGGACCGCTGGGTCTACGCTCACAACAACTGGAAAAAGCAGTTGATCGACACGCTCGCGCAGAAGGCTTTTTTACGCCGGGCCGATCTGGTGCAGATCAATAACATCGACGAGCGCGAGGATTTGCTGCGCTACCTGGGCACTCAACATCCCAACGTCGTCATTATCCCAAATGGCGTTAAGATGAGTGATTTTGCGCGGCTTCCCCCCAAAGGAACCTTCCGTAAAAAATTCAATCTCCCCACCGACCGGAAGCTGGTGCTGTTCATGAGCCGCCTGAACGTAAAGAAAGGGCTGGATTTGCTCTTACCTGCCTTTCGGGATTACGTTCAGACCCACCCCGACGCCATACTGGCCTTAGCCGGTTCGGACGATGGGTATGAAGCCACCACCCGACAGTTTATAGAACAGCACAATCTGGGCGATTCCATACGGATGGTGGGGATGCTCACCGGCGATGATAAGAAAGCCGCCCTGGCCGATGCCGATTTGTTTACGCTTCCCTCCTACTCGGAAGGATTTTCGATGGCGGTTCTGGAAGCAATGGCGGCCGGAACGCCTGCGCTCGTTTCGGATCGGGTGGGCTTCGGCGAAACCATCCGGGCGCACGAAGCGGCTGGTTTGTTGGAGGAGCTTACCCCCGAGGGCGTTCGGGCGGGGCTGGAACAGATGCTCAGCGATGACAGCCTGCGCCAGCGCGTCAGCCAGAACGCTACGGCGCTCCTTCGGGCGCAGTATGATATTGACGTTGTAGCCAAGCGGCTGCTGGATGAGTATCAGAAGGTAGCGAAAACCAACCGAAATTAGCGGATTGCTTCCCGACGAATAACCTTCGTCCAGTCAACCTGCTGCTCGGCCTCGGCCAGATCGACAAAAGCGAACTCCGTCAGAAGCTGTTTCAACTTAGGCAGGCAGCCCTTCAGACCGTAGTAGGACTTGAACTGCCGCGACCGGCTCAGTCCCGGTATCATGGGCTGACCAGCGTCGAAATCGCGGGGATGGAAATACGTCATAACGTAATTCGACCGCTGCATCAGGCCACGAATGGCGCGGTAAGGCAATAACCGGAAATAGCCGCCCCCCGAGAAAATCAGATCCTGCCCCAGAACAGCGGCCGTATTAATCGGAAATTCCTTCAGCAGCGTTCCGCCCACGTCGAGATAGCCCGGCTCAAACATCGCCAGCGAGGCATCGCCCCCGTGCGCCCGACGCGCCGAAAAAACAGAGCAGTCAATTTCAATCCCCTGCTCAATGAGAATGGGGAACACCCAGCGGTTGAACTCTTTGATAGAAAACCCCGGTGCCCGGTACGCCCGGACCTTTTTACCCGTCAAATCCTGCAAATGCTTGATCGACCGCTCCAGATCAGCCTGAAACTCGGCGGGGGTCTGCTCGTAAGCCAGTTGGTGCGCGTAAGAATGCGTCGCGACTTCGAATCCAGCCGCATCAATCCGTCGGATTACGTCCGGGTGCTTATCGGCGACCCAGCCCAGACAGAAGAACGTGGCCCGGCTGTTAGTATCTTCCAGTAACTGAAAGATGAGGTCCATATTCTTATAAATCCGTGTTTCGTAACGGCTCCACTCGGCTTCGGTCCGGGTTGAGGCATTGTCGAGAAGATGAAACCATTCTTCAATATCAAATGTCAGGATATTCATGCGTACGGAAGGTGCGCTGTGAAAGGAACGGAGCATCCAACCGTTGCTCGCCCTCTTCAAAGCTTCCATCTTTCAGATTAATAAAACCGCTTGCCGGCGGCCAGGAACGCCTTTACGTCCTCTCGGGTGGGAAAGGTAAAATAGGTCATCTGGGCGGCATCGTTTTCGATGAGCTCGTAATCGCCCGAATGGATTTTTTCGATGGATTCCAGAATAGCGTCCATACCCATCTTTTTGGTTACTTCGATCAGCTCGGCCTGACTCATGTTGCCAATAGGGAGCTTCTTCTGCACCAGAATCGGGCCACTGTCGATACCCTCATCCACGAAAAAGACCGATACGCCCGTGTGGGTTTCGCCGTTTTTAAGCACCCAGAACGAAGGCATCAGCCCCCGGTATTTGGGCAGCAGAGCCGTGTGCAGGTTGACGCAGCCGTGGGTGGCCGTATCGAGCAGTTTCTGCCGGAAAATCTGATTCCCCGCAATCGATACGAGCAGATCGGGTTTATAGGCCCGAATTTTCTCCAGATTTTCGTCCTTATTGATGTTGCCTTCAA
This sequence comes from Spirosoma taeanense, assembly GCF_013127955.1. Taxonomy (NCBI): domain Bacteria; kingdom Pseudomonadati; phylum Bacteroidota; class Cytophagia; order Cytophagales; family Cytophagaceae; genus Spirosoma; species Spirosoma taeanense. The sequence goes on from NZ_CP053435.1 coordinate 3,774,240, forward strand.
TATGGATGAGTGGTATGTTCCGGTCGGCCAGAACCTTGCGAACGTTGTTGCGGCTGTCCAGCTTCGAGGCCACAAACTTGAATCCGTAGCGGATGAAAAACGGGAGCCCGAAAATATCGTAGGTCTTCTTTATCTTCTCGCTAAAGCTTTCCCGTTTGCCAAACGGCGACACCTCAAACACTACCGTTGCAACCACTTCAGCGTAGGGAGGAAGCTTTTTGAGTAGATAATCAATATTGCGGGCGAGGTAAAACGGGTCGTCCTGCGTCAGGATTACAAGGCGCATAAATCGTCAGGTAGCGATGGTTGTGAGCACAAAACTAAGCAATCCGGTGTAAACAGATGAGGGGTTTACTCAGCGGACTATAATCTTCTGCTGCTGCACCTGCCCATCAGCCGTTTGCAGTTCGGCCACGTACAAACCGGCCGTAACCTCGTCCAGCGTTATGGCCAGCTCCCGGGGCGCTTTCCCCTGCCAGTTCTTCACGGTCCGGCCCATAAGGTCCCGCACCGTCAGCGCGATAATCGTCCGCTGGCCCGCGTCCACACGTAACGTCCGGTCGGCGGCCAGCGGATTGGGATACAAACGTATCGCTGGTCCGGCTTCAGCAATCGTACCCAGCACCAGCGGCCGGGCCGTTACGACGTTGCTGTAGGCCGACTCCGACACATCGCTGAACGCACGCAAGCGGTAAAAATAGGTACCGAATGGATCGGGCAGGTTCTCGTCGGTATAGGTTGCCTTACCGGCTTCCAGCGTCGCAAGGGTTTTAAACGTAGCGGGCGTTCCGTCGGCCCGTTCCAGCACCTGCCTCTGGGCGGTTGGGGGCGCAGTCCAGCTCAATTGAATCTGTTTTTCGGACAGAGGTTTGGCCGCCAGTGTCGTGACGGTCGTAATCTGGTCGGAAATGGCTACGCCATCAAAGCTGAACGCCCGCATCCCGCGCGTGTTCCGTAAGGTTGGGCCGTTATAGAACGGCGACAGCGCGTCCGAAAAATAAGCAGGCAGGTAGCGAATCTGCTTGGCCGACGCGGGCTGCTTCAGGCGCAGCGTCACCCGGTTGCCACTGGCCGAGCCAGCCGTCACCCAGCCAGCTTCCCCGTCGAGGTAAAAATAATCTTTCAGATCGCGGCTGCCCAGCTTGGCACCCGTCGCGAAATTGTAGTAGGCCGTATCTTTCCAGACCATCTGCATGCCTTCGTCAAAGACCAGCGTAATCGAATCTTTACGCGTGTTGTAAAACACCTTTTTAATATCGGGCGAGTTAATCTGAACCGTGTCTTTTGAGCCGTAGAAGTCGCGCGCAATCTGCCGGAACTGTTCATACGCCAGTTGCTGATGCCCCAGCGGATCGTAGTGAATACCATCATATCCTCTGGCCCCGATGGTCGCAATCGTTTCTACGTTCTTAAACAGGTACTTGGTGCGTCGCTGAAAATCACGTAACGCAGCCGCGCCCTCCACCCGATCCGCCAGAATATTGATCTGACCGACGTAAATGCGGGCATTGCCGTAATCTTCACGCAGTTGGTTATACAGTGTTTTAAACTTTTCGTCGTAGCCATCTGCGCCGTTGCCGGCTTCGTCCTCGCCTTGTTTCCAGATAATCCCCTTCACCTGTTTAGCCACCCCTGCCCACTGCGCCCGGAATAGCAGTCGCCCATAGAACGTACTCAGATTCGCGTGGTTCACCGGATCTCGGGCCGATAGCGCGGCAATCCCCGTTCCGCCAAAGGCTCCGTTCAGGACCGCAGTGGGAATCCCGTACTGCTCCATAATGAGCCGTTGCAGGGTGAGGCCAAAGCCACCAACATTGCCATACGGCTCTTTAGCGGCATACCATTTCATTTCGCCCGGTATGTTCGACGAGCCATAGGGATAGGTGCAGTTTCTCAGGTATTTATCGTCGAAGTCAAACGAGTAATACGTGTCCAGCCCGGCCAGAGCCGAGGCATTCGACTGCCCATGCAGGATATATACGTCCCCACAGACCACCCGTTTCCGGTCGGCCACCAGCATAGAATCAGCACCTCTGTAAAGAAATACCCGGAACTGGTACTCAGCCCGCTCGGCTTTGATCGGGGCGGTTAGGCGAAACGGAGTATTAGTAGCCGCCGGGCTCAGCGTCTGACTGACGACGCGGGCCAGCTTTCCCTCCCGCAGCACCTGCATACCAATTTTGGTGTATCCGGCCGCCGTAATCGTTCCACTAACGGGCACCTGGGCCTGGCTGGCCGTATCCCGCGGGTAAAGCTGTAAGTCATGCGGTAACTGGTCGAAACTGACCTGAGCGGAGGCCGTAAAATAGAATAAAAACAATACAGAGCAGGCGTAAAGTAGCTTCATCGGCTTTTTCCCGTCTAAAAAAAGTGATAGTATTGCAGAACTTATCAGCGTAAACGTTCCAGTAAAAATAACCGCTTTTTGGGTATCTGCTGATGCCTGGGGCATTTTTAGCGAACGTATCTTATTTGGGCATGGCCGACGTATCAGTCATTATTCTGACGCATAACGAAGAAAAACACATCGCCCGGTGTTTGCAGAGTCTGCACCCGTTTACCGATAAAATATTCATTGTCGACTCGTTCTCGACCGATCGCACCGTTGAGATTGCCCGTTCGCTGGGCGCCGTTGTTACACAGAATCCCTGGGTTAACTATGCGACTCAGTTTAATTACGGCATTACGAACAACCCGTTCCAGACGACCTGGCTGATGCGGATGGATTCGGACGAGTACGTGCTGCCCGAACTGGCCGCCGAAATCAACCAGCGGCTGCCTGATCTGCCCGCTGACGTTTCGGGCATCTACGTTAAGCGTCGGGTGCTCTTCTTCGGGCACTGGATACGGCACGGGGCGTATTATCCGATCTGGCTATTGCGGCTCTGGCGCCGGGATCAGGGCATTTGCGAAGAAACCTGGATGGACGAGCACATCAAACTAAGTCAGGGCAAAACCATTCAGTTTCAGAACGATCTGGTCGACCACAATCTGAACAACCTGACCTGGTGGACACAAAAGCATAACAATTACGCCATTCGGGAAGTCATTGATTTACTGAACATAAACTATAATTTTGACGAGACGCAACGCGTCGAGCCTAAACTGTTTGGCTCACAGGAACAGCGAACCAGGTACTTTAAAATACAATACGCTTCCCTGCCGTTATTTACCCGGCCTTTTTTGTATTTTTTCTATCGGTACTTCATTCGCCTGGGCTTTCTGGACGGTCAGAAAGGTCTGATGTGGCATTTCCTGCAGGGACTTTGGTACCGCTTTTTAGTTGATGCAAAGCTGTTCGAAGTTTATTTCCACGCCGGACGTGAGAAACAGGCGATCATTCACTATTTCCGAACGCATTATGGTAAAGACCTCAGCCCCGGCAACTAATCCTGAGCAGATGGCTGGCCGAACCGATTTTTCGATCTACGATATCAGTTGGTATAAACCCGGACCGCGCTGGAAGCTCATCCTGTGGTTTCTAGCCAATTCATTAGTTCTGAATACCTACTTTCCAATCCCTATGGCGCTCAAACGATTCGTTTTGAAAGCCTTCGGGACGAAAATGGGCGTTGGCGTTGTTATTAAGCCGGGCGTAAACATTAAATACCCCTGGTTTCTGACCTTGGGGGACCACGTCTGGATTGGCGAGCGGGTCTGGATTGACAACCTGAGCGAAGTTGTCATTGGCAGCCACGTTTGTCTGTCGCAGGGCGCCATGCTGCTGACCGGCAACCATGATTATCGCCGGCCGACTTTCGACCTGACCGCCCGTCCGATCACCCTCGATGATGGGGTTTGGATCGGTGCCAAGTCGGTGGTTTGTCCGGGCGTACGGTGTCATTCGCACTCCGTGCTGGCCGTCAATTCGGTCGCGACGCGGTCGCTGGACGAGTATGGTATTTATCAGGGAAACCCGGCGGTCTGGGTTCGTAAACGGGAAATCTTCGCTTAGTTAATTAAAACAGATAAGCCAGGAACCCCACATTTGTCCATCATTACGTGAAAGTTTCAATTATTACCGTCGTTTACAACGGGGCCGAACACATCCGGGATTGTATTGACTCAGTCCTGAACCAGACCTACCCGGACATTGAGTATATCCTTGTCGATGGGCAGTCAACAGATGGGACTATTGATATTATTAAATCTTATGGTACAAAAATTGCCAGATTCCTGTCAGAACCCGACAAAGGCCTGTACGACGCCATGAACAAAGGCATCCGCCTGGCAACCGGCGACGTAATCGGGCTCCTCAATGCCGATGATTTTTATCGACACAACGGAGTGATCGAAAATATGGTCTCTCTATTTAAACGTTCTGACAGCGACGCTGTCTATGGAGATATGCTCTACGTAGATCGGCACGACACAAGTCAGCTGAAGCGTTACTGGCGGTCGGGCTGGTACAGCGAAAACGCGTTTCTGTGGGGTTGGATGCCTGGTCACCTGTCATTTTTTGCCAAACGATGGCTGTATGAGCGTTACGGTTTATTTCGGCTCGACTTGAAAAGTGCGGCCGACTACGAATTGATGCTTCGGTTCATTCATAAACACAAGGCTCGCCTTGCCTATATGAATGAGGTTACGATTGTGATGCGGGCGGGGGGTATCAGCAACAGCAGTCTGAAGAACCGCTTACGGGCGAATCAGGAAGACCGGGCGGCCTGGGACCTCAACGGGATGAAGCCATATTTCTTTACATTATGGCTGAAACCCCTGCGCAAATTGAAGCAGTATATCACGAAACCGCCGGAAATACCGGGTCCGGTTAAGCGGGAGTCGAATACCGTTTGATCAGATTACGCTTGCCTTTTTGGCAAAACGAATCAAATTTATGCCCCACGTGAGCACGATATACCCCTGAAAACCAGGGCTCAGGTTCAATGTGGAGGCCAGTCCGAACAGGTTTTGCCTGATTGTTTCCTCGAAGAGAGGCCAATTGGCTAATTAACTGACAGCCTTATGAATGTGGATTTACTGATTGCCTACCTACAGAACAAACTGAACGACGAATTATTTACGCTCGGTTTATACCAGTGTATTTTGTCGTTTCTGGTCGCTTGTTTTGTCTCGGTAGTGTCGATTCCAGTCGTCATCAAGATATCCGAACTAAAGTCCTTAATGGAAAAGCCCGGCGAGCGCCGGTCCCACTCTACCCCAACCCCCACGTTTGGAGGGATTGCCATTTATGCTGCTATCCTGATTGCCTATTTCCTTTGGCCGAGCATTGATCAGACCGACATCTACCGGACAAACCTGTCGGTGGCGGGCATGACCATTCTGTTCTTTATTGGCATCAAGGATGACCTGGTCGGAATTGACCCCGCCAAGAAGATTCTGTTTCAGGTTCTGGCCGCTATCATTCTGATTTTCTTCGGGAATCTGCGGGTCGACTACCTGTATGGTATCATGGGCTTTCATCATATTGAAGAAGTGATCAGTATTCTGCTCACCTGCTTTATCTTCATTGCCCTGACGAATGCGATAAACCTCATTGACGGCATCGACGGGCTGGCGGGCGGCATTGCCACCATCGCCAGCGGCACGTTCGGCGCGTGGTTTCTACTGACCAATCACTTTACGATGGCCTGCCTGGCCTTCACGCTGGCGGGCGCCCTGCTGGGTTTTCTGCGGTTTAACTTCTCGAAAACCAGCAAGATTTTCATGGGCAATACCGGCTCGCTGATTATTGGGTTCATGCTGGCTTTCTTCGCCGTGCGGTTCGTTAATCTGAATGCATCGTTCCGGTTCGAACCAACAGCTTTCTTCAACGCGCCCATTATCGCCATCGTCATTCTGATTGTGCCTATTTTCGATACGTTACGTGTCTTTCTGGTGCGTATTCTGGCGGGTCGGTCACCGTTCTCGGCCGATCGGAATCACATGCATCATATTCTGCTGGATAATGGGCTCTCGCACATTCAGGCCACAGCCCTGCTTTGCGGAGCTTCGTTGCTGAATACGATACTTTTCTTCCTGCTGCACCGCAACATTTCCAACACACAGTCGCTGCTGATTCTGGGCTGTCTGTTTGGCCTGTATATGGTGGTAAGCTTCGTACTTAAGATGCGGGTTATGTATATCTCGACGCACCCGCGACGTCGGCGGGCCGTACTCCGCCGGGAATTACAGCACGGAATTGTCGGCCGACGTTTGATCGATTATCTGTAATTCTTTTCAAATTAAAACCCCTTTGGCTTTCCGAAGGGGTTTTAATTTGTCTGTTTGAGCGGCCCGAACCTATTCCAGGGTTCTCTGGAGCGTCCAGACGCAGCAAAACTAATTTAATTGATAAATGAACAGCTGGCTGTTCATTTATTATGGAACCGTATAAGCCCGCCCGTTCGTTGCTTATATTCAGGTACTAAAAACCCATCGATCAATGGCTCAGGATATATTGAAGCGTAATAACGTAAACGTATCAGGCAAGGGAACTCAGCCTATGCTGTTTGCTCATGGGTTCGGCTGCGATCAGAATATGTGGCGCTATGTTGCCCCGGCGTTTGAAGAGGACTACAAACTGATTCTGTTTGACTACGTAGGTTCCGGCCAATCCGACGTAACGGCCTATAACCCTCAGCGGTACAACGAGCTAACTGGCTATGCTCAGGATATACTGGATATCTGCGAAGCGCTCCAGCTGAACAATATCATCTTTGTGGGCCACTCAGTCAGCTCCATGATTGGCATCCTGGCCGCCATTCAGCAGCCTCAGCGTTTTGAAAAGCTCATTATGATTGGGCCGTCTCCCCGCTACATCAATGATCAGCCGGATTATATCGGCGGCTTTGAACGGGCCGACATTGACGAACTGCTCGACCTGATGGATCATAACTTCATCGGCTGGGCCAATACGCTGGCCCCGGCTATTATGGGCACCCCCGACAGGCCCGGTCTAGGGCAGGAACTAACGCAAAGCTTCTGTTCAACAGACCCCGTGATTATGCAGCAGTTCGCCCGCGCTACCCTGCTCTCCGACAATCGGCAGGATTTACATAAACTGCAGACACCATCACTCATTCTCCAGTGCGCCAATGACATCATTGCTCCCTTAGCGGTTGGTGAGTTTATGCATAGCCATCTTCCCCACAGCACCCTGCGCTACATGGATGCAACCGGTCATTGCCCTCATATGAGTGCCCCCACCGAAACAGTTACCCTCATGAATGAGTATCTATTACGTACTCAACCGGTTTAGATGGTTATTACTCCCTTATGGACGATTTGGTTAACCAGCTTCCCTGCGGTGTTATTCTGTTCAACGAAGCGGGCCTCATCACAACAATTAATCATACAGTTGAGCAACATCTGGACTATACCTCTGCTGAGCTATTGGGAAAGCCCTTCAGTGAAGTACTCACGGTAGCCAGTCGACTGTTTTACCAAACGCATTTTTATCCTCTCCTTAACCTGAACGGACGAGTTGACGAAGTAGTGCTAACCCTTCTGGGCCGAACAAATCAGCGGATTCCCATCTTACTCAATGCCGTAAGTCAGCCTCAGGAAGGGCATCTGTTAACGCTCTGTGCGTATTTACCACTTGGCCAGCGTCATAACTTTGAGACTGAGCTGATTCAGGCCCGCAAAGCTGCCGAACAGGCCCGGTCGGCCGTTCAGGAAAGCGAAGCCCGGTATCGGGCATTGGCGGCCGAACTTGAAGAACGTGTAGCCGAACGAACAAAAGAACTCAGTGTGGCCAACACAAACCTGCACTACCTGAATGCCGATCTGAAGCGGTCGAACGAGAACCTTCAGCAGTTTGCTTACATCGCCAGCCACGATTTGCAGGAGCCGCTTCGAAAAATTCAATCCTTCGGCGATATTCTGAAGAACCAGTATGCCACTCAGATTGGCGATGGAGTTGATCTGCTGGAACGTATGCAGTCGGCAGCCAGCCGGATGTCGATTCTGATCAAAGATCTATTGGCTTTTTCCCGTATTTCTACCCAGCAGGAGGTCAGCATGTCCGTTCCTCTGACTCAGGTCATCAATACCGTTCTGACGGACCTGGAACTTGTTATTCAGGAAACAAATGCCCTTGTAGAGATCGATCCATTGCCAATGGTGCAGGGCGACCCTTCTCAGCTAAGGCAGTTATTCCAGAATTTATTAAGCAATGCCCTGAAGTTCCGCCGACGGGCCTCCGATGGTACGCTGGAAAATCCGCAAATCCGGGTCAACGTATATCAGATACCGGCCAGTGATATGCCGCCTTTGGTAAAACCCACGCGTGCAGCCAGTGCCTATCACCGCATTGATATATCCGATAATGGAATCGGCTTTGACGAGAAGTATGTTGACCGCATCTTTCAGGTTTTCCAGCGGCTGCACGGCAAAAATGAATTTGCCGGCACCGGCATTGGGCTGGCCATCTGCGCCAAAGTAGCGACGAATCATGGCGGGGCCATTACGGCCACCAGCCAGCCTGGCCAGGGCGCTACGTTCAGGGTGTACCTGCCGGTATAAAGCAACCGTTTTACACAGACAATGGTCTTTTAGGATCCATACGTCTGCCTCCTCAAAAGAAGTACTTGTTTAAACAAAAACAAACGAGCCGATCAGCACCTAGCTAACCGGCTCATTATCAAGTGACCCCGAAGCGATTCGAACGCTTGACCGTCTGCTTAGAAGGCTTACGACTTATTATCTTTATAAATTATAACCGGTTGTTATTTTTACTGATAATGAACGAGTTACACAAAAGTACTTTATTATCATTTGTCGTAGGCACAACACTATTTATTATATTTGTTGTACCTAATGTTGTACCCAAAAATGTTAGGTACAACAATGGCTCGTACTACTGAACACAAAGAAGGCAAGGCTACCGTTAGGATAATTTACCGTACAGCCAAAACCCTTTCTGACGGATCACACCCATTCTGGGTTCGTATTACCAAAGATCGTAAAACGAAATTTGTTGCTACCGGTCTGAGCTTGGCCCCTAAATACTGGAATGACAAGTACACGGGTTTTAAGGAAGCTATCCGAAAGAGCTATCCTGAACCTTATCGGGAAGAACTAATTAAAAAATTAACTAGCTGGGAGAACAAGTATGCTGATACAGCTGAAGCTTTAGCCAGTGCTGATGAGAAACACGATGCCCGTACCGTAGCCAGCAAAACTATTGAAGGCCGAAAAAGGACCCGTGATGCTACCTTATTAGCTTATATTGATGAACTCGTAACGGCTATGATAGCAGCCCGACAAAAGGGAAACAGCATCATTTACCGTGACCTCAAAAACCAGCTTGCCGACTTCTTACATAAGTTACACGGTCCTCAAAAAAAAGATGTACCATTCAGTCAGGTGACGGTACGATTCTGCAATCAGCTTGAAACCTTTCTCCGACAACGGGGCAATAGTGATACGACTTTATCTAATCGTTACCGAACGTTACGAGCCGTATTTAATAAAGCTATTGCAGAAGGTTTAGCTAAGCCTGATCATTACCCCTTTGCCCGTAATATCTCAGAAAAGCACAAGTTCAGTATTGGCAAGTTTGATACCTCCACTCAAAAACGGGCCATTAGCCGGGACGATATTCGTAAAATTGAAGCATTTATACCCATTGGAACGGCTACCGGCAAATCGGCTAACCTTAGAAATGCTATTGAAGTTGAACGACTAACATTAGCAAAGTCAGTATTCCTGTTTTCTTTCTACTGTGGTGGAATCAACTTTGTTGACCTGGCTAAACTCCGTTGGCATAACCTCAGCGTCGACAACGAAAGCAATCACCGGCTGACTTATATCCGGCAGAAAACAGGTGGCAAGTTCTCCATTCGTTTATTATCCCCTGCTGTTGCCATTATTGAGCAGTACCGGTCTTACACCTACACTAGTCCTGACAACTACGTTTTCCCAATCTTAAACACCCAGAAGCATCAAACAGCTACCCAGGTTCATAACCGAACACATAAGGTTTCAGCAATGATCAATGCTGACTTAAAGATTTTGGGAGAACGAGTCGGTATCAGTACTCCTTTGACGACCTACGTAGCCCGGCATTCATTCGCTACAACCTTACGACAGAAAGGAACAGCTACGGCTGTAATCAGTCAGGCTTTGGGTCATAAGACCGAAGCAGTTACCGCCATCTATCTGGATTCGTTCGCATCGGAAACTGTTGATTCGGCTTATGATGCTTTACTATAAACTTTTTAGGCCATGACCGCTGAATATGACACTGACAAAAGCCAGCCCGCTTTAATTGTGTTAAGCATAACACAAAAGGTCTTTGACGAAATCCGTCTTCTTTATACTGTATTCGGTAGTGATCCTTTAAAAGGGATAGATTTACTACGTGATGACCCGACGGCCATACAATACCTAAAGAATGAATATGATAGGCTTGAACGCATGAAACAAAATCCACATGAAGGTTCGTGCAGGATTGTGTTTTTAGGCATTCGTCGCCTTCCTGACGGGCCTCGTCCAAATTCTGGGGATGACGTACGCCGTTGGTTATATAGTTGCCGAATAGAAAAAGTTTTGCAGTATCAGCTTACCCACTTCCGGAATGAATTAAGACAAGCCCGTAATGAAGTTGAAAAAGAAAACCGTTCAGTGAGCTTACAGTCCTACCGAAAAACCTTAGATGACTTATGTACACAGCTATCAGCTTTTGAAAGGAAAACAGCCGATCAATTTCCCGAATTGAATGAAGCACCTACCGTGAATTGGCCTGAAATTTATGAGCGATTAAATGACTTCATGTTCTTAGTTCGAGATGCCATTGAACAATACATAGGTGAGATTAAGCCCTATCTTAAAGATAGTCAGCATAATGACTCAGACACCTCAACGCCAGCGGCTATTGATGATCAAAAGAACAACTTCAACAGTATGGCATTGCAGGAGGTCAGACAATGGTTTATAAAGTTGGCAGACAACAATAGTAAGAACGGTAAACCATTCCTAACGGCCGAACAGGTTGAGCAGTTTATCGAACGTGCTTTTGTTGGTAGCGCCAACATACCAAAACTCACCTTTAACATAGCAAAAAGTGAGCGCACATCAGTTACTAAACTATTCTATCTATACTATCAGCGCTGTACACAGGATTACGCAGTTGAGTCAACAAAGCACTGTAAACAGAAGTACGTCCAGTTATTGACAGACCATTTTACCAATTATGAGTACAAAACTGTTTTCGATACATTTAATAATTCTCAAAACGCTAAGAAGGACTGGAAATAACTGTTTAACAACTGCTGCTACTTTTTTTCAACTGCTATAACTGCTTCTCAAACCCTACCTATGCGCCCTACTAGTATTGCTGGAAGTTTCACAAAAACGCCTTACCAGCAATGCAAAAGCAACCTATCACTTTTGACCAACTCCCAGAATATGTTTATGAGTTAGGCCGTAAGGTTGACTATCTGACGACCTTATTATCTATCCCTTCCGCCCCCCCCGATGAAACAGGAGGCATTGAATTGGCCCGGCAAGTCACCAGACTATCAGCTGCCAGAATTTACACGCTCGTATCACAGCGGGCTATTCCTCACAAGAAACGTGGTAACCGCCTGACGTTTAGACGTTCTGAATTGTTAGCATGGCTGGATGAGGGCAACCGGGAAACGAAAGGAGGTTTGCCAGCATGAACGCCCTGCAACACCTCAACGCCCTTGCCGATCAGCGCAAGGCTGAACGAAGCCCTAACTTTCCGGCTAAGCTCATACCCAAAAGCAAATATAATGACCGGGACGCTAACGGCTTAACTACGGCTATAATTGCCTGTATTGAGTTGCACGGCGGCTATGCCGTTCGCATCAATACACAAGGCCAATACAATGAGAAGTTGGGACGATGGACTAAAAGTCAGACCCGCAAGGGAACTGCCGATGTTCACGCCGTTCTGAACGGCCAACACCTCAGTATTGAAGTCAAAGTAAGCAAAGATCGACTAAGCGACGACCAGCGTAAAACCGCTTACCTGGTTGAAAAAGCTGGGGGACGGTACTACGTTGCCCGTGACTTTGAAGCTTTCTGGCAGTGGTTTACCGCTCAGTTTCTCATCAAATCAAGCGCCTATTCGTCTTGTGCTTAATCCAATTAAACGAAAACCGCTTTCGGGTTGCAGCCGAAAGCGGTTAACTCCCTATTACTATGAGTAAAGCACCCAAAAATACAATCACAGTAGCTGGTTTACAAGACGCTATCAATGCTGATGCCCAACGCTTAAAACAGAACGCCTTTGTTTATCAAACGCACGATCAGGTTATGCAAATCCTGCTTTTGCAAGTCCTAAAGGTTGACTTTCGAGAATTAGCCGAATTGCCCCCCGACAATGAGGACGCCAAACTAAAGAAAGAACACTACATAGTGATTACCGTCGAACAGGTACTCGAACTAGCCCAACGGAATCAATGGGGTCTTTGTCGCCGGGATGCCTTTTTCTACGCCTACAATGGAGCCTTCTGGAAAACGATTGATAAAGACGACCTAAAGGCGTTTTTGCGAAAGGCAGCCGAACGAATGGGCATTGACAAGTTTAAAGCCCGCTATGTGGAATTTTCTAAAAGCTTATTCGAGCAATTTACCGAAACAGCTTACTTACCCGCCCCAGTGGCTGACCGCACTATTGTTAAGATCAATTTGACCAACGGAACCTTTGACATCAGCACAGAAAGTCAGGACTTGCGCGCTCCGGATCCGGCTGACTTTCTGACGCATCAACTCCCATTTGCTTATGACCCTACTGCTAAGGCCCCACTATTTGAGCAGTTTCTAAACCGAGTGCAGCCCGACCTGGACTGCCAAAAAATTCTGGCTGAATATATTGGTTACCTGTTCGTTTCACCGGTCAAACTCAAGCTGGAAAAGACCTTATTGCTGTATGGTTCGGGAGCCAATGGAAAGTCTGTTTTCTTCGAGATCGTTACCGCGTTGTTAGGTTCGGACAACGTTAGCCACTATTCTTTGCAATCACTGACCGAGGAAAAAGGCTATCACCGGGCGAACCTGGCTAATAAGTTAGTCAACTATGCCAGTGAGATCAGCGGTAAGCTGGAAGCTAATTTATTCAAGCAACTTGTTTCAGGCGAACCGATAGAAGCCCGTTTACCGTATGGGCAACCCTTCATCCTGAAGGACTACGCCAAACTGATTTTTAACTGTAACGAGCTACCCGCCGATGTGGAACACACCCCGGCTTACTTTCGTCGGTTCCTGATTGTACCTTTTGGCGTCACCATTCTTGAAGCGGAGCAAGACAAACAACTAGCCGCTAAAATCATACAAGCCGAATTATCGGGCGTCTTTAATTGGGTGTTGGATGGGTTACGCCGTTTATTAGCGCAAGGACGGTTTACCGACAGTGAAGCGGTACGGGGGCAAGTTGAAGCCTACAAACGTCAATCTGATACGGTACGGGTGTTTCTGGATGAGCACGACTATCAAGCCCATACCGACTACTCAACCCCGTTGAAAGAGCTGTATCGAGAGTATAAGGCGTTTTGTTCGGAAGACAACTACCGCCCAGTGAATAGCCGCAACTTCAAGAAACGGCTGGACAGCTACGGCTTTCATATCATCCGAAAAACTGGGGGATGGGTCGTTTATGTGACAAGGACGACTTTTTAAAAATTGTTATTCCTCCTACATTACCTGCATTTGCTACATTGTCCTGCCGGTTATCAGCGGCCTCTATTCATGTAGCAAATGCAGAATGTGTAGCTGCAAACAAACTATTATTTTTATACCAATGGCCGCTACTGCTTATCGCTATCAACTCCCGAAGAAATCCATCAAAGGTGACTGTCCCCAGTGCGGGCCCAAGCACCGCAAGACGCTGAGCCGGTACGTCGATACGCAGACGGGTGAACCCTTACCCGACATCTATGGGTGTTGCGACCGGGAAAGTAATTGCGGCTATCACCTCAACCCTTACCACAAAGGCCCGTCTGGCCTCTCCTACCATGATGAGGTGAAAGCCCGTTACAGCGTTGGACCGATTCCTAAAGCCTGGTTTAAACAGGGGGCTAAGCAGAAGCGGAACGGCCTATCCAAACAGGGCATTATAACGGGTTTGATTCAAATGGAAGGCGCAACCCTTGAGCAAGCTGAGCGAGTAGCTTCATTTCTGTTTGATAAGCCATCTTCCCGGTCGGCTAAAGTAGCGACAACCAGCCCACAAGACCAGGTGTACACCATACCCGATGAGGTATTTGAGCAGTCGTTGGGTCACTACGACCGGAATCAGTTTGCCTATCTGCTTCGGCGGCATTTTGGCGTTAGTGTAGCCGATGAGCTGTTAAAGCAGTTTCAGATTGGTACGTCGGGGCGTTGGCCGGGGGCTTGTGTATTCTGGTATATTGATGAGCAGAGCCGAATACGCGGGGGACAGATCAAGCTGTTTGATGATACGTTTCATACGGTTAAGTACGTGGTCAAAAACGGCGAAAAACGCAGCCGAACCAGTTGGGTGCATTCGGCTTATGCCCGGCGTTGCGATCAGCTCAAACAGCCTTACCCGGCCTGGCTGACGGCTTATCTGGATGAGCGGAATGAGGTACAAAAGTCACCTTGTCTGTTCGGCTTGCCGCAACTACTTACCGCTCCGGTAGATCAGCCGGTAGCGATTGTCGAAGCCCCTAAAACAGCCGTGATCAGTACGCCGTATTTTCCCGGCTTTATCTGGCTGGCAGTAGGGGCGTTGTCTTACCTCAACGCCGAACGGTTGGCTCCGGTACGCGGCCGAAAGATCGAGCTGTTCCCTGACCTGTCGAAGGATGGAAAGGCCTTTGAGCGATGGAACCAAGTAGCCGCTGAGTTGATAGGACAGGGCTTTCAAATTACGGTATCAGCCTACCTGGAAGACAACGCCACCGCTGAGGAAAAAGCCGCCGGTTTGGACTTGGCTGATTTCTTACTGGAGCAATGGCGTGAGTACCCACCCGAATGGGATTAAGGCAAGGAAAGAAATGGCGGAACGGTTGCAGTCTTATCTCAGATGCTAAAGATTGCAACCGTTCCGTAAGATGAAGTAGTTAAGACATAATCAGACAAATTAATAGTAAATATACTATCCTGATTAAAAGTCTTCTTTTATCTGTTTACAAGTAACTATTGTTGTAGTTAAATATTGAATGTCGTTAGTTGAAAATTTTTTTGGAAATCTTGAACTAATATTTTGTAATCCTTTTATAAACCAGTCAATCTCATTACTATTATCTAATATAATATACTTAACATCCTTAGCTTTGAATGTAAGGGACTTACTCACTAACCTTTCATTAAAATTTTGAATATCATTAGCTATATTCTCAAACAATATCAAAAACTCACTTAATATAATGTTTGTTAAAGGCGGAACATACCTCCACTCTTTTTCATTATAATATTTATATTCTGGATACTTTTTCCTATAAGCTCCTTTTGACATATAGGGCTTTAAAAATGATAAAATAGCATAAGTTAGTTTCGCTTTTTCGTAGGAATTATCAGACTTTTTAACACTATCAATAATAGACTTGACCGATGGCCTATGTCCATGTTCAAGCATAAATTCCTCAACAAACAATGACCGGCTCAGAAGAACTAAGTCATTTACGTTTTTACGATATGTACTGATAACACTAGCTTTAGTTTGTAGATAATTAACTGGGTTCAATCCCTTATTCTGCCCCCATTTTCTAGATAGCCCTATCCCATAATGGTCATAAATATCTAAGTGGTTTTCAACACTTGAAAGGGGAATGTCACAAAAACAAACCATTGGAATATAAATATCCTTAATATCTGTGAAATAGTCAGGATCAACCTCAGGTGTAAATTCGCGACTGTATCTTGGAAAGAAACCATTCTCTATTATATTTAATAGAAACTCTTTTTTTGTGAAGTGGAATAATGTATTTGCACTTAATAATGCCATAGTCTTAATTATTTGTTAGTTCCTGATTACTCAACAATCGCAATCTCCTCATCTGTCAGCCCATACAGGGCGTAAACCAACCGGTCTACTTCAGCTTCTAACGCTGAAGTATCGGCGATTGGATCGGTAGCTTTGGCGGTCATTATTCTGTCAGCTACTACTTCTAAACTGTAACGCTGTGCTTCGGTCATTGCAGGAATAGGTATTTGTTCAAGATATTGCCGAATAAACCTTAGATATCCCCCCCTAATGGATGAGGTAATACTAGCATAGAAATACAAAACAACACTTGAGTTTAAAATAGCTAACAAGCTTTTATCGTCGCTAGCAATAATATAAGCAGTGTTCACACTATATGAGCCAGTTTCGTCGTGAATAACTTGGTTCTTAACGGCAATATCCGGCAGCATTAGTTTCGGCTTCTCAAATTCTTTATAGTAATCAACTGCATCCTGTATTTCATACCATTTGTACGTTCCCGCCTTACGGCCTTTCCAGTCACCTTTCCAGTCTTTAGGACAAGGCATTAGTCGTTCTTTGAATTGTTCCAAGTGTCTTAAAATCGCCGGGTAATATTCAATGTTAATGCCCCGCCGAGTAAAGATCAGGTGCTTATCCACCTTTGGCGTTTGATACCGCTTAATGTCCCTTCCAGCCAGAAATGGCTTTATTACGTTAGCACTACGAGGGTCTTCTGCAATTAACCTGTCTTTCGTCGCTGCATCAATTACAAACGCTTCATTAAGTCCGGTCTTTATGCCGTAATAGATTTTCCCTTCTACGTATTCGCCGAGTGGCATGCCGCCTTTTCTGAGCTTCGCCATGAGCCGCTGAACGGCTACGTTGGTTAGTTGCCAACCCTCATCCTGTAAACTTTCGGTTTCTACTTCAAAACGATTTGTCTGAATGTAAGCCGCCAGGCCATCGGCGTATTGCAGTGTATCTACCAATGCCACCTGGAACCGTTCAACGGCCATAGCCTTCTGAATGCTTAGGATACTTGGATAAGTGGTTGCTTCATCAAAAATGGGCAAGTCCCCAAAGTCAACAATCTGCTCAATTGCCAACGTTTTTAGCCATCTACGCAGGCTTACCCCATAACCCGCCCTCATCCATTTATTCGGGATAATAAAGACGAACTGACCATTAGGCCGCAGAATCCGTAAGCCATGTTCAACAAACATGACGTAAAGATCAGCCGTACCTGCGTAGGTTTTTGGAAAGTCCTTTTTCAAAAGCGTCTTGGATTCGCCTAACTCCTCCTGTCGGATATACGGCGGGTTGCCGATCACAGCATCAAAGCCTACAAAGTCACCTTTATCGTCCAATACTTCCGGGAACTCGAACCGCCATTCAAACGATCCCCGATATAGGGCGTTGTTTTCAATACTGGAAATTTCGGTTTCTACCTGTTCAATGAGCTTGTCGTACCGTTTCTTCTCAAAGGCGATTACCTTCGGATCCTTGACAGTCTCGAAAATACTTAGCTCACTATCCAGAAGTATGCGTTCCCCCCGTAGCTTGGACAGTCTCGCCCGGCGCGGGTCGCGGTTAAAGACGGTTTCGCGAAACTGGCTTTTGATTTCATTGATGAACCGCAACAGATCAGCTTTGGCGTCTTTGCTTCTGGCTTCTTTGTAGGCTTTTACGGCATCCTTGTACGTGCGTAGGCTGAACTTCTGCTTGCGGAATACCTCGCTGAGGTCTTCTGTCAAACTAAACTTACTGAGCAGGCTATTTCCCTGTTTGATGTTGATGTCAATGTTAGGCAAAGTTTCCAGTTCACTAAAGCCTGATTCGTCGGTGTAGTAGGCATTCTTCAGCAGCTCAATCCACAGCCGTAAGCGGCAAATCTTCACCGAGTTGGGGTTGATGTCCACCCCGAACAAACAGTTTTCAATGATGGTCTGCTTTTCGCGGAACAAGGTCTTTTGCACCCGCTGGCGTTCAGGCGTTGGTTTGCCCGTCGCTTGCAGCACATAGCTAAAGGGTTCGTCGTCCTCATCTTGTACCACCAACTCATCATTCAGAATGCTGACCTGATAGCCTTTTAGCCGCTTGCCGCTGTCATCCTGCAACAGCTTCAGGTCGGATTTAATGGCAATCAGCTCATTGAGGCCCGATACCAGAAAGTGCCCCGAACCAACCGCCGGGTCACAGATGCGGATTTCGTTGATCAGGGCGTTGGCCTCATCCCGGTCAAGGTCTTTGTCTTCCAGGGCTTCAAAGTCCTTACAGTTCCAGCCTTTCGCATCGTTGAACTTCTGCACCACCGCTTTGCGAATGGCTTCCCGGCACATATACTCGGTAATGAAGCCCGGCGTATAGAATGACCCATCTTTGTAGCCGTTGATCTTCTCAAAGATCAGCCCCAGCACACTGGCGTTGATCAGGGTACGGTTCTTCTCCTGAATGTCTTCCCGGCTTTCGGACGAAAAATCATAGGCGTCCAGAAACGCAAACAGATAGGAAAGCGTCCCTAAATCTTTGGCGTCCCGATAAGCTGAATTGTCCTTTAGGACGCTATTACGCAGAACGGGTAAGGTCAGACTGTTATCTAACTGGCTGACGGGTAAGGTATCGTTTTCTAGCTCAGTCAGCTCGAATAGCGAACTGTTGAGGTAGGGAATACGCCCGAACTTGGCCTGAATGGATACCTGCCGTTCGGACGGTTTACGAGCCAACACCCGAAAGAACAGCTTGTTTAGTTCATCAAAATCGGGTATGGTTTCCCCGTTCAAGAAAGCGTAATCCCTGTTACCGTTGTGATACTTGACTAACTGCGATTCCAGTAGCTTTAGGAACAAGACCCGGTTAACCCAGGTAATGCACAGTTCCAGGGCTACGCTGAACAGTTGTTCGTCAGTTGTGGCCCCGTACTGGCTCCGGTCGTGAAGCTGATAGAACTTGCCCGATGTGTCCAGCTCAATAAGGGTGTTTTCCAGTAGTGACCCCTCATCCCGCTTACCCGCTTCTTTACGCCGGATCACCTTCTTACCGCCTTCCTTGACTTCTTCCAGGCCGATCAGGTGCAACAGCTCCGAATAGAACTTTGGATTGAGCCGATTGCTGTCGGTAGCCGCTGGCAGCTTCAGCAGGTGCGTCGGTGACAGAATCTTATAGAGCGACAGCAGGGCTTTGTCATTGGCCTTGTCGGCATCGGCTACAATGGTCTGATAGTCGCGTAGGTCGAAATAGGTAAACGTGATTTCGTCGGTCAGCTCCGCCAGAAACGGCTTGACAATCTCATTATAGAACAGGTCATTGTTTTTGCTCACTTTCTGCCCCGCTGCCCAGGCTTTGTATTCTTTGGTCAGATGGGCATTGCGGTAGAACAGCCGGTCAATCAGGGCCGCGTCAAAGATGAACCACTCATAAACGTTCGTAATGACACAATGGCGAATGTCGCTGTTCTTGGCCCGCTGGCGTTCCTGAAAGTAGTACAGCAGCAGTTCGTGAAAGGCTTTGGTGTTGAGGTTCTGGCGGGTCACCATTTCGCCCTTGTTGAGTGGCCGCTTGACCTCAAACAGCACCCCGGCGGGTGTAGTGGCGTCTTTGCCTAAGTGAATGACAAAATCGGTTTTGCCTTTTGGCGCAACCACGTAAGCCTCCTTGTAATAGACTTCTTTTAAGAAGTCCATCAAGTGATCCTTAACGTTCTCCTCACTTTCCTTTTCGTTAATGTGGCTCAGCAGCCGGATAAACTGCGCTTTGAACTGCTCAATCTGTTCGCGGTTACCGGGTTGTAGATTATAGGTTGGATCAAGGGATTTAGCGGGTTTGCGGATAGTAAGCAGCATTCTATTTTGTATCTTTAAAGGGCGTTCAAGTAACGTAAAAAACGTTCTATCCACAAACGAAGGAAGGGAAATTCAATAAGCGGTCATTGTCTTACATTCAGTGATACCGTTGAGAACTTCCCTAAAGATTTAGGCTATAACCGTGTTTTCAACTGTCACTATGCCACGAACACCCACGTTCCGATGGAATTACAATGATCTAAGAACGCTAACAATGGCCGATCTTAAACGGATGAAACTGCTAATAGGCTGGGCCTCGACTGTTATAACGTGGAGGAACAATAGCGATGAAGTACGAGCTGCTATTGAAGTAACCGTCAATTTGAACTGCCTATATCCAGGCGACTATATTGAGTTGAAATACAGGGCAAGGGAGGAGTTAATAAATTATAAAATTCAGCTAGTGCAGGTTGCAAGCAATCTGGGTAAGAAAGGAGGAATCTGGTATTTCATCTGCCCCAGCACTGGAAAACGATGCCGTACCTTATATTCGGATGGTAGGTACTTTGTTAGTCGCCATGCTTTTAAAGGAACACTGTATGAAAGTCAGACTTATTCAAAAACGTATCGTTCAATAGCAAGCATGTATGGACCAATCTATAAGGTTAGGGAAGCTTTCGATGAATTAAAAAAGCCCTATGCCAAAACATTTTACCGAGGCAAGCTTACACCTAAAGCCCGGAAATTATTCAAGTGGCAGCAACTTTATAATGTGAAGCATGATATAGAGTTAAGAAGTATTGAAGATTATCTACTTAGTACCGTATCGTAAGTTGGCTTATAATTGTTGTACCTAGTGTTGTACCTAACAACAAAAAAGCCGATTAGCACTTAGCTAACCGGCTCATTATCAAGTGATCCCGAAGCGATTCGAACGCTTGACCGTCTGCTTAGAAGGCAGATGCTCTATCCAGCTGAGCTACGGGACCTTTTTGTATTCCTATCGACCGCAATAGCAATGTACTTGAATTGACAGGCCGATCTAAACTGCGTCAAAAGTACGTTGATTGCTATTATTTTACAAAGAACTACGCTTAAATCGACTATTGTGTAGCTTTCGATACGTATCTGAACGCCTTCCCATTGTGATCAATCTCCCTGGCTGTCCCGTTATACAACATTCCTTACGTAGGGTGTTTTATACGGTTAGGCCTACGATGCTACTTCGTAACATTTCCGCTTATCGGCAGTTAGCCCTGTATACACGATAAACTCTTGACAGCTCCCATGGCTAAAGAATCTGATTTGAAAGTAATTTTCTACGAGCCAGGCTCGGACAGTAAAGAGGGATCAATTATAGCCGATGGCTATTTCAGCTTCGTTCCTACCTTTAGAGAAGGCGACGCAATCAATATCACTCACTCCCGAAAAGGAGAGAAAACCAGCCTAGTTAATAACCCGATTAGTCATAAGACGCATAAAGTGCTGGCGACAGATTGGGTTGTAACAGTGAATGATACAGCTAAAGAAGCGCTGGCCACACTGATTGTTTCTGTATCCAGGCTGGAAGTAACGCCCACTCCCTCCGATTTTCCCGATATAGTCGGTACACATTCGTAGAGTGCGCTACTGGCAAGTATGCAGTAAATTTTTGCGAAGTGATTACCTTTAAAGGCATAAAAAAAAAGGTTCTGTTCAATGAAACAGAACCTTTTTAGTGTCGGGGTGGCAGAATTTGAACCTATGACCTCCTTCTCCCAAAGCACTATATTATCTTTTCCATGAATACTAAAAAAAATACAACTCCCTATTCAGAAAGCTGATACTGTTGATCGGTTACCTTCTCCAGCCACTCCACTTGTTTGCCGTTCAGGTTTTCCTGGATGGCAATGTGCGTCATCCCTGTGGTTACCGTAGCACCATGCCAGTGCTTCTCGTTGGGTTCGAACCAGATTATATCCCCAGGGTGGATTTCTTCGACTGAGCCACCCTCCCGCTGTACCCACCCGCACCCAGCGGTAACGATGAGCGTCTGACCAAGTGGATGGGTATGCCAGGCAGTTCGCGCCCCGGGTTCAAATGTAACGCTGGCGGCTGCTCCACGTCTCGCATTATTGGCGGCAAACAATGGATCGATACGCACCGATCCTGTAAACCATTCTTCTGGCCCTTTATTCGAGGGTTGAGACCCTACTTTTGTGATTTCCATAACGTTTTAAATCCTAGTCTAATAAATCCATGTTCTCCCTTTAGCTCTATTAGATAGAGCTTAATGACAACCTTTATTTCCGGCCGAATACGGGAAAGATGCTAGCCTCTCCATAATGCTCGATTTGTTCTATATTGCTTAGGCGTTCCATATCCTCCTCCGAAATAACGAAAGCTACTTCGGCATTGGTTTTCATATGCTCTGGATTGGCCGTCTTTGGTAGTGGCAACAGACCAAGCTGTAGGCAATAGCGGATACTTAACTGGGCCACCGAAACGCCGTAGTTTTGGGCTATAGCCGTTATGGACTTGTTCTTCAACAATTCACCGTGGCCAATGGGGGAATAAGCCTCTACCAGCATGCCGTTTTCCTGCGAATAGTGAATCAACTCGGTAGGAGTGTTGCTGATATGCGCCAAAATCTGATTGACCACTGGTTTCACCGAGCAGGAGCCCAGAATGTTATCAATGTCTGCCTGTTCGAAGTTCGAGAGGCCAATGGCACGAAGTTTCCCCGCCGTATAGGCTTCTTCAAGCGCTCGCCATGCTTCACGATTTCCATCAAAATAAGGGTCAGGGCCACTAAATTCCGCCCATGGTTTAGGGCTGTGAATGATCATCAAGTCAATGTACTCAAGGCCTAATCGGTGAAGGGAGCCATCAATGGATGCTACGGCTTCTTTGTACGATTTTACCTCAGCAGCCAGCTTGGTGGTCACAAACAACTCCTCCCGGTTCACACCACAGGCCCGGATGCCTTCGCCAACTCCGCTTTCATTCTGGTAGGCCTGAGCCGTGTCAATATGGCGGTAACCGATTTGTACTGCATCCTTGACGGCCTGTACGACCGCTTCATTAGTGATGAACCAGGTTCCCAGACCTAGTTTGGGTATCTCCACGCCATTCGATAGCGTATAGGTTTCGTTTAAAATCATCCTCTTTTCTAGTTTACAGTAAACGTGAGTTTTGGTAATGGTCGCTGCCTTGTGTATAGCTACCGCGCCCCATTGTATTCAGCATCCGTGACGGCCTGAAGCCAGTTGACAATGCCTTTTTCGGTATTCGGTACAATATGAATGTGGGTCATGGAACTGTCAGCCGAAGCGCCGTGCCAGTGGGGCGTATTCGGCGGACACTTCACCACGTCCCCCTTCCGAATGATCTGCCGGGGTTTTCCTTTCAACTGGTGGTAGCCGACCCCATCCGTTACCAGCAGAATCTGCCCACTCGGATGAGCATGCCAAAAGCTGCGGGCTCCCGGCTCGAACGTAACGCTGCCACTGGCCAACTGATAAATGGAATCGCTTGCTACCAGATTCTGGACCCATACCGTACCGGTAAAGGTTTGGGTGGGGCCTTTTTCCCCTTTAGGAAAAATAGCGCTCGCCATGGTGGATTTTGCCCCGCTTGTCCTCATTTGCGCCTGGCAGGGGCTTAGGCAAAGACTCACTAGGCCAAGTATGATGATAAAGCCTGTTCGTGTCCGTACGTGTTTCATGTGTTTAGCCGTTTTAATTTGAACTCTTCCAGTCGGTTGAGCAGGTCCTGGTCGGTAATGGGGTTAGTAGCACAAGCCGATTGCCCTGGTCAAGATTACCCAGGGCTTTCTAATCTAATTGAGGCAGGTACGACCGGTTTCACCCAGTGCTAGTTCAACCCATTTCGATACGCAATGGGTGTCGTGCCAACCTGTTGTTTGAAGAAGCGCGTAAAATGCTGCGGGTATTTGAAGCCTAGTTCATAGGAAATTTCACTGATGGATTTACCCGTATCAAAAATCCGTTCTTTGGCCAGATCGATCAGCCGGAGCTGGATGAATTCCAGGGCCGACTTGCCGGTTTCCTTTTTTATTAGGTCACCAAAGTAATTGGGCGACAGGTGCAACGCCTGGGCAAAGTAGGAAACCGTTGGAATCCCATCAGTACGTAGCTTTTCGCTCACTAGATAGTCCGTAAGCTTCTGTTCAAACTGCTCCAGAATGCCATGATTGATATGCTCACGGGTAATGAACTGGCGGTCGTAAAAACGGGAACAATACTTCAGGAGCAATTCCAGATTAGCCACAATCAGCGCTTTACTGTGGCGGTCAATGTTTTGGCCCACTTCAGTGGCAATGTTGCCAAAACAGGTCGTTACAACCTCCCGCTCTTTCTCCGACAGATGCAGGGCCTCGTGGGATTGATAGCTGAAAAACGAATATTCGTGAATCTGTCTGCCTAAACTCGTGCCTTTGATCAGATCGGGGTGAACGATGAGGGCCTTCCCGTAAGGCTGATGCAGCTCGCCTTCGGGTTCATTGGTAATGACCTGGCCAGGTCCAAAAAAGACCATCGTTCCTTCGGCATAGTCATAATACTGGTTGCCATACCGCAAATCACCACAGCGGGTTTCTTTGAGGATAATGGCATAGAAACTGATCGTAAACTTCGCCCTTGGGAGCGGGTTTGACTGGTTAAAATCAACCAGGCTGATCAGCGGATGCTGCGTCTTGTTGTTGAACGCATCCGCATATTTTTTTATCGTGTCGTAGACTAGCATCGCGTAGGGTTCGGTGCGGAGCGCGACGGTCAGTCGTTGCTGGGACTCCTGCCAGCCGATTTTTAGTCAAATCTACAGCCCGAAACCATCCATCATTAGGGTATCAGTAAAAGTGGTAAGTAAAACCGTAAAATGTATAAAAGCCGGGGTATGGCTGTGGGGTAATTTTGTCCTGTGATTAACGAAATGCAGACTAAATACCTGTCCATGAAGTAGATCGATCTCAACACGTATGAAACAGACCCAATTACTCCTGCTGCCTATCTTGTTATTTATTGTTGGCAGTATGGCTTGCAAAACAGATAACCTGATTCCCGTTGATCAACCGACTATGTCCAACCCAGCCAGCCCCGATCCAAACCTGATTACGGATAGTTCTTCCAACCGGCTACGCGTTCGGGTTGGCTCCAGCACCTTTACCGCGACGCTGCTCAGCAACCCAACCGTAACCGCTTTTAAAGCCCGGCTGCCGCTCACGCTGTCGATGAAAGAGCTGAACGGGAATGAAAAGTTTGCTGATCTGCCGAATGGCTTACCCACGAATGCGACCAATCCCGGCACCATTCAGGCGGGGGATCTGATGCTGTACGGTTCCAGTACGCTGGTGCTCTTCTATGAATCCTTCCGAACCTCCTATAGCTATACCAAACTTGGCCGGATTGATAATCCAGCGGGGCTGGCGGCTGCCCTGGGTAGGGGAAGCGTAACGGTCAGCTTTACCTTGGAATAAGCTTATTTCCTTCCGAAGGCGTTACAATCTACCTGACCTCAGGCACTTTACAGTACGAGTCGGATTTGACTCTGGCTCCCAACGCGGCAATGGTCGTTCAACAACATTACTAAACCTCATCCTATGGCTCAGCCTGAACATCCCAATGACGAGTTAGAAAGCCCGGACACATCCCGGCGGGTTTTTCTCAAACAGTCTTCCGCCCTGGCGGCCTGGGCATTAACCCCCCCCGCTGCGGTAAAAGCGGTTGACAGCGGTCTCCATGAGAAAATGGCGCGGGCCGTTGAGCAGATGCCGCTTCGGCTGACCGTCAACGGGAAAGCCCAGCAAATCAGCATCGAACCCAGAGTCACGCTGCTGGATTTGCTTAGGGAACAGTTGCACCTGACGGGCACCAAGAAAGGTTGTGATCATGGCCAATGCGGAGCCTGCACGGTCCACGTCGACGGGCAGCGGATCAATTCGTGTTTGACACTAGCCATGACCACCGAAGGCAGCAACGTAACGACAATTGAAGGCCTGGCCGATGGAGACCAGCTGCACCCGATGCAGGAAGCGTTTATCAAACACGACGGCTTCCAGTGCGGCTACTGCACCCCCGGACAAATCATGTCGGCGGTGGCCTGTATTCGGGAAGGCCACGCCCATTCGCCGGAAGAAATCCGCGAGTACATGAGCGGCAACATCTGCCGGTGCGGGGCATACGCCAATATTGTCGAGGCCATCATGGACGTAAAAAAAGGAGGAGCCAAGGTATGAATCCGTTTCAGTTTACGCGGGTTACGGACCCTAAAGCCGCTATTTCGGCGATCTCTAGAGAAGCGGGCACGTACTTTCTGGCCGGTGGCACCAACCTCATCGATCTGATGAAGCGCGAAGTCATTATTCCCCAGCGGCTCATCGATATCAATAAACTACCCCTGGCAACGATTGAGAAAACGAGCAGTGGTTTGCGCATTGGTGCCCTGGCCAAAAACTCAGCCGTTGCGGATAACGAGTTGGTAAAAAAGCACTTTCCTCTGCTCTCGATGGCGCTCAACGCGGGTGCTTCAGCCCAACTGCGCAACATGGCCACGGTGGGTGGTAATATGATGCAACGCACGCGCTGCCCGTATTTCTATGATACGTCGATGCCCTGTAACAAGCGAAGCCCGGTGCAGGCGGGTATCGACAAAGGGCAGGTAAACGGGCCAACGGGTTGTGGCGCGCTGGGCGGTCATAATCGGATGCACGCCATTTTCGGGACCGCATCGGCGGACCGAAGTGCTAAGTGCATTGCCGTACACCCCAGCGATATGTGCATTGCGCTGGTGGCTCTGGACGCAACGGTGAACGTATCGGGGCCCAACGGTGACCGTAAAATCCCATTCAGCGAGTTCCATCGGCTACCTGGCGACAGCCCACAAAAAGACACTACGCTGGCACCCGGCGAACTGATTATGTCGGTGGATCTGCCAACGAATCGTTTTGCTGATAATTCCTACTATCTCAAAGTGCGGGACCGGGCTTCGTATGCCTTCGCGCTGGTGTCGGTAGGTGTGGGTCTGACAATGAAAGGAAAGACCATTCAGGACGTCCGGCTGGCAATGGGTGGTGTAGCGCATAAGCCCTGGCGGTTGACCGCAGCCGAGCAGTTTTTAACTGGCAAAGAAGCTACCGAAGCCAACTTCAAACAAGCTGCCACGCTGGCTATGCAGGGCGCCAAAGGCTACGGTGAGAACGACTTTAAACTAACGCTGGCCCCCAACTCGATTGTTGACGCGTTGAAAACCGCCACAAAAACCGCCTGATCATGAGCAAAGACCTAAAAAACCCGCCCATTGACAGGATTGATGGACGACTGAAAGTGACCGGCGGGGCCAACTACTTCGCTGATTTCAACTTGCCGGGCATGGCCTATTGCGTCCTGGTGGGCAGCGAGATCGGTCGGGGCACCATCACCAGCCTGGATACGAAAAAAGCGCAGGGTGCACCGGGTGTGCTGGGCGTGTTTACCCACCAGAACATGCCGCCCATTCCGGGTTGGAATGCGCCCGTGGGCGGTGAAGCCGACGGCCCGCCCCCACGGCCCAGAGAAGAGCAATATCGAATCCTGAGCAGCCCCAAAATCTTCTTCGATGGGCAGCCTATTGCCATCGTTGTAGCCGACACCTTTGAACGGGCCACCTACGCGGCTTCGCTGGTTAAAGCAACCTATAACAAACAGACTGCCCGAACCGATTTGCAAAAACACGTAGCCGAGGGCATTGCGCCCAAAGGAGCGGAGGGAGGTAATTATTCACGGGGAAAAGCCGATGCCTATCAAACGGCTCCGGTAACGCTGGAGGCTAATTACATCATACCGATTGAGGTGCACAACCCGATGGAACTCCACGGTATTCTGGCCCACTGGACTGGCGATAAGCAGTTGATGATTTACGCCAAAACGCAGGGAGTAAACGCCACCCAAAACGCAATGGCGCAAGCGTTTAAAATCGACCCAAAAAATATCCATGTACATACCGAGTTCATGGGTGGAGGATTTGGTATGGGCCTCAGAACCTGGCCGCAGGAAACGGCAGTCGTCGCCATTGCCAAAAAAATTGGCCGACCGCTGAAACTGGTGGTGAACCGCAGTCAGATGTTTACGCTGGTGGGCCACCGGCCCTATACGGTGCAGACCATTCAGATGGGTGCAGACAAAGACGGTAAGCTGGTCAGTATTGCCCATGCCGCTACCGCAGAGACCGCCCGATATGAAGACTTCACCGAAGCGACCGTCAACATGACCAAGTTCATGTACGCCTGTCCCAACGTCAGCACCCGCTACCGCCTGGTCCGGCTCGACCGGAGCGTGCCCATCTGGATGCGGGGGCCGGGTGAAGCAACGGGCGCTTTTGCGCTGGAATCCGCCATGGACGAGATGGCTCATAAGCTGAATTTAGACCCCATTGAATTCCGCTTACGGAACTACTCCGAAACCGACCCCGAGCATAACCGACCGTATTCGAGCAAGCACCTCAGGGAAGCTTACCAACGCGGGGCCGACGCTATTGGCTGGACCAATCGGAAGGCCCAACCGCTCAGTCAGCGGGAAGGCGACTGGCAAATTGGCTACGGCATGAGTACGGGCGTATTCAGCGCCTTTCGGTGGGAAGCCAGCGCCCGCGCGCTGTTGAAGGCTGACGGATCTCTGACCGTTCAAAGTGCGGTGACTGATATCGGACCAGGAACCGGAACGGCCCTAACGATGATCGCTCATAACGTGCTGGGTGTACCCATCAACCGGATTAAGGTGGAATACGGGGATACATCGCTACCCAAAGCACCAACGCAGGGTGGTTCGGCCATCATTTCGGCGGTGGGCTCGGCGGTGTTCGATGCCTGTACGGCCATCAAACAGGCGTTGGTCGAGCTGGCCAGTAAAGACGGTGGCCCTTTGGCTGGTCGTCAGGCGGAAGAACTGACCCTAACGGATGGTGTCCTTTCGGTGGAGAAAGAGCCGGCCAAAAAAGTAGCCGTCAACGAGTTGATGCGGACCAATAACCTGACCGTCATTGACAAAACAAAAGACTCGAAAGGCGGGCCGGAACAGGCCAAGTACTCCATGTATTCCTTCTCGGTGCATTTTGTGCAGGTGCGGGTCAACCCCTTAACGGGCGTAGTACGGGTCACTAAGGCCGTTAGCGTAGCCGATTCGGGCCGGATCGTGAGTCCTAAAACGGCGGCCAGTCAGATGATTGGTGGGGTGGCCGGTGGCATCGGCATGGCCTTAACAGAAGAAGCCCTGATCGACCATCGATTCGGTCGGTTTGTGAATAATAACCTGGCCGATTACCACGTAGCGGTGAACGCCGACGTACCGGCTATCGAGACCATCACGATTGATAAGCCCGATCCTATCATCAACCCGATGGGGGCGAAAGGCATGGGTGAAATTGCCTTGATCGGGTTTGCTGCGGCCGTCGCTAATGCGGTCTTCAACGCTACCGGTCAGCGCGTCCGCGATCTGCCCATCACCCCCGATAAAGTCATGCAGAAGCTGGTTTAAGAGGCTCAGAAAGCCCTGTATGGCCCCAATCCGGATTAACTAAATTGCCGCGTTCTAAGGCCAAAAAACTGCTTTAGAACGGAATGAATACATATAGTTTTTGCGAAAAAAATGATTGAAATTGCTGATAAACAATCGCTTGCCAGTTCAGGCCTTTTAGAGCGGCTACGAGCGGGAGAACTGCTGCGAAAGGATGACCCGGAATACGGAAAATTTGGTGAAGTTGTTTCCCGCACCATTCGGCTTTGCGTCCAGATGAATGCCACCGCTACCGACGTTGACCAGGTAAGAAATCAGTTGAGTGCCATCATTGGGGATGAGATCGACGAGTCAACAACGATTTTTCCGCCGTTTTACACCAACTTCGGCCAGTTTCTCAAAATAGGCAGAAACGTCTTTATCAACCACGCCTGTTCGTTGCTGGATATTGGCGGTATCACTATCGAGGACGATGTACAGATTGGCCCCCGCGTCAATCTGACGTCGGAAAACCACCCGCTCGACCCTGGCGACCGCCAGACGCTGATTCCACGTCCCATTGTGGTGAAGCGCAACGCCTGGATTGGAGCGGGTGCTACGGTGCTACCCGGTGTTACCATCGGAGAGAACGCCGTTGTAGCGGCCGGGGCGATCGTCAGCCGCGATGTACCGGCGAATACGGTGGTGGCCGGGATTCCGGCAAAGGTTGTCAAACACCTGTAGCCAGCGAAACTATTTTTCGGTTCACAAACGGCTTGTCTGGTTCTTTGTAATCTGCACCCAGAGACTACCTATTATCGGGAGTCTGGTAACCAATTAAGCTTGTTCGACAGCGATGAACTGTTATAAGGCTTCAGTTACCAGCCGTGTTCGGTGAAATCAATAGTAAATCTGTTTCAAGTAAGACGATGAAATCCTCTGTTTTTTCCTTATTCGCCTGTCTTTTGGCCGTCAAGAGCCTGGCCCAAATAAGCCCGACGATTCCGCCCAAACCCTACACCTATGCCGATTTTCCGGAATCGAAGGCTTCGTCTACAACCATGAAAGTCGTCTCGATTGACCGGGATAGTTCCCTGGTAACGTATCGACCGAATGTAAAATACATCACCCGCGATGGGCTGGATCTGACCTTACAGATAATTGAGCCAACATTCGCCAAAGGCAAAAGGCCCTGTATCGTTTACGTGCAGGGGTCTGCCTGGATGAAGCAAAATGTCTACGCCAATTTGCCGCAACTGGCCGAATTTGCCCGGCGGGGATATGTCATCGCCGTGGTGGAGTATCGTCCTTCGTCGGTAGCCAGCTTTCCCGCGCAACTTCAGGACACCAAAACCGCGATCCGTTTCATGCGGGAACAGGCCGCTACGTATCATGTCGACGTAAACAACGTGTTTATCTGGGGCGATTCATCCGGCGGGCATACGGCACTAATGGTCGGCTTAACGCAAAACAACCCGGAGCTGGATACCAAAGAGCTGGGCAACTACCCTATAACGGTGAATGCCGTTGTCGATTTCTATGGTCCGACGGACATTACGCAGATGAATTTAGAGCCGTCTATTTTTGATCATATTGGTCCCAAGAGCCCCGAAGGCCAGTTGCTGGGCGGGAAGAATGTGCTGGAAAATAAAGAACTGGCCGCTGCAACCAATCCTATCAATTACATCAAAAGCGCCAAAAATGGAGCACCCATCCTCCTAATTCATGGCTCCAAAGACCGGTTAGTACCCTTTCAGCAAAGTGTGCTGCTGGCCGATGCCCTCGAAAAGAATAACTATCGGTATCAGTTTTACCAGTTAAAAGGGGCCGACCACGGCAGCCCGGAATTCTGGAGCCGGAAAACGTTCGATCTGGTGGAAGCTTTTCTCAAACAATACACCGTAAAAAACTGAATTCAGTGCCTACAGGCAGAGGATGGGTAAGCGACTATCCGATATGCTTGCGTTGGCCAGCCAATCCTACCCGACCGATCCATCTATCAAATGAAGAAACAACTACTCGTCTTACTTTTGAGCGGGCTCCCCGGCCTTGCTTTTGCCCAACAGACCGATAGCCTGCAACAGCAACTGCCGCAGCAGAAAACCTTTACAGGAGCGGTAACCGTAACCAACAATGGTATCTCCCTGATCCCAACGTTCAACCTGGGCCGGCCAGCCGCCATCTTTGATGTGACCGCCCGCCGGGGCCGCTTCAGCTTCGAGCCCCAGCTGACGTTCGCCCTGGAAAATGCCAAGCCCTGGTTCTTTATTTTCTGGGTACGCTACAAAGCGATAGAAACCCCAAAATTCAGCATGAACGTGGGGGTTCACCCCTCGGTGGTATTCACCAATACGGTGCTCCCTCCAGGTGGCCCCACGGGTGAAGCACTGACGGCTGTCCGGTATTTCGTAGGTGAACTTGCCCCCACCTATCACCTGTCGAAGCGAGCCAGCCTGGGCATGTATTACCTCCATTCAAGAGGATTTTCCGGTGCGCCCAGGGCAACCAATTTTATGTCGCTTACCGGCAATTTTTCCCAGATTCCGCTGGTGAACGGGGCAGAACTGCGGATTGCTCCCCAACTGTATCTGGTGACCATCGATGCGCTGAAAGGCTACTACGCTACGTCGGCCTTTACACTGACCCGGAACCGCTTCCCGCTGGCGGTTTCAGCAATCGTCAATCAGAAAATCCAGTCGACTATCCCAAGTGATGATTTTATCTGGAACGTAAGTTTGACGTATGCGTACTGAGTGGGTTACGATTGATCGTTCGTTCCTAACGCTTAGTTATCCATCGGCTTTTACCTGGTAGTGACCTGAAAACGGCAGAGAATGCCAAACAAGGATTTGTATACAACGAACCTGTTTTTGTGTTAACACCAACTACCTCATTCAGCGGACATTTGTGTTATAAATAATAACACAACAACATGAACAAAGTAGCGCTGGTAACCGGAGCCTCTTCCGGGATGGGCGAATCGACCGCCATACTATTGAGCCAACAAGGGTATAAAGTGTATGGCGCAGCCCGAAGAACGAACGAAATGAAACCGCTGGAAAGCCAGGGTATTTCGGTTGTTTCGTTAGACCTCACGCAAGACGAATCAATCGTCAACTGCGTCAACACCATTTTGGGCCAGGAAGGCCGAATTGACGTATTAATCAACAATGCCGGTTATGGCTCATACGGGGCGGTTGAAGATGTGCCCATTGAGGAAGCCCGCCGGCAATTTGAGGTGAATATATTCGGACTGGCCCGGTTAACGCAATTGGTTTTGCCCACGATGCGCGAGCAAAAATCAGGTCGAATCATCAACATATCGTCCATGGGGGGCAAGATCTATACGCCCTACGGTGCCTGGTATCATGCCACCAAACATGCCCTGGAAGGCTGGTCCGACTGCCTGCGACTGGAAGTAAAGCCATTCGGCATTGACGTCGTGGTCGTTGAACCAGGGGGCGTTAAAACAGCCTGGGGAGTCATTGCCGCCGAAGGCTTGAAAAAAGTATCGGGCCGCGGAGCGTATGCCGAAGGCGCAACAAAAGCAGCCGATAGTATGGCCAATATGTATGCAACCGGAAAAAACCTGACCGATCAGGACGTACTGGCCAAAGAAATCGTGAAAGCAGCCACTACGTCGAAACCGAACACAAGGTACGTAAAAGGGTTTATGGCCAAACCCATGATTCTGATGCGTCAATGGCTGGGTGACCGGGCATTCGACAAGATCATTACGAGCGCAGCTTAAAGTCGAAAGTACCTAAAAGTAAGGAGTTAAGTAGAGACGTTAAAACGCATGGAATTTATCGATAACACGGTGGCCTGGATCAAGGGCGAGTTGTTCGAGGCTACCCTGGTTCTTCTGTTTGGTATAGCTACCGTCATCGCAGGGCTGTTGTTCTGGAAGATGGGGTCAACCCCAGGGGCCAAAGCGTTGTTGCTGCCGTTGGTCATTACCGGCCTTGTCTACATAGGGGTTGGCGGGAGTATGCTGGTTTCCAACAACAAGCGAATGACCCAGCTTCCGGCCGCTTACCAGACAGGCAAGAGAGCCTTCATGGAAGCCGAAAAAAAGCGGGTGGAAGACTTTCAGTATCAATACCGGATATCAAAAATTGTAGCCACTCTCTGTTTCGCGCTAACCGTAGGCCTGTTTTGGTTGACTAAAAGCCCAACCTGGCAGGGCGCGGGAATCGGTCTGGCCCTGTTTGGCCTGGCAGGTCTGGCGGTCGATTATTTTTCTGAGCAGAGAGCCGCCATCTATTACGCCAGCATTCTGAGATCCCTACAATAGATTTCCCGGACCGAGTCAAAAACCATGAGCAATGTTATTCATCTGGAGACCATCAGCGACATGCATAAACTGCTGCCGCAGGCCTCGGTTAAGCACCCCTTAGTGGCCGTCATTGACTTCTCTGCGTATCGGGACCAAATTAATTCGGGCCTCAAACTCACGCTGGGCTGTTACGCCGTGATGTTCAAAAACGCGTGCGAATACAAAATCAAGTATGGCCAGCAAGCGTGCGATTTTCAGGACGGCAGTTTAGTCTGTATTGCCCCCCGACAGGTTATCTCCTTAGATGAGCCGTCGGATAGACCGAGCGCTATTTCCGGCTGGGGCCTGTTCTTTCACCCCGATTTGATACGCGGCACTACGCTGGGGAGCCGAATCAGGGAGTATACTTTTTTCGGCTACGAAACGGCTGAAGCCCTGCATCTATCCAACAAGGAACAAAATACCCTGGGTGAGATTGTGCAAAAAATAGATTCCGAGCTATCGGAAAACATCGACAGGCACAGCCAGACGTTGATTGTATCCAACATCGAATTGCTGCTCAACTACTGCATTCGGTATTACGACCGGCAGTTTATCACCCGCAAACAGGTTAACGGCGACATCCTGGCTAAAGTGGAAGCCGTTTTAACGGCCCATTACCAGCAGGCTGACCTGCGTGAAAAAGGTTTGCCAACGGTTAAGTATCTGGCTGATCAGGTTCACTTATCGCCCGACTATCTGAGCGATTTGTTAAAGCGGGAAACAGGCATGAACGCCCAGGATCGCATTCATTATTATCTGATTGAGGAAGCCAAGAACTTACTGTTGAGTACGAATCACTCGGTGGGCGAGCTGGCTTTTGGCTTGGGCTTTGACTATCCGCAATATTTCTCGCGTTTATTCAAGTCCAAAACCGGTATGACGCCCCTGGAATACCGAACCTCGTTTAATTGATGCTATCCACGGACAGGCCAAGGGTATAACGAACGGCGCTCCAACGGCCTGTTAGTCCCTGACCTGGACAGAATCGCCAGGCTATTGTTCTAACTAATTTTCGCAGGCGGTTTGCGTGCTGCCCAAAACAGCACATAAACCAGCTGGCAGTTTATCATGAAAAAATCGTTGCGCGTCACCAGCCAGTGGCTCGGTGGCCTCGCTCTACTGCTACTGGTGGGCACGGTATCTTGCCAGCTCAACGCCCAGATGGGCGGTACACCCACCCAGGCAGATGAGCAGGTGTTTGCTCAGTCGGGGCACTATCACGACGGCCAGTTTGTGAATGGGCAACCTACCCAGTTAATGACTGGGGGAACTCAGCTAGGAGCCATGCGGCAGCTATTATTTCATCGAAGCCCGCAGGTCAATCCGCCGGGACCCTTGCCCATGCACTCTCTGGATTCACTGACGTTGACGCGGCCCACCCCGGGGCTGGCGCAGGTGACGTGGTTCGGGCACTCGGCCAGCCTGGTCGAGTTAGCTGGCCGTCGGGTGCTGCTCGACCCCGTGCTCAGCATTAAAATGGGCCCCATACGGGGCGTAGCGCCGGTTCGCTATAACCCCCAGGTGCCCATTACGGCGGAGAAACTACCGTTTATCGACGCCGTTCTGATCTCGCATGACCATTACGACCACCTTGACTACCAAACGATTCAGACGATTAAGGACAAAGTGGGCGTATTCTGTGTGCCGCTGGGGGTAGGAGCCCATTTCCGGCGCTGGGGCGTGGCCGATAGCCACATCCGCGAGGTAAGCTGGGGGATTCGATCCAGCTGCCGGGGCTACTACTCGTCAGCCAGCCCGCGCGGCACTATGCCGGTCGGGGGCTAACCAACCGCAACAGCACGTTCTGGTCATCGTGGGTGATAATGGGTGGCGGTAAGCGCCTGTTTTATAGCGGTGACGGCGGCTATGGCGATCACTTCCAGGCGATTGGTGCCAAGTACGGACCGTTTGATCTGGCAATCATGGAATGCGGGCAGTATAATAAGAACTGGGCCCATATTCATTTGATGCCCGAAGAGAGCGTACAAGCTGCCCTTGACGTGCGAGCCCGCGCCATGCTGCCCGTGCACTGGGGTGCTTTCTCCGAGGCTCTGCACGCCTGGAACGAGCCCGTGCGTCGCGCCAGTGCCGAGGCCACCCGTCGCCAGTTACTCCTGGCGACCCCCGAGCTGGGCCAGCCCATTCGGCTGGATACGGGCGAGCCGCTGCCGCAACAGCGGTGGTGGGAGTAGCCAATACCGTGGGGCGGCTGCAACCTGGAAGTACTACGGACTTCTTCCTTGAAAGCACAGGCTGCTAACTATGCATTCACAGGAGGGCTAAAAAAGCGTAAGAGTTATCTATTTATTTAAAGAAACGATCATGAACGTTATTCTCACCGGAGCAACGGGTATGGTAGGCGAAGGCGTATTACTACAGTGCCTGGCCAATCCGACTGTTAAACAGGTTTTATCCGTCAGTAGAAAATCTTGCGGCAGGAAGCACCCTAAGTTGAAAGAGCTGCTTGTCGACGATTTCCTTCAACTATCCGCTGACAATCCCAACCTGAAAGGTTATGACGCCTGTTTCTACTGCGCGGGCATCAGCTCCAATGGGATGAGTGAGCAGGAATATACGCATATCACCTATGACACCACACTCCACTTCGCCCAGGTTGTGCTGCAACTAAACCCGCAGATCACGTTTAATTTTGTCTCTGGGGCAGGCACTAATTCTTCCGAAAAAGGCGGGATGATGTGGGCCAGAGTCAAAGGCAGAACCGAGAATGCCCTGCAACGAATGGGGTTCAAAGCCGTTTTCTGCTTTCGCCCCGGTCTGTTAAAGCCTGATCCAGAGCAACGGTACGTGACGGGGACCAACAAGTTTATGGCCACGATCTACCCTGTTCTCAGCCTGCTGGTCCCCCACTGCACCACCCGGGAAGTTGGGCTGGCCATGATCCATGTGGCAGAGTATGGTTTTCCTAAAACGATTCTCTCTTCCAAGGATATCAGAAAAGCCGCTGAGAAAGGAAACTGAGCATTGTATAGTTGATTTCTTGTAGCTCTATCATGAACAGTTCAACAAATCGCCAACCTAAAGAGGGTAGATAGTAGAGTAAAACTGATCCGCTTCGGTTTATTGTAATTTCTGATATATATATACGATCTCCTCAAACGCCCCATTTAAGCGACGGTCGGTGAACTTCTATTATTTGCGTTAAACCTAGCTTCGTTTGATCTCAACCGGGTCGCCGGAGCTATTGCCTCATACTAACTGACGCTCAGCGGCTTCTACTGTTTAGTCATTGCGTCGCATCTTGGTCGATACAAAAATGACTCGACGCCCAGCCTTTACCAGTTCCCAAACACGTTCTTATAACAATAGCAACTACCAGGCGCAAATTAAGGACCCGCAAGCCCCTCAAGGTGAAACTGCTTAATGCTGCGGGGCAGGTCATTAAGGGACTGATACCTTCTGGTTAACCAGCTAGCGAAGACCCAGGCTTAGCCATCGCCCAGGATTTGAGTAAACATAAACACCTAGAGCCCACTCTCCTACCTTCTGCTGGCGCGACTTTTTATTTAGTTTAGCGTAATAATCAAACACTACATAGCTAGTGGATTAGCTACGAATATAAGTCACAATGGCACTAATCCATTAGTATATAGACCACTTCTGGGATGGTACCCTAGCCACTGACTTAGTCGGCTGACGACCGGATAGGCACAATATCCTGCTTTAAGGCGTCTTCGTAAGCTTCTTGTCAAACACAGACTGTGGACGTACAAGCATTTTTAGCTTACTATTTTGAGGTCAGCTTATAATTCATACAAGCCAAGAATGAAATTGTGTAAACCAGAGTGTAAACCGAAAACAAAAAGCACTTACCATTGCTGATAAGTGCTTGATTCTTAGTGTCGGGGTGGCAGGATTCGAACCTACGACCTCCTGCTCCCAAAGCAGGCGCGATACCGGGCTACGCTACACCCCGAAGTGCAGACTACGTTCAATCAGCGGAGAGAGAGGGATTCGAACCCTCGGTACCGTTACCAGTACGACAGTTTAGCAAACTGTTCCTTTCGGCCTCTCAGGCATCTCTCCGTAGCCAACCATTCGCTTGCTGGACGATTGGGACACAAAGATAGGGGTAATCATCGTTTACAACAAGAGGGTACGCGTAAAATCTTTTAAGAATTACTACTTTCGCCTTTTTCAAATACCACCTACCGCCGACGAAGTTCGTCAGCATCAGGCTGATTGCTGCTTTTCATGAATTGGCTGTATTCGTTTTCAAGCACTGATTTTTTTTTAATTGGTCTGTTTATTGGACTGTATGCGCTCTATATTTTTCGCACATTCCGGCTCGCGCGGCAGCTGAATACGTCCGCCTGGGGAGTTATCCCGAAGTTTTTTCTACGCAGTAGCTATCTGGCACTGCTCCTGATTGCGCTGCTGGGCCCTTCGTTTGGGGAGGCCGAACGCAATGCTTCAACAACTGGCCGCGATGTTTACCTGCTGGTTGATGTGTCACGGTCCATGAACGCCGGCGATGTAGTCCCTACGCGACTCGAACGGGTGAAATATGACATCCAGCAACTGTGCGATACGCTGCCCGCCGACCGATTCGGTTTAATCCTGACGGCCGGAGAATCGTTTGTGCTTTCGCCCCTAACGGCCGACCACGATGCGCTCAAGCGCTTTGTGCGGGATATTCGAACCAATGCAGCGGCCAGCAGCGGTACGGACCTCTGCACGGCATTGGAGCTGGCCCGTCAGAAATTTCTCACCGATTCATCAACGCAACAAAGCGCCCGAGCGCTCGTCTTATTCAGTGATGGCGAGAATTTCGGCACCTGCGATCGTATGACACTGATGCAGCTCCGCACGGCTAGCCTACCCCTTATTACGGTCGGCGTTGGGACAGAAGCAGGCGCGTCGATTCGGGAAGGCCGTGATTTTGTCCGCGACGACGCCCGGCAGATTGTTCGAAGCCGGTTGAATCGAACATTTTTGCAGGAACTGGCCCGCGCCGGACGCGGACAGTACATTGAGGCTGATGCCAGCGGTCAATACGTCAATGAACTGGCTTCTGTTCTGCGCGCGCAACAGGGCCGGGTATCCGATCAGAATCAGGTGGCCGTTTCAACCAACAAATATTATTATTTTCTGCTGGCCGCGCTGGTGCTGCTCGCCTTCGATCTGATCATCACCGTGCGGACGTTCCGGCTGTGATCGTAACCTAAACTTTCGTTTTTAATTTTGACGATCCGTTCTGTATACACGTA
The DNA here is from genome assembly GCF_013127955.1 of Spirosoma taeanense. Classification (NCBI taxonomy): domain Bacteria; kingdom Pseudomonadati; phylum Bacteroidota; class Cytophagia; order Cytophagales; family Cytophagaceae; genus Spirosoma; species Spirosoma taeanense. The sequence goes on from NZ_CP053435.1 coordinate 3,812,876, forward strand.
TGGTTTACCTGTTCATTCTCCTGTGGCTCTGGTGGAGTCAGCCGAATTCCTTAATTCAGATTTCAGAGAACAATCGGGCACGTCGGGAGGCTGAAGCGGCCTATCAGGCCGGCAATTACGGCCGGGCGCTCAGCCTGTATGCTGCCCTAAGCCGCACGACAACCACCATCGATCCAGCCGTTCGGCTGAATTTGGGACATACGTATTTTCAACTGAAACGATACGACAAAGCACGCCCCCAATACGAAACTCTGCTCCGGTCCGACCGCCCCGATCTGCGAACGGTGGCAGCTACGCAGTTGGGTGTCATGGCCTGTCTGCAAGGCGACAGTGCAGCGGCTCTGCTGCTGTTTGAACAGGCCCTGCTGGAAGACCCTAACAATGAACCGGCGCGGTATGATTTTGAGTTAATCAAGAAGCAGTTTTCCGGTAAGCTGCCCGATCCGAACCAGCGGCAGAAATCGGCAAAGTCCAGGTCGGCCAGCCAGTCGCGGCCCGTGGGGCAGCAGGTAGAACAGTCGGCCCGGCAGGATGAATTGCTGCGCCGGTTCCGTCGGTTAAACTTAAGCGAAGAACAGGCTATTCAACTGCTCGATGCAATGCAGGACGATGATTTACCGTATGCCCTGACCCGGTCGGCCCGACGGTCAAACGCAAAATCGACAAGCCGTAGCAACCACTGGTAGCCCACTGCCATAGCGAGCTATTTATTCCAGATCACGTTAATCAACAAAACCACATTCATGAACGAAGTTGTTATTATTTCCGCCGTCCGGACACCAATTGGCAGTTTCGGGGGCGTCTTATCGAGCTTATCGGCCACCGATCTGGGGGCAGCCGCCATTCGCGGGGCACTAAGCCGGGCTGGTGTTCAGCCTGATCAGGTGCAGGAAGTATATATGGGCAATGTTGTCTCGGCAAATGTTGGCCAGGCCCCCGCCAAACAGGCGGCTCTGAAAGCTGGCTTACCCGCACATATCCCTTGTACAACCATCAATAAAGTATGCGCATCAGGAGCCAAAGCGATTATGCTGGCTGCCCAGACGATCCAGTTGGGCCAGGCCGACGTGATTATTGCAGGCGGGATGGAGAGTATGTCCAATACGCCTTATTATGTACCGAAAGCTCGGTTTGGGTATAAATACGGCAACGCCGAACTCGTGGACGGTCTGGCCCGCGACGGTCTTATTGACGCCTATGACCAGTGTGCCATGGGTGTTTTTGCGGATCAGACGGCCAGTCACTACGCCATCAGTCGGGAAGCGCAGGACGCCTTTACGGTGCAGTCGTATCGCCGGTCTGAAGCCAGCACGCAGGGCGGTCAGTTTGGAGCCGAAATTGTGCCGGTCGAAGTCGCCAGCCGGAAAGGCAGCGTAACGGTGAGCGAAGACGAAGAATACAAAAATGTAATTTACGACAAGATTCCAACCCTGAAACCGGCCTTTTCGCCAGCCGGAACCGTAACGCCCGCCAGTTCGTCGCCGATTAGCGATGGGGCATCAGCGCTGGTCATCATGAGCCGACGAAAAGCCGACGAGCTGGGCGTGAAGCCGCTGGCCCGGATTCTGGCCTATGCCGATGCGGAGCAGGAGCCGCAGTGGTTTACGACTGCCCCAACCAAGGCCGTGCCACTCGCCCTCGAACGCGCCGGACTGAAAATCGACGACGTCGATTTCTACGAGGTCAATGAAGCGTTCGCCGTGGTGCCGCTGGCATTCAGCGAGGTGCTGCACGTTCCGCAGGAGAAACTGAACGTATTTGGCGGAGCTGTTTCCATCGGGCACCCGCTGGGGGCATCAGGCGCCCGGATCGTAACGACGCTGACGAACGTTCTGCAACAGAAGGGCGGTCGCTACGGCGCAGCCGGAATTTGCAACGGGGGCGGTGGCGCGTCGGCCATTGTGCTGGAAAAGGTATAGTTGCGCTAGTTCATAAACAGTCCTGCTGATTTGGCTCGTGTTACCTGATTGGTGTACGGGTTAAATCGGCAGGACTATTTGTGTATCCTGTTTTTCGGGCGTTACGTCTCCCGGAGCAGCTCACCTCAGGCCAGCGCATAGATGATGCGTAATTACCAAAAACCCGCCTTTTCCAGCTTACCACACAAAACAATCACATAACCAAACGGTTTATGATACAAATAAAACATAAAGTCAACGTTATGAAGATTGAAATAGAAAAAGGTCAGGACAAGCCGCTGCTATCCGATGGACAGCACCACGTCACGATAACCGATATTGAAGAGGGCGAAAGTGAGAACAAAGGGATTCCTTTCTTCGCCGTTCGTTTTGAAAATGAAGACGGTTACGTATCGCACCGTTTTTATCAGTCGCGGGCGGGCATGTCAAACATTATCAGCCTGTTTGAGCGGGTCGGCATTGATGTTAACGAAGGCATTGAGTTAGACACCAAACAACTGATGGGTAAGGAACTGGATATTGAAGTAGGCGAACGGTCCTATAGCGATCCGAACACGGGTAGTGAGCGGACGCTGAAACAGGCTATGGACTTTGTAGCTATTTAAGTGACGGTCTGGTTGTCCAGCTTTTGAACTGTTTACACGTAAGCAATTCTACCGGGCAACCAGACCTTATTTTTTATACCTGAATTTGAGAATATACCCGTTCTTTCCATCGCCTTCACTGGCTACAAACAGGTCGCCGTTGGGCGCAAAGCAGATTCCTTCGGGCTGCCGAAACAGCTTTGCATCCAGCGGTACAGAGTACAGGATTTTAGCCTGACGGTTCGTAACGAGCAGACGTTTACCGGTCGAGGTTAGCACGTACCACTCCCCCGTAACCGGATGCACGGCGATACCCGACGGCTTATAAGTTTTTGGGTCTATCCCAGCTCCAGTTAGCTGTTCGTCGTTCAGGCCCATATCCCTGAAAACCGCCCGGTTCAACAGGTCGAACGAATACACGGCTTTGTCGCTCGATGCTCCTCCCCCATTTTTGACGGCAATCAGCAGGCGTTTGGTTTTGGGGTCGTATCCCAGTCCTTCTACTTCGGTTTTAGCTGGCAGGCCGGTTTTCGTTCGCCCAATCTGCGTCGATTCGGGCTTGAACCGAAACAGGTTTCCGGTACTTTCCAGTACGTACACCTCGCCGTTAACGTATTCAATTCCTTCAAAATCGCCGTAGCCGCCAAAGCCGAAATCCTGCACCACCTTCTTTTTCTCCGTATCGAACACATACACTACAGCTTCTTCATCCTGGACGCACAGGAGTTGGTTCGGTTTGTAATAGGTTAGCCCCGAGATTTCCCGCAGACTGGCGGGCAGGGAAAAATTCGCGTCGGGTGCGTCGAGTTTATACGGCAGACTGAAGGGCGGAGCCATCTTTCCAGCCTCTGGCTTGTCATTCTGATTTGACGACGTACCACAACCCGCCAGCAGCAGGGCTAATCCAACAAGAAGGCGATTCATTGACGAATGAGTTTACGGGTAAAAGTACACTTTTAGGCAGGATGTCAAGCCGTTTGGGAAGTTAAGCAACGGTTACGGCAGAAAACCAGCCATCGGCTCGAAAACCAATTCGGGGCACTCAGACTTTAGAATCCGGCATTCCGCCCGATTCTTTTTTGTTCGGTAAACACTATCTTTAGTTTTGCTATAAATCAAAAACTGGATTATGACGTACCGCCTGACGAACCGACAGAAATGGCAACTCGCCCTGAGCGTGTTCGTCGTATACTGGCCTATTCGCATATACGTTAACACAGGCACTTTCACGCAGGCGTTAGTTATTCGGAGTCTGCCCTTCTGGCTGCTGGAAATTCTGCTGAGTGTACTGTTCTTTTACGCCTGGATTACCGTAACCGAATGGATTCAGCAGGGGTTGTTTAAACGATTTGGGGAAGACTTTCTGATCGAATTCAAGTTACCGACCCAACTGGCCACCTTAGCCGTTGCGAGTGCGCTGGCCGTTGTGTTTAACATTGGCTTCTATATGCTCTGGCACGGCCTGGATGCCACCCTGGAAAATCGGTTCGGCTTCTACCGCGAGCAGGAATCGCGTCCGGCCCGTATGAACCCGCGTCCGGTATCGGAAGAACGTCTTCGTAACCGCGAACAGCGCCGGCGGGCCAATAATGGCCTGACCGTAATGGCGATGCTCGCGGCCTTTTACCTGGCTGCCAACCGCCGGGCCAACCAACGACTGGAAGATGTTCAGGTGCGGGCCGAACGACTCGAAAAAGAGAACCTACAGGCGCAGTTTGCCGCCCTGAAGAGTCAGGTCAACCCGCATTTCCTGTTCAACAGCTTAAGTATTCTTTCCTCACTGGTACACGCCGACGCCGATCTGTCGGAACGGTTTATTGACCAGTTGTCGCGGGCTTACCGGTATATTCTGGAGCAGAAAGATAACGAACGGGTGCTGCTCAGGACCGAACTAGAGTTTATTCAGGCCTACCGATTTTTGCTCAACATCCGCTTCGAAAACAAATTTGATGTGGTTATCAACGTTCCCGAAGCCGATCAGAACCGGTACAGCATTGCGCCCCTGACGCTGCAGCTTCTGGTCGAAAACGCCGTTAAGCACAACCGCATGTCGGCCAAAGAACCGCTGCAGGTGCATATTCACCTCGACGGCGAATCGTTGCTGGTGCATAATAATTTCCAGCCCCGCCCGCAGTCGGAAACCTCAACGGGCGTTGGTCTGCAGAATATTGTGAACCGCTATGCCCTGCTCACCGACCGGCCTGTCTGGATTGGCGAGAACGAAGGCAGTTTTATTGTTAAAATTCCGCTGCTCAGCGAACGCGTCAAGGAGCCGGTGAGCGCCTGATCACGGCTGTTCTTTTATTTGCTCTTCTTACTCTTTGCCCATGAACGTTGTCATTATTGAAGATGAAAACCTGACCGCCAAACGCCTGGAAGGATTACTCCATAAGTACGACCCAGCCATACATGTTCTGACCCGCATTCCGTCGGTAGCCGACGCGGTAGCCTGGCTGGATGCTCCTCACCCCAGCCTTGATCTGGTCTTCATGGACATCCACCTCGAAGACGATCTGGGGTTTCGCATCTTCGAGCAGGCCAGCCTGACAACGCCGGTCATTTTTACGACGGCCTACGATGAGTACATGATTCAGGCCTTCAAGGTTAACAGCATCGATTACCTGCTCAAACCCATTAATTACAATGAGTTGGTGGCTGCTATCGAAAAATTCAAGTCGTTCAAGCAGCAGTTTGGACAGACCAGCGCCCCCGATCTGGAAACGCTGCTGAGCTTGCTGGGCAAATCCAACCAGACCGACTTCAAGGATCGGTTCATGATTACGGTCGGTAACAAGATCCGGAGTATTGAAACAACCGATATCGCTTATTTCTACCTCGAAGAGAAAGTTGTGTTTCTGGTCACCAAAGAGGGACTGAACCTGCCGGTTGACTACAGCCTGGACAAACTGACGCAGTTGCTCAATCCCCGGCAGTTTTTCCGGATCAGTCGTCAGTTTCTGGTTTCGCTGCCGGCCATTCAGACCATCCATACGTTTTCAGCGGGCAAGCTCAAACTCGATCTACAGCCTAAATCCCGCCACGAAGTCTTCGTCAGTGGCGACCGAATCTCTGAGTTTAAGGAATGGCTGGGGAAATAAGTAGTGGGTTATGCGCCGGGCTGCCGTACCTTTGCGTTACGTTTCTGACCGGCTGCCGGTTAGTACGGACTTACTGACAACGCAATGAACAATCAGCCCGAAAAGCCACAACGGCAGCGCGGCCAGCGCACGGACCAGCAATTTACCGTTTCGGAACCCGCCGAACTGATGGCGTTTTTACTTGCCAAACTACCGCACAAGAACCGGAACAACATAAAATCGCTGCTCAGCAACAAGCAGATTCTGGTTGAGGGGAAGGTTTATACGCAGTTCAACCATCCGCTACAGTCCGGTCAGATCGTGACGGTGGCGGCCAACCGGGCGCCACAAACTACGCAGTACCGGGGACTGACGCTGCTTTACGAAGATGCCTACCTGATTATTATCAACAAACAGGCAGGCCTGCTTTCAATGGCGACCGACAAAGAACGGGATCGCACGGCGTACAGCATCCTGAGCGATTATACCAAGAAAGAAAATCCGCGCAACAAGATCTTCATTATTCACCGGCTCGACCGCGAAACCTCGGGCGTAATGATGTTCGCCAAGAGCGAAAAGGTGCAGCGGCTGATGCAGGAGTCCTGGAATGCCACCACCAAGCAGCGAACCTACGTAGCCCTGGTAGAAGGGGTGCCGGAGCCGCCCAGGGGAACAATTACGTCGTATCTGCGGGAGAGCAAGGCCCTGATCGTGTATTCGAGCCAGAACCCCGACAACGGGCAGCTGTCCGTCACCAATTACAACGTTCTGAAAGCCTCAGCCGATTACGCCCTGCTGGAACTGGAGCTGGAAACGGGTCGTAAAAACCAGATTCGGGTACACATGCAGGACCTTGGCCACCCCGTTGTGGGCGACGCAAAATACGGCGCAACTACCGACCCAATCGGGCGACTGGGACTGCACGCCGAAACGCTGTCGTTCGAGCACCCTATTACCGGCGAGCTGATGCGGTTCGATGCGCCCATACCAAAGGTGTTTCTGCGGGTCTTTTAGCGCAGGATTCTCTCCGGTTACGGGCTTTGCCAATCGCTTTTTAACGGTCTATCTCATTGTTCTGCTCAGCCGCTTCATTGGTCAGATTAGTCAGGAATGATTGTGATAACGGTGTTTCGCTGTCTTTACCCAAGGCACGCTGTTCACCTATACCACCTGGATCGGGCAGGAACGTGTTGAGAACGCCCATGGTCTCACCAATCAGGTTAGGGGCCAACCCCTCCAGAGCGGCCCCGATCTTTGCTGTCAGGGTAATAATTCGTTCGGCCTCGCCATACCGACAGGCGTCGATAACCTCGCGGGCGCACTCGCCGGAATCGATCGTGACGAACGGCAGCGAATCGCCAATCTTGAAAACAGCGTATTCCTTTTCGTTCTGCCCTTTGTAGATGGCGTTACGTGGGCTACCCGTCCGGATCAGGCCGGGGCAGATTGTGGTTACGTAAATATCATCTTTCAGCAACTCGGCCCGAATACCTTCCGAATACCCAACGAGCGCAAACTTGCTGACGGAATACGGAATCAGATGGGGTATGGCCACCTTACCCCCGAAGGAAGCAATATTAACGATCCTTCCCGACTTCCTCATCCACATATGGGGCAACACCGCATTGATCATGTGAAAAGCCGACCAGAAATTAGTATCCATCGCTTCGCGGAAGTCGTCTTCGGTGGCGTGTTCGTAGGGTGTTACGACGATTATACCTGCGTTGTTGATCAGCACATCCACCGGGCCAATGGCCTGCCGGGTGGCTTCAACGAACCACTCCACCTGCAGCTTATCCGTAATGTCGCAAACCTGCGTGAAAACCGTTACGCCGTACTGCTCTAACTCCGACTTGGCGCGATCCAGTTCGTCGCCGTCGCGGGCGCAAATCGCCAGGTTGGCTCCCTCCTGAGCCAGTAGCCGGGCCATTTCGAGACCTAAACCGCGCGATCCGCCAGTGATAATAACCGTTTTGTTACGAAAGTCAGTCTTTCGCTTCTGGGCCAGAAAGGATTTGGTTGCGGCCCATGCACCCACACCGGCCAGCCCCCACAACAGGGCTTTTGTTTGAACAGAGACACTCATGGCTTTTTTGCTTCGTTGCTGTATGTTTAACGAGCTGGTAGCCGGAAGGTTACGACTCTGAGTGAATGGAGCGTTCCTGAAAGCTACACTGCCCTGATTATTTGTCTCTGCTTATAGTCCATATTACGCATTCGGAGGTTAACGGTTCAGAATAACCAGATTGGCGGGCGGTTGCCAGGCCCCATTTGACCAGGTAAACTCAAACGACTCGGGCCCGATGCTCCACAGAACCCATTTACCGGCGTTGATGGTCTGGCTGGTATTCTGTCGGTACTGCCGGGCGGTGATGTTTACCGACTGAGCCTTCTGATTATCTGTACCCGCTTTGGGTAAACTGTTACAGGCCGTTTCATACGCTTCCTGCGTCACGATGTATTCAATCTGGGGGTCCTGGCGAGCCATTTTTATTCGGGTGATTTACCTACTAACACACGATATGCCGGAGTGTTCTTCCGGGCACTGCATAAACCCCAAAGGCCTATCTCATCGTTGTCCGGGAACCTACCCAAATTTTATTTCTTCTGTATAAAGCAACCACGGGTTACCTTTCTGATTATTAAGCATTTAGGGTAGTCAGTTTCCTGATTAAACGCAAAATTTATACAACTATGAAGACTTCAGTTAAATCATTCCTTTTTGCTTTATCGGTTGTGGCGCTGACCACAGCCTGCTCATCGAACAAAACCACGGAGACCTCCTCGGCAACGACGGCGGTTAGTGATTCATCGGCAACGATGTCTACTGATTCCGCAACGATGACTACCGATTCGGCTTCGGCCACATCGCCTATGTCGACCACGCCCGCTTCGACCACACCCGGCAGCCTGACAAACTAGGCAGCCACCCGTTGACCATACATGCTAAAGGCTCCCGAACCAGGAGCCTTTACGTTTTATACGTTCTGCCTCAGCCACAATCGGCCTCTTGTGAGCCTCACCTTCCTGAGCCATTGATGCCGAACATGGCCTTCCGGTTCAGGCTATCTGAGAAAAAGCTAGCACTCCCCTGCCCAGGCGATACTCAAGTATTTAACCAGAGTCCGATAACTAAATAGGTTATCCAGGGTTAATTATGGACTATCGGTAATAATTTCAACACTTGGGATATGGGTACTTATAAACTAAAGCTGCCGCCCAGCGACTACCCCGCTGAACATGGCAGCCAGCATAAGCATGTATTTGCACAACCGGCCGTCACCCTGCTGCGGAATGCGGTCGAACAGGCCGTTTACGGTAACATTGAAACCGACAAATCGAATGACCCCAAGCGGGAGGAGACCATTAGTGCGTTAGCTACGCTCGGGCAGATGGGTGAGTTAACGGAAATGGATCTTGATGAGGCCAAAAAAGGTTATCTCTGACGTCGTACGGAGCCCCTTTTTCGCTACCAATTCTGAAACCAGGAGCCAACGGGTACTGCCTGTTGGCTCTAATAAGGACTGCATGTCACCCGCCCGGCCATAGGCCCATTAACTTACCCCGGCCAAAAGTTACCGATTACATATCGCCGGACTATTCAGTAGCTGCTCATACACCAATCTGCCGACACCAGCGCCAACGTATATATAGCCGGTAACTAGGCCGGTCAATCCTTTTTTGGCTCTTTGTCTGGCCAGACCCTGTTTTTGACTTAGCCTAACCAGCTAACCGGGCAATTTTACCTTCTGTGGAAAAGAATAACCGTTAAAAAGGAAATCCTAAAAAAAGTTATATATCCTGTCTTTATGTAAGTAGAATAGAGGTGATACAACCATCTAGGTCGGTTAATTTCATGAGTACATATTTTATTATAATCTCTGTTACCGGCTATCTGGTTTTATGCACACATTTCCTGAATTTATTTTTCAAGAGTTCATTTACTATCCGGCAGCGACTCTTCAATCTGCTTGCGGCTCTACTCTGCCTGACCGTGGCCGCCATTCTCCTGATCGGATTACTGCTATATGACGCCGAAAAGCTACCGGAGCCAAAAGCCAAATAACCCTCCATCAGACATTTAAGCAGTTTATGTAGCAGTGCTATTGTGCTGCTATTCAGTAGTTTCTACACAAGTAGTCCACAAACAACTGCCCCACAAAGCTTAATCATCATTTATGAAACAACAGCCTTATCATAAGCAGATAGTGCTTTGATCAACGCGTCGCTATGTAAGAAGCTATCGTTGATACTATTTATTTCGTGCCGTTGCTCAGCTCGATTTTCATCAAATACAGTGATTGCTTTCTTACTGCCATTCAGATGCAATCGACAGATAGGCTTGCGGTTATTGTCATCTAGTAATATGGCAAAGTACCTACCTTCTCAGCTTTCTTGGTGCCAATGTCGCTGATAAATCTGGAACAACTTCTAATGGATTGAATACGTCGTAACCAAGGGTTTGCAGAAATGGTAAGATAAGTGCGGTCTTGGTTGCTTCTTCGGTCTGGATAGAATCTTTCAAACGAGCAACCCGGTCGCCGAGTTGTCTAATCTGGTCTTTAAAATCCATATTGGTAAAGGTTTAAGTGTGTTAATGTCCATTTCTACTGGACTAGAGCGAGTCTATTACTACCAGCGCCACAATCCATACGATAAGTGCGGCCTTTTATCTCAACTGTCTTATCACAAGGACAGCAAGATGTTGAGTTCTTTTCTCTAACCTCATGTCTGCGACCTACATTATCTGTAGCAGTGTAATAACGTGTGCAGATATCACAACCTTCGCTACCTTCTATGATGGTAAGGTCACCATTAATTTTCGCCTGAGGTCTTCTAATAGGAGGATTAGCAACAGGCCTTGGCCGATTGACAGGTGGTGAAGCCGGTTTAGGTATCACATTAACAACCTCTTTAGGTCCAGGTTTTATCGTTGGTGGATTAACCAATAAAGTGAAGTTTGCTTTATCGTTTTCACATAGTACAGAAATAATCTTCTTTCTAACTTCATCGATCGAAGTATAAACTTTATGCGTTTTTTTATTCAGAACGTAATTATCCAACCCACCCTCACTAAAAACTATAATCGAGTCATTTATAGCTTTTGTTGAAATATACTCGGAAATTAGGTTACCTGCGTCTACTCCTGTTGCTGCCTTAACAGAAAACGCTTTAGGCACTTCTATTTCATCGAAATTCTTCTGTATAAGCCTACCTATAACTTTAGGATTACTTACATCTTTAGAACCTCCTTTTTCAATAGTTGTCTTTAACACAAACTCTTTTTTTTGATCTATACGCGCTAGAATAGGATCAAGGATAAAAACTCGGTTACAATCTTTACTCTCAGAAGTTACTACTGCACATAACTCCCGTATACTCTCAGGAAGCCTTCTTTCATCGTCATCATACTCAATAGCAAGTGAATCTACAAGAGCAATTTTTAATGCACTTCTGTCAGGTGCCTGTAATGGATCTCCTTTATCACAAGTAGATGACATTAGAGCAACCATAGTAATTAATAAATAGGTAATCTTGTTAGCTTTCATATCGTGTGAATTAATTTATTTGGAGTATTTCCATCTGCCGTTGCAAGCCCCTTCTAGCAATAATTCCCTGTACATCAAAAGGTTGCCTTACAATTAAGCTGGCTAATTCTTTATCTGTTATTATACCACATGTTTCAAGAAATAACCTATCATCATCTGATTTGAATATATGGTGATTTCCTGACGAGTCTGGTTTAGCGTCAATTGTTGTTCCCTCAGAAAAGAGAGGCTGTATAATTTTTCCAGTTTTATCCTTGTAAGCTATACCTCCAGATGAAACATAGCTGCTATATTCTGACTGAATTTTGTAATTAAATCGAGAAGTATATAAGAAATAGCCTGTGTATGCAATGTGAAGTATCGCGCCAAGTAAGTAGCAAACTAATACTGCGCCTGCAATAGCATCCGGAGTCATGTATGCATCGTAAAAGAAGTAGAATTTTAAAATTCCTGATGCCAGTATTAAAATATAAAAGGTATAAGTATAAAAAGTATAACGGCTAATTCTTCGTTTCAAGTCTTCTTTCATAACTTCCCTATCAGCATTTACTAATTCATTTTTGCATTTACAAATCTTATCATGCCATATATGTGAAACAACAGCTAAGAAAATATCAATAAAAATAGCAGCTGCAATAGCTTGCCATAAAACACCTTCTTCTATCCCATAGATAGTTGGTATAATCTCCAACAGAAGTATTGCGAAAAAAGCAACCATCTGAGTTGGGTAACCCACAGTTTCAAACAAACCTGGTAAGGCGACTCCCCCGAACGTACGTTTACTTTTCTTTGTGTACAACCAAAAATTTTTTGTTTCTTTCGACGGCACAAAATCTTGCCCAGGTGGAAAATCAAATTGCTTGAAGCTTAGCATAGTAATATTGAAATTTATAGTGGTGATGTGTTTAAGGCTAATAAAAAAATTACTCTTTCACGATTTTTTGTGCCACAACACCGTTTTTGGGTGTTGATAATCGCAGGTAGTACGTGCCATCCGGTTGGTTTCCAATTCGCAATAACTCGGTCTGCGGTTGTCCTGTAGCCTGCCGTGTAATCTGTCGGATTACTTTGCCCTCGGCGTTGATAAGTTGCAAGTCAACCGTTTGTCTGGTCGGAGCGCTCCAGTCTACAGATATGTCGCCGGTTGTAGGATTTGGATAAACGTTAAGCCGAGAAGGCTCTTCTAAGGGCTCTACAGCTAAAGGAGTTCTAACAATTAAGGTGTAATTGTTTAATATGTTGCCTACGCCACAAGCACTTCTAAGATTTGTGATTGAATAGCTACCCGAAGTTCTAGGGTGTATCCACTCAACATACAGTGAATCTGACGTATTGATAAGTTTACCGTTCCAGTTATTAAAGGTCCAGGGTCCGTCTCCAGTAAGCCGTACTCGAATGGCCGTACTATCACCAGGATTTACATCTCCATCACCTGTAAGCCTAGCAGATGCTTTTGCCGCTACACGAACCTCCAGTGAACTATTAGCACTTTCACATTTATACTCATCAGTTTGAGTGACGTAATACGTACTCACGCCAGCCCGTTCCGTATTAGCTACTACCTGTACAAAAGGACTTCCACTATGATCTGCATTGGTATACCAAGTTAATTGTCCTTCCGCTATTGCCGTCAGGGGAGTATTACCCTGACCAATGCAGAAAGTAACCGGAGAAATTACTTTTGGTGCATCTGGCGTTTTTCGGACAATTAAAGTAATTGAAGATGGTGTGCTGGTGCAACTTCCTGCCTTTTGAGTTACTGAATAAACAAAGGTGCCAGGCTGGGTTGTAACTGGTGTAGGGGCAATTTCACTGTTGCCGTTTATACCAGGGCCTTGCCATAATAACCCGCTACCAGGTGAAGCGGTGAGAGCGCCAACTTTTGCAAACTGGCACACTACTTGGTTTGATGTAACAAGTGGTGCTGACGGAGGAGCAACTATAGATACGGATACAGGTTGCCGCAAGCTCTCACAATTGTTATTATCAGTTTGGGTAACATAAAAGGTTAGCACATTAGCTATATCTGTGAAGAATGCAGGCGATACCGTAGAGCCTGTACCACCTATTTGAGTGCTATACCATTTCAAATTTGAGCCACTAGCTGTCAGCGAACGAGGAACATCACCAACGCAGTAACGCACTGAGCCGGCAACGGGAAGAGCAGGGGCAGGTTGCACAACCTGAGTAATGGTAGCTCGCGGACTTTCACAATTATTAACTGTCTGACTTACTGAATAGGAAAGTATCCCCGATAGAGCGGTATTGGGCACCGGGGAGCCCGCTAATCTACCCGATTGGGTGTACCACGTTAAATTAGAGCCGGTTGCCGTTAAGGCAGTAGCCACTGCGAATTGACATACTGGACTGGGCGTCTGTACAGTTGGCGCGAACGGAATTGGGTGAATTATGGCCTTAACAGTAGCACGAGGACTTTCGCAGCCATTAACAGTTTGGGATACATAAGCAATCTGTTCTCCAGCAATTTGACTATTAATTACCGGAGGCTGCGAAGAACCCAGGCCACCTGTAGCTGTCGTATACCAAAGTGCGTTTGGCGTTGAAGTAGAAAACTGTCCTTGCGTACCCTGACAAACTGAAAGACTGCTTACAACTGGTGCCGATGGAAGTGCTTTTTGCGTTACGTTTATTGCGCTTAAAGCACTCTCACAGTTATTAATTGTCTGACTGACATAGTATAAACTTGAGCGATTATTAGGTGGTGTTGGCGCACTGGCTAACGGTTTCCCTATACCTTCAATGTACCATTTTAAGTTCACACCAGTTGCGCTTAATGGACCAGTTGTTGAACCTGAGCAGAAGGAGATGTCGAGTACTTTGGGTGCGTCGGGACGGCTGATGATTAACGGACTAGGTATCGAGTTAACGGAGTTGCTGTAGTCTATCGACCCAGGAATAGTGGATTCCTGCAACGTAACTCTTAGTTTGTAGCCAGTACCCACCTCCTGCATTTGAGGAATTGTTGCACCTATTGGACTCGTTCCAGCACTAACACCAATTATCTGAGCATTCTGGAAATTTCCATTTCTATCAGAAAGTTGTAATTGAGAGACGGAACCAGCAGGTAATGGCCCACTAACTGTAAAAGGAACATTAATAACAGAACCTGGACAATAGGTACCGGATAATGTACCCGTTGTGATTGTTAATTGATTAATTGTAATTTGAGCCGCCCCATTAATAATTGCGCTTGTTCCACAATTACTATCTCTAAAACCCAGTATAAAAGCTTTATCATAAGTAGTTGAAGAGAAAAAGGTTGGTCTGATTGTAATCGGGCTTAATGATGAAGTAACAGTCCGTATATAGTTCGGCGAATAAGCAGTATTATAATCCGTGTACGTAAATGACCAGGGTGGTGTACCAGTAAGTGCGACCACGACAGGCGCTGTCGTTCCGGCTGTAATCGTGGAACTACCCGATAAAGACATTGTAGCCAATGCTAATACATTAATGGTATCTGTCTGGCTTTCTACATTTGTTGCTGTGCTAGCAATTCGAAACCGATAAGCTCCACTAGTGAGCGTTGAAGGTAAGGTTGCACTGATGGGAGAGGTGGAGCTTGTTCCGGGCAAATCCTGTAGTGTAGTACCATTGGGATTCACTAACTGCACTTTAAAAACATTACCGGCAGGAAACGTACCAGTTGTTGAAAACGGAAAAACGACAGTAGAGCCCGCACAGTACTTGCCAGTATTTATGTTGCCTGCTGTAATAGTAGGATTGTTCGCTTTAACGGTGAACAGGCTACTCGCGCTTCCCAAAATATTCGTGATCAGACCTTGCGTTATTACGCGAACTCGATATGAGCCAGGGCTAATAGTACTGGGAAGGGTTGCTTTAATATAACGGGTTCCTCCATAACTAGACCCCTTCTGCTCACGCCCACTATACTGATCGCTGGAATTGAGCAGGTCTGTTACAAAAGCGCCACTCGCACTCAGTAGCTGAACCTTAAAGCTGTTAATGGCCAGATCTACAGGAAACGTACCGGCTCCGGTTCTATAGGAAACTGTAATCTCAGAACTAGGCGGCACATCAGTAGCTACAATGGCACTAATGGTAGTAATACTTAATGGCTTGACTGTTATAACAACAGAACCATAAACCGTTCCTGAGAAATTTTTGATTTTTGACTCATCAATAACAGTACTTTCAATAGGACGAATGAAAAAGAACCCGTCCTTGTCAACTGTAATTGTCTTATTCTCACCAGGCGAATCTATTTGAAACGAACGCGTACCAGTTCCCCCAAATTTTGCGAATATAGGAGCATCGCCAAATTGATTTCCTGCCTGAAAGACGTTTCCGTCAAATGCCAGGTCAGGACTGTCATTGGGATCGCCATAGTAGAGCGTCAAAGTTGTTTGTGCACTTGTGATAACCGAACAATTCAGCACAAGTAGTACAATCAGCCAGTATCGATTTGTAAAAATGTTGGTCATGTAAAAAGCTTTATCACTGGATTATCACCTACTATCGTACGCTTCGATGTTTACTAGCTTTTAACAGTTGACGGATACCATTGAGGACTAGTCCGCTGCCGACAATGCCACCGCCGTAAACAGCGTAAATACCCGGTTGGGCATAATTGTTAAATGGCATAGATGCAGCTGGCGATTCGCCGGGTTGCTGAGAAAGAGTTTTCCAGATTGCGTATTCTGCATTAAGCGACGTAAGCTGGCTCGTATAGTCATTATAATTACGTTGAAGCCAACTGTACCCGGCATAGCTGGCACCTAACGCAGCCGTTCCAGCAATAATCTGAAGCAAGGCTGTTAAGCGTCGAGTTGGAGCTATCTTACTGAAAGTCGAAATCGACCCATTAGGCGCTCTGAAAGCTAGATTTTGGTCGCTATTAGATAGGGTAATGCTGACAAAAGCTTGACTGGTATTATCAATCTTTCGGTACTGATAGAAACCCACCGGAACTTGTTCCGTAGTCGAACGGACAACATTAAGCCATCTGTTATCCCATTTGACTGTAACAGAGTCCTTACCTGTATTACTACTTCTATATAGAACCAGTTTACTGGCAATAGGCTTAGCCGGTCCAGTTGTTGTGACAACAACTGACTTTGTCTCGCTCGTAAGCCCTTCGCCCGGTTGGAGGAATCCAAGACGCACAATATAGGTACGCCATTTACCGTCAATTTTCTGTACCCGCAACTCAGCAACGCGCTGCACCGTCTGGTAATAACTATCGGATTGACTGTTTTGAGGATCGATATACTTTCCGCTAAACGTTGACGTAAAAAAAGCCTTGATATATGGATACGATTTGCCTTCGATAAGTGTTGTAATGAGCGCTGGAGAGAACTTGATTGTTGATGTATCGGACTTCGAATAATATATAGCCAAGTTTTTTAAGTACCGGTCTACCGGTAGGTCTGCGGTGTTTGTTGACGATGTATGCTTTGGGTCAATGTCATCTTCTATAACAATCGCATCATTATAAAAGAGCTGATTTGAGTTAGGCAGGTAACTATCTTTAATGGCTTTATCCAACTCAGCCTCGCTTGGAATTGTGGATGTTACAAGCTCCAATAATTCTTTTAGATTATTGATAGTAGTCTTAGCCTGGAAAGTAATTTCATCCCGGTCTCGTTTGGTAATGGTTGTATCGCTGTTGTTAACCTGAGCAACGTAAATCTTTTTAGCGCCATTCTGTCCTAGCACCGGCGTTCCGATCGTTATCAGGATTAGTAAAAAGAAGATAAACGTGTTTCTCATATGCAGTTGGTGTAAACAATATTCTGTCGGGCTCCGTCGCTTCTGGCATAGCCTAATGTATAGCCCGTTTTCGTGTATGTGCGTCTGTATTCGAACTTCTGATTCTGAACGAAACGTCCGTTTTGCGTTTGCACGATTGTGTTCGCTATTAGATTGTGAACGAAGGTATGCCCGCCAAGATCGGGTGATGGGATACCGCGAAACTGGAGTTGTGTTTTATTCCAGTAGGGATAGTTATCGTAGGAGTATGTACGCATTATCTGACTACCGGCTAATGCGGTAGAGTCACTTACAAGCTGCCCCTTATTATCAAACTGATAAGCTATTGTAGTTCCGTTATTTAGTATCCGCTTCGTGATTTTCCCGTTGGTGACAACCGCTGTTGTCGTTCCTGCTTCGTTAACTTGTACTAGCTTACCAGTACCGTCGAAGGTATAGCTCCGAACGGGTTGTTGCTGCGCGTTGGTCTCGACGTATGTTTTTAGCTTACCGTTTTCGTAGGTATATTTAGTATAGCCAAGCGTTTGTCCTGAAAGAGCATTGCCTATGGCCACTTGCTGGATAAGCCCGTCCTGGTAAGTATAGATATAGCCTTTACTATCCCGTGTCGAACTCCCCCCCGCTGTGTAAGCCGTCGTTTGATCGACCTGGGAAACCAGATAATGGTCAGCCGAGTACGTAAAATTCTGTCGGCTATTGGTTGTCATGATACCGTTTGTCCATTGGCGATACGTAACCTCCTCAACGTGACCGAAGCCATTATAGATGTAAGTTGTTGTATCACGGATACCTTCGTTGACGACAGCGATTCGGTATATCTGGCAAGTTCCAGGAATGGCAGACTTTGGTATAATCGGCTCCTGGTGGCACCCGATAGCACCAGCCAGTAGAATAAAGCTGAGAAAGAGCCTGGTTGAATAATGTTTTTTCATTGAGCTGTCCTTAATTTTAATGATACCCGCCGGTTAAGCGCTCTATTATCTTCAGTATCATTAGGTGCGATGGGCTGACGGCTGCCAATGCCATCTTTTGTCAGTAAGTTTTCGGCGACACCCAGGTTGGCTAAGAATCTTGCCGTGACAAGCGCCCGGTATATGGACAGAGTCTGATTAATTTGGGGGTTGCCTACATTGTCAGTATGGCCAGTAATCTGAAGCGTGTACGCTGGATGACTTTTCATATATTGAGCTATCTGCCGTAGTACATCCTGCGAATCGGGACGTAGCTGGTAGCTGCCCTGCTCAAAATAAATCATGGGTAACGAGTCAGGAAGCGTCATCAACGGTTCTACTGTTGCCTTAACAGCCACGGGTACCGACGGGGAAACGGGTGCAGGTGTCGATACTGGATTCATAGACGGTTGGTCAACCGACATATAATTTAACCCCGTGTTCAGGTGAACCGGTTGGCGGATTACCTGAACACCGTAGTTTACCACCAATTCATACGGCCCTGGGCTTAAATCGTAGGCTACGTACTGATGCGGGTAGCCTGTCATAGCTACCAAGGCAACAGTTTTTGCTTTTGTTCGTAATTCACACCGCGTTGCTTCGGGCGCATTAACAGAAAACAAAGTCAATTCACGCTGCAGCCGTATTTCATGGCGTAGAAATTGTCCATTTAACTGCTCAACAATCAGATTGCCATCGTAGGGTTGATAGCCAATGGAGCGAATCTCTAACGCGATAATATCTTTCTGGTCAAAATCGCGCTGAAGCCAGCCTTGTGCGTTGGTGCCCAGACAACGTTTCTCTCCCGTTTTCGTGTAGAAAAGGCAGACCGTAGCCGAAAGTGGTTTACCTTGAATCGCATCAGTAATCAGAAACGTATTATGCTGAACACGGTTATTGTCCCTGACAGATTGGTCAGTTATACTGTCCGTTTGCACATAACTGGTCTGCTCCGTTTGCAGATAAGGCTTATCCTGATTCTGCCTATCAACGGGTATTAAGGGGATTAGAACAGTAACAGGCATATTCTGCTGACTGGGGAACAGACGAATTGGAATAGTGTGTGATCGGTAACCGATTCGTTCGATATACAGATCCGTTGTGCCACAGGGCAAGGCCGCCGAGAACGTACCCGATTGGCTACTTGTGCTTATCTTCTGCCGACCGTTAAGAGTTTTCGCCACTAATTGGGCTGCGTTTAGCGGCTGGTGAGTGGCAAGATCAATTAGCCTTCCCTGTAAACGAAAACACGATGAATCTACTTGCTGACCTTGTGCCAGCAAAGAAATTACAGATAGCCATATCGTTAAGAATCTGATCAAGGGTATTCTTAGTATTGAGCAGATACACCAATAGAGCCCAGCAACAACCCCCACTTAACTTCGTCTTGTCCGTCTTCCGTTTTAACGTACCGTTCAAGTTTTACACGAACGTTCTTTTGAGTAATATCACTATAGACTGTATTATTCCCATAACCAACAAAGGTTTGCTGACCCGTTATCACTCCGTAGTAGTTCCCGTCTGCAGCCTGAGAAAGCTCTTTGAGGTATTCTATTTGAGTCCACTGAATGTCAACGGACCTATAGTTTAACCGCTTTAAGTTGGTCAGATAGGTTCGAATAGGATACCGACGTGAGCCGGGTTGGCTCTTGGAAGTTACTTCCATAGTAGCGGCTGGCATGAACAAGCTTACAGCCTGGTCAATTGCCTGGTTTCTTTCGTAATCAGAGTACGATTTGTTTGCAATAATTTTCAGGTAAGAAGCAAATTCCTCTACCTTATCAAGAGCCTTTTTGCGGTAATACTGATAGTCTGCAGCGCTTAAGACCAGTTTATTAACCCTATTAATAGTAGATGACGTAACCGACGATGAACTAGGCTCCTCTGGTTGAGGAGGGGTTACCGGAACTGGATCAGTTCGGGTACCTGAAGTAGTAGTTATATTGGCTGGAGGTGAAAGCGTCTGTGGAGTAGCAACCAGTGGTTTTTTTACGGTAGCCAGTAGTTGAGCAACTTCGCCTGCGTCCCGAATCAGGCTATGCCGTCCATCATTATAAAGGATGGCAATGAGCTCTCCCTTGGAGATTGAAGCTGATTTTCCCTCATTCGTCAGGTAGTTAACGATAGCATCATTCTCATACGAAATTTTTGCCGGAATGACTTCAAATGGAACAGCACGCAGCAAGAAGTCTTTATCCTGCCAGGCAGTTGCTGTCAAAAAAGTTTCCAGTTCTTTTTTGGCTTGGGTCTGATCAGCGCTGAGCTTTTCAATGACCAGGAAATTACCTTTCCTGAAAGCAACCAGTATGTTCTGCCTCTGGAAACTGTATGTGCTGAGCTTATCGCTCTGCTGCACGGTGAATGTAATCCGATCGTCGGCTATATCCGTAAGCCGTGCGTTGTCAAGTCGGTTACCATTCGCCGTATAAATTACTTCCTGAGCCAGAAGCTTAGATGTAATACCTACCAGCAAATATGTAAAAAGTAGAAGTTTTCTCATGTAGTCTAGTTTAATGCTAGCGCATGGTTTGCACTAACTGATGAGTGGCATTAGCTATGAACAGTTCCAGTTCGTCCTGATCCAGTGTTTCCTGAGGTTTCCGACTGAGTTTCTGTAGTTGTCTCAACTCGCCTGGTTTTAACCAGGGGCTGTCAGTAAAATGTCCTCGGGGGCTCCCCTTTCTATACAATCCACGGCACCCATCCAGACAGGGAGTATAATGTATTTTATAGGAGCCAACTATTTCGTTGGTTTTGACATGAACCAGTTTAAATTCCACTGACGCGCCTACAGTACGATAACCGTTTATCGGTTTTTCTTCGTCATCAGCATAACATACGTTAGTAGTATACCCAACCAGATTATCAATTCGAACAAGTTCAAGAATTAAATCCGTATTGGTCAGCGCTGTTATCTTAGAGTAATCTATACTTTGATTATCATCGAGTACTTCATTGAATAAACCACGATCCCGAACGCTAAATCCCTCTTTAAAAAGCTGTTTCTCAATAGCATTATAGAGAGCGGTCTCATCGTATTGAGATTCAACATACTGTATTCTAGCCTTCGATCGTCCATTATTGATTTGCCTGACAACGACTGGATTTACCACCCCCGATTGTTGATTACCTGTGCCTTGGGTATTCGTTACGCCTTTACGGGTAATGGGGACCCTAAGCACAATTTTAGGAGATTTATTAACCAACATGATTTCGGTTAACACATCTGCAGAAACCAGTTCTGGTGGTTTCTGCGAGAAGCGTACTAAAGCTTTTTGGCTGCAGGCACTCTGAGTAAGTGAAGCAATCAACAAAAAGAAGTATCCGTATTTCATCTTGTTTTTCAGTTGATATTAAGCCAATCCAACACCATATATATTTTATTGGCTCAATAAATAATGCTTACAAGTCTATTCGCTCAACTCTTGTGCTATGCAAAAATAGATTTAAACATAGTCACAATTTTTTGGATTAGGGTACATTGTGCCCTATTATCCCAATTGAAAGCGTTTCTAGAAACTTAATTTATTTCTCGGTAGACAAGCACTACCCTACTATTAAGCCCTTCATACCTATAGTAGCATAGCCTTATATATAGTAGGGCAAAAACTTACCTTATACGAATTCGTAGTGTACATCTATCATATGCTAGCTCATTATCCATGACGATGTATTATTGACTTGCATCAGCAAATATCTGATTACGCTAATTGAATCACTTTCAAATTGGGGACTAAGTCTGTCGTATTCGGGACATTCATCTAAATTCAATAGAGAATAGCATTACAATAGGATAGAATGTCCTTCTTAGCATGATGCCTCACTATAGTTACTTTCCGATACAGAACTTGCTGAAAATGGAATCCAGAAGATCGTCGGTGGTGATCTGGCCGGTTAGCTCACCCAAGTGCTGAAGGGCTACGCGCAGGTCCATGGCAAGCCAGTCGGGGGTTGTGCCGGTGTCCAGCCCGTTTAGCGCCCGGGCCAAAGCTTCGTCGGTGCCGGTCAGGTGTTCGTAGTGGCGGGCGTTGGTCACTACGGCGCTGCCTGTCTGCACGGCTGCATCAGTCCGGACGCGAGCCGATAACGTAGATTTCAGATCATCCAGATGCGTTTGCCGGGCGGCCGAAATCCAGACGATACGCTCGCCCGCTACTTCTTCCAGCACCTGGCGTTTGCCGTCTGACAGGGCGTCGAGCTTATTGCCTACCAGCAAATACGGCTTGCCTGATTCGCGTACGTCGGCAACGGCGGTTTGCAGTTCGTCGGGGGTAATGTTCTTGGCATCGAACAGGTAAACGACCAGGGTGGCATCGCGCATTTTCTGCTGCGTTCGCTCGATGCCTATGGCTTCAATCTGGTCGGTGGCCAGCCGCAGACCTGCCGTGTCGATCAGCCGGAACCGGATACCGTCAATGAACAGTTCGTCCTCAATTACGTCGCGGGTGGTGCCGGGAATATCCGACACGATCGCTTTTTCCTCGTTCAGTAAGGCATTCAGCAGGGTTGATTTGCCCGCGTTAGGCTTACCAACAATGACCGTTGGCACCCCATTCTTGATAACATTTCCCGCCGAAAACGATTCAATCAGCGGATGCAGCACCCGCCGAATATCAAGCATGAGTTGCCGAAGCTGATCGCGGTGCGCAAATTCAACGTCTTCCTCGCCGAAATCCAGTTCCAGCTCAACCAGCGCCACAAAATCAATCAGTTGCTGACGTAACGTTTTGAGCTGTTTGGAAAAACCTCCGCGCAGCTGGGTCAGAGCGGCCCGGTGGCTGGCGTCGGAGTCGGACGCAATCAGGTCGGCGACGGCTTCGGCCTGTACCAGATCAAACTGGCCGTTCAAAAAAGCACGCTGGGTGAACTCGCCCGGCCGGGCGAGCCGGACACCTTCCTGGGTCAGCCGACGCAGGATTTGCTGGATGATAAACTCAGAACCATGACATGAAATCTCAACAACATCTTCTTTGGTGAATGATTTTGGCGTCCGAAATACCGTAACCAGCACCTCATCGATGATGCCGCCGTCGGAATTACGCAGCGTGCCAAAATGGGCGGTGTGGCTAGGCTGCTGGGTAAGATCTTTACCCCGAAAGATGCGGTTTGTCAGCTGGATAGCGCCCTCGCCGGAAACCCGGATAACGGCAATGGCTCCGATACCTGGGGCGGTCGCCAGGGCAGCAATGGGTTCTAACTGGAGTATAGACATGTCTGTGTAGGATCACTGTGCGCGTTTGCCAACCTCCAGGCCATACGGGCTTCACAGCGGAAATGTATTCGGGAAAATGGGCAGTCGATTGACGAGTCCCGCCAGTCGGGTTTCGACTGGCGCTTTTGGTACGGCAAGCCAGTCGGCATACTGATCGCCCAAGAAGAAACGCATTTCCCCGGCTGCCAGGTTCCGGACTGATTCGGGCCGGTCCTGTTTACTTACCGCGGCAATGGCGTTTAGCAGCGCCTTAGTCAATCCCGCACCCGCTTCCGAAGGCGCAAACTGGCGTTGGGCAATGGTTTGGTCCAGTCGGTATGCTTCCCGCAGATTTTGGGGGAGTAACTCTTCGGCAACGCCATTGAGATAGCCGATGACATTGATATGGTGCAGGTATTCCTCCTCATCCTGCTCCGTTGGCAGCTGGGTAGCCAAACTCTTCCCTATCTGACGCAAGCCCCGCAGGACAATGTAGGAAAACGCCAGGTTGGTTCCGGCCATATCTTCCTGGTTGACAGGCATTCCCCAGGCGTCGTTCCAGCGGCCACTGTGCAGCGAGAACCAGCGGGCTCCGGCATGGATCAATCGAATTTTGAGGGTTCGGGCAATGGCCTGGCCACTCGCCCACTCCTTCGGGTTATTCACGGCAAAGACCCACTCACCGGTTTCCTGCAAACGTCGGCTGGTATCGTTCTTAATCCGTTCAGTTAGCCAGAGCACTTGGGCTCCGTTGGCACCGAGGTAGCAGTAGGGCAGTGAAAAGCAGCCTAACGTCAGGCCAATAAGCCCCGCCTGTTTGCGAAAAAACGCCATTCCATGCTGCATCCGCTCCGGATCAGCCCATAAAGGCAGGTTAGCGTAATTGACAAAAAAGGATTGAACGACAGCCGGCTGCTCATCCAGCGCAAAATCCCTGGTATCGGTCAGCCAGCCCATTAGTCGCCGTAAACCGACTGAACCGCTGTCGTCAACAACAGCCGCAATGACCGCATCGGCGGGTTCATCGCCCTGCTGCCGGTAGCGACTTAATAAAGCATCAGAAAACGTTCGGGATGACTTAATGCGGGTTAGCATCGGGCGGTTACTCATGTCTAGAGGTAACGCGGGGTCTAACGAATTGGTTTGTCGGGGACACCGGCCGAAGCAGCTTTGTCCTTCGACCAGTTAGTCCAAATCAAAGCTTGATCTGCAAGCCATCGTACCCTAGGCGAATGCTGGGTGGGAGCTCTTTTTCAACTTCACGGTGCATACCCAGTTTGTGGCTGATATGCGTGAAATAAGTCCGGTCGGCGCCGATACGCCCGGCCATGGCAACCGCCTGATCGAGGGTGTAATGCGAAATATGGGGCTGGCGTTGCAGCGCGTCGAGGACCAGCACCTTTGTGCCGTAGACTTTTTCCAGCTCTTCGTCAGAAATATAATTGAGGTCGGTCAGGTACGTAAAGTCGCCGACCCGAAAGCCGAAAACGGGCAGTTTGTGGTGCATCACTTCAATAGGCACAATCTGCACACCCATCACTTCAAAAGAGGTATTGGTAATCTCATGAGCCCGGATTCGAGGGATGCCGGGGTACTTGTGCTCGGCAAACACATAGGAAAATTCGCGCTCCAGCTGCGTCAGCACCGACTGGCGGGCGTAGATGGGCATGTCGTGTCCAGACCGGAAGTTATAAGCCCGAACCTCATCCATACCGGCCGTATGATCTTTATGCTCGTGGGTGAACAGGACCGCGTCGAGTTGCTTCAGGTCCAGCCGGAGCACCTGCTGGCGAAAATCTGGGCCGGTATCGATAACAAAACTGCGGCCTTCTACAGAAATATGGACGGACGACCGAAGACGCTTGTCCCGATAGTCTACTGAGCGACATACCGCACATTCGCACCCAATTAACGGCACTCCCGACGACGTTCCTGTACCCAGCAGTGTAATGACCATACGAAGCGAAAGAGTGAACGAGCGAAAGAGTGACTGGCTCATGCAGAACATTCGCTCGTTCACTCTTTCATTCTTTCGCTCAATTATTTATCCGTCAACTGATTAACCACTTCTACCAGCCGGTCGAAGTTGAGTGGTTTAACCAGTACGTCGTTGAAGCCGGCCGTTTTGAACTCTTCTTCTGTATAGTTTTTGGCGTTACCCGTAATGGCAACGATGGGAACTGTCGCTTTTTCCTGATCAGACATGGCACGAACGCGCCGAACGCATTCCATACCGTCCATAATGGGCATGTTGATGTCTAACAGCAGGATACTAAAATCTTCCTTTTCCAGAATCTGCAGCACCTGTTCGCCATTCTTTACGGCAGTGATGTCATAGTTCTGAAACTCAAGGATCTTGCGGGCCAGATTCTGGATAACGGAGCTATCTTCGGCAATCAGGACGCGTTTGGAAGCTGACATAGGGCTTGGGGATCGTGTTATGTTTAGCGTGGTGAAATTAGCATTTAATACGCAAACGCAAAAAAAGCCCTGATCCAACAGGCACCTCCCCAACTCGGATGACTTTAAATAGCCTAGTGCATCCGTAGCGGTATTTTTCAAAAAACTCGCAAAAAAAATCAATTATCCGGTTCAGCTTATGCGATTTTTTTAGTAAGTTTAATCCCTCAACTCAATGATTCTTATTGACTTCCGCCTTTTAGTAACGTTGGTAGCCGTTTGTCCTTAACGGTTGATTTATCCTCTGGTTTGCACTTCGTTTTGAGTTGAACTTTTTGCCTTCTTTACGAACCTTCCTCTTTTACGCCTATGAGACTGACCGGACCCGATGGCATTTTTGAGCTGAACATTCTGGACTATGAATGCAGCGACTCTCCGTCCTTTATGGACCGTAACTGGCTTATTGTCAGCCTAAGAACCCGTTACCGCGATCACCAATGCGTTCGCACGGCGCCGATTCTTTCTACCTGGGAGCTGGAGTTACTGCTGAAGTGGATGCGCGCAATTGCGGATGAGCACGAACTTTCGCCTAAACTGTCGTTTGTTGAACCAGCTTTAGGGTTTAACAACATCTCGATGGGTAATGGCGACTACCGGTTTCGGATTAAACTCGGCTCGGATGCCCTGCCTAACTGGCAACGCGGCACCGCACCGTTTTATTTACCCGTTACGCCCGATAAACGTGAATTACAGGGAGCCATTCAGGATCTGGAACGACAGCTACACCGATTTCCTGTACGTGAGTAATCTATAGCTCAACTTCTAATCCTGTCATAAAGCCCTCAGGCTTGCTCTGGTCAACGTAACGTTACGTTGACCAGAGCAAGCCTGAGGGCTTTATTATTAGCTTGCGTTCGTTACGTTTTCACAGTTTCACGCTCTTGCAGGAACTCGGTAAATGATCGCTCCAGCGCCTGCAAGGCTTCAGATAACCCACTTGTATCGTTTAGCTTAAGTTTTCCTTCGGCGGTGCGGGCTATGTCGGCCATGCGCGACACGCCAATGGTTCCGGCACTGCCTTTGAGCGTATGCAGGTGACTTTTCACGGTCGGAATATCGCCCAGCGCGTAGGCATCTACCGCGCCTTTAACCAGGTCGGTGGCTTCGACAACAAACTCCTCCATGATGCTGTCGACGAGTTCCTGCCCGCCAATGTCGCGGAGCTGGCCAACAATTTCGGGGTCAATGATCGGCAGCGCAGACTCTCCGGCAACGACTGGTTCCGGCGCCGGACTGGCTGGTGCGCTCCCGCGTTTCGCCCGGCTGGCATCCGCAATTTCCTTTACTTTAGCGATCAGACTCTGCGCCCGGATCGGCTTGGCAATGTAATCGTCGAGGCCCTGACTGATGAAGCGTTCCCGGTCTTCGCGCATTGAGTAGGCCGTCATGGCGACAACCGTTGGGAGTTGCAGCCCGAACTGCGCGCGCAGATGGCGGGTCGTTTCGACACCATCCATGTCGGGCATCTGAATGTCCATGAAAATAACGTCGAATCCCGCAAATTCGCCCCTGGCTCGTTTCTCTTCGCCTTTCTGCACCTCCGCAATGGCCGCCGGACCACTGTCGGCAATGGTAACGATGCAACCGGCCTTCCGCAGAATCTCGCTGGCTACCTTGCGGTTAACGGCGTTGTCGTCGACCAGCAATACGTTCGGGTGGTAATCGCTGAAGAAGTTGGCCAGCGCAATTTCAGCCACTTCGGTGGTCTGCTGCGTCGGACTGATCGACGTTTCTTTCAGTTCAATCTCGAACCAGAACGTACTGCCCTGCCCTACTTCCGACTCTACGCCCACGTCACCTTTCATCAGATGCGCCAGTTCTTTCGAGATGGCCAGGCCCAGCCCCGTGCCGCCAAACGACTTGCGCGACGATGTATCGACCTGACTGAAGGAATTGAACAACAGGTTAATATTGGCTGCCGAGATGCCGATGCCGGAGTCTTTTACGCCTACCCGAATCCGGTTGAATTTACCGTGCTTGCTGATGAGATTAGCCTCAACCCGAATGGTACCGTTCTCGGTAAACTTAATGGCGTTAGAGGTCATATTCGACAGAATCTGCAGCAGCCGCGTCTGGTCGGCAATTACGAACTTAGGCAGCGCCGGATCGAGATGGTAGCTAAGCTCGTTGTTTTTGGAATTGGCCTGCTGGCCGAACAGGGCAATCAGCTTCTCAAAAATTTCGCGGAATTCGATCGGCGCTTCGTGCAGCACCATCTTGCCCGCTTCAATTTTAGACAGGTCCAGAATATCGTTCAGGATGTTGAGCAGCGTTTCCGACGAGCGTTTGATGGTTTTAACGTAACTGCGCTGCTCATCGTCCAGGCGGGTATCGTTAAGCAGGTCAATCATACCGATCACGCCGTTCATTGGCGTACGGATTTCGTGGCTCATATTGGCCAGAAACTGCTCTTTTACCTTCAGCGAACGCTCGGCTTCTTCCTTGGCCTTGACGAGTTCGGCCGACTGCCGCTTCAGTTCGGTGATGTCGCGCGCCAGCACCGCCACGACCGAGTAACGACCGTCGTCGTCCTGCAGCAGGAGCATATTGAACATAAACTGCCGTTCAGTGCCGTCTTTCCGGCGCATGCTGACCTCGAAGTTGCGCAGGCTGCGATTACGCCCGAGCTTAATCATGGCCCGGTGAATGACGCTCTTGTCAACAAAATACTGCGTTACGTCCTGGCCCAGCACTTCGTCGGGCGTGTACCCCATACGTTTGAACACCGACGGGCTGATCATCGTAATCCGGCCTTTACGGTCTACGCGGGCATAGATGTCCTGCAGGTTTTCGAAAATCCCCCGGAATTTCTCTTCGCTCTGCAGCGTAGCGATTTCGGCTCGTTTCCGGTTCGTGATGTCACGCGCAATGCCCGACACTTCTTCAATCAGACCACCCGCCAGCATGATCGGATTGAGCTGAAAATCCAGCCAGACCTCTTTTTCGTCGTTGCCGAAATGCAGTTCGAAGTTCTGGGCGTAGCCCCGGAAGGCCAGTCGGTATTTTTCTTCCAGCAGTCTCCGGTTTTCTTCGCCAATCATGCGCCAGCCCTGCTTGGGTGCGCTGATGTGCAGCCGGGGCTTTTCGCTTAACTGATTCTCAATTAGCCGCGTGTAATTCTTGTTGAACGAAGTCAGTTGCAGCCCCTTGTTGACCGACCAGACCAGATACGTACTGCTGTCGAAAATTGCGTTCAGCCGGGCGTTCTGTTTATCGAGGGCGGCCTCCGACTGTTTGCGGGCGATAGCCAGCGCCACCTGTCCCGAAATGAATTCGAGCAGTTCCAGATCCCGGGGGCCGTAGGTTCGGGCGTCGTCGTAGGACTTTACGCCTATAATTCCCGTAATCTCGTCGCCAATGCGCAGGGGCGCCGTCAGCATCACCTTCGGCTGAAGCTGCCCGTACAAATCAATTTTGTGCTGCTCGGCGAGCTGGCGGATATCTTTTTCGTACAGAAACAGGGGCTTATTGGCCCGAATCGTGTATTCGGTCAGGCCGTTGCCGAGTTTCCGTTTAGTGAACCGCATGTTACCGCCAAAGTACTCGTCGACGTAATACGGAAACGACAGATAGGTTTTGCTGGAATCATACAGAGCGATGAAGAAATTCCGGGCTTCGATAATGTTCCCCAGTTCTTCATGAATCCGGTGGTAAAGCTCGTCAAGGTTGTGGGCGTTAATCGTCCAGTTGGCGATGCTATAGTATAACTTCTGCGACTTTTCGGCCCGAATCTTGCCCGTTATATCGTGAAGAATGCACCGGAACGTGGTAGGCTTTCCGTTATCGAACCGGCAGTTGACACTACCCGACAGAAAAATGGTTTTACCGGCCTTGTTGCGAAATACGGTTTCAAAATATGGCAGCTTAACGCCTTCCTGAATCCGTTTCAGCAGCGTCAGCGTACTTTCGGCATAATCGGGATGGAGTACGTCGCGCAGATTCAGGGCGGCAATTTCGTCGGAACTATAACCCAACACCTCGCGCCAGGCCCGATTGACGAAGATAAACTTGCCATCGAGCGTCAGCAACTGAATCAAGTCAGACGTATTGTCGACCAGATCCTGCAGTTGAGCGTTGGTATTCGACAGCGCCGAGGCAACGCGCCGTTTGTTGGTGACGTCCTCACCAATCAGCGTAAAGGACGATACGCCACTTTTATCGTCATGGGTCAGAAACGAGTTCAGCCGAACGTTGCGAAACGCTCCGCTGCGGGTCAGCAGGTTCACTTCCCGCTGCTCAGGAAAGCCGCCTTTGATCAGCGCTTCCTCAAATTCAAGCTCAAGCCGGGCCCGGTCGGCGGGCGGAATAAAAATATCGAAGAA
Organism: Spirosoma taeanense; assembly: GCF_013127955.1. NCBI lineage: Bacteria > Pseudomonadati > Bacteroidota > Cytophagia > Cytophagales > Cytophagaceae > Spirosoma > Spirosoma taeanense. Next base: position 3,842,682 of record NZ_CP053435.1, read on the forward strand.
ATTTTTCCCAATAATATCATCTGGATGCCAGGCCGTAACGCGGTAGGTATAAGGATTAGCGTAGCTGAGCGCTCCGTCGCGCTCAATCGTAACGCCAATCAGATTTAGCTGATCGACTGTCTGGCGAACGTCGGGATGCGGGGCGTCATCAGACAGAACAGCGCCGTCGCGTTCGTGGTGGAGCCGCTGAATTTCGGCTACTAATTCGTCTTTGGTTTTAGAAGACCAGCGCATGGATATCAAGACGTTTCCGTCCAACTTTTTATGGAAAGCCACCAACTGCAAGCAGCTAAATCTACGCAAAAAGCCGGTTTCTTCCAAGCTGCAACCGGTAGGCAACAGTATTCCCGGATTCGGCTATTTATTCCTCAGATACGCATTCGTTCGCGTGTATTTGCGTAATTTGCTGTTAATCCATCAACGACCATGGGTAAACTATTTATTGTTGGGATCATCTTACTGGCTCTGACGGGATGCGAACCCTACGATCTGGAACGTAAGCGTTTCCCGGTCTGTTCCAAACCCTCGGCCGAGATTGGCGTTACGATCGATCGGCTGGACGTAACGTTTTTTCTGTTTAATCCGCAGGGCGACATCACGGTGGCAGGCTGGGACCCCGGCGACGGCAAAGGTAAAAATCGGGTTGGCCCCCGCGTAACGTATAATTACGAAAAAGCCGGTACCTATATCGTTACGCTGGTGCTAGTCAACGCCTGCGACGATACGTTTACGACCACCCGCGATATTACCATCCGTAACTAGCTCTCCATGCGTCTGCTGTTCCTTTGTTTCTTTTTTCTGATACTAACTCTGACCAGCCGGGCGCAGGAGCGCGTCCGCAACGTTCGGCTCCGCGTGGTGGATTCATCGCAGGTCGAAATTCGGTATGATCTGATCAATGCCCGTCCGGGCGACTCGATTTATTTTCAGATTCGTAGTCGGCTTCGGGGCGCTTTACGGATTCTGCCCGAGTTTGTGCGGGGCGACATCGGTACCCGAATCGTGGCCGGCTCCGAACGGCGTATTGTCTGGAACGCGCTGGCCAATGGGTATTCCCTCAATGAAGAAATCCGCGCTACAGTACTGGTCAAAACCGGTCTACTACCCGCCCCTTCGGCCCCCCTGCCTACTGAACCAACCATTGCCAGCCGACCGGAAAAACCCTCGCAAAAGCCAACTAGTGTAACCACGCCCCTAAACCCAGCATCGATCCCCAGACTACCCAAGCGAAGCGAACCAACCGTGATTGGCAGAGATACCGTAACGGCCCGGCCGGCTCCACCCGCCGAACCGCGGCCCGTGACCCAGCCGCCTACCCGACCCGACCCGCCAGCTGTCAGCCCGACGGAACCGGCAACCATACCCCAGCCTGCCGACGTAAGCTCGCAACGGAAACGCTATGCCGGACCGGCCTGGGCGCTGCTGAGCGCCGTAGCTCCGGGCGTCGGGAACATTTTCGTGCAAACGCCGAATCCGAAAGTCGGTCTACGGCCTTTTATCGCCGTTGGCTGTTATGGCCTGCTGGCCTATGGTTTGATTGAACGCCTAAAATCGCGGGATGAGTTTGCGGTCTATGAACGGCAGAAAAATTCAGTCCTTGCCGAACCGTATTACCAGAAGGCCAACAGCCATTATCATCGGTACTACCTGGCCACCCGGACGGCCATTGCCGTGGCAGCCGCCGACGTGATTCTGACCTTTTTAAGAGGACTACGTAACAATCAGCTTCGTTCTGAAGCTCGTCGATTACAATCCGTTACGTTCCGGCCGGGCATTCAGGCCGGACAGCCAACGGCGGTTATGCGCTATTCGTTTTAAACGGTTCATCAGGGATGCAACCCGGTCTTCTGCATCTGACTTTATTCATTACGCCATGCGTTTATCTAGCTTACTGATCTCTTTTCTGCTATCCATAGCCAGCCTGGCGCAGTCGACAGACCCCAACCGACGCCCGAAGTCGGTCATCTACTCGGCCAGCAGCGACTGGCAGAAGGTTACCCTCAAGCGAACGCCCCGTCTGCGCCGGGAAACCACTGCGGCTACTACCCCCCGTGCCGACGAGCCGACCGTTCGTGAACCATCGGTAGTGCCAGCCACACTCCCTACCTCGCCAGTCGTTACCGCAACACCCCAGCCGACGGTGACTCGTTTCAATGTGCCGACGCTGCAGAACAATTATCCGGATAATGTTCCTGTAGTGAATAATACAACGGCGGAACCAGGAACGCAGCCCAGTCGGACGGCTTCGACCCGAACGAATGCTTCGGGCTTCCGCCCGGCCTTTACCGGCGATTTTGCCACCAACCGGAACGGCTGGAAAGCCGGTAACAAAGGCGATTACAATTATCAGATAGGCTTGGGGAAATACAGCATCCGCAAGCGCCGGATGGACACCCAGCAGGCCGCGTTTAGCTTTGTACCGCTTCCAGTTGACATTAATCTGAACATAGCTGACGTGTTTACGATTAAGGTCGACATTGTGGCTGATTCAGGTCAGGTGCCTACGGGTGGCGTTCTGTTTGGCGTTCTGGATTCGCTGAATTACTCGGCCTTTCTGTTGAATGGAAAGGGGGAAATTGCCATCGTTCGCGTCACGAATGGCGAAACTTCCGACGATTATATGCCGGGCGACTACTTTAAACCGGGTATTTTACTTGAAAGAAATCGGGATCGGCTAATTATCCGGCGTAAAGGGGAAGCGCTGCATTTTTATATTAATGAACGGGAAGTACGCAGCAGCCCCTATCCGTTCAAAATGCTGGCCGGCAATGGCATTGGTCTGACAACAACCGGCTACTGGACGTCGTTCCAGAAATTAAGCGTTACGCTGGGGCCGTAGCCTTATTTGATGCGTTCGCCATTTCGGTTAATGGTTATAAGCTGCCCATTCAGGAAAGCGCCGGCTGTATTCCCCCGGAAGGGCGTAACGGCCTCAAACTCGGGCTGAATGACCCACTCATCGTTCTCATCAATAAAGCCCCAGCGACCATTGCTGCGCGCCCGTCGCCAGCCGCGCTCATCAGTGCCCAACTCTATCTTATCGTAAGGCTTACCGCCGAAGGCTTCCTCGTACTTACCCGCCCGGGCATCGGCTGGAGTAGTAGGCACAGTTTCGGGCTCGGACGCGGGCGGGTTATCGGCAACGGGTGGCTGAGCCGGCTCTTCGACCGGTTTAGTTTCCTCCACTACGGTCGTTGACGATTCGTCGCCAGGCAGAGTCTGGGTACTGGCAGCTTCTGTTTCCTGATCATCAACTGGTGCCTGGCGACCTGTTCGAGAAGCAGATCCGGTTGAGTAAGTCGTCCGCTCCGTTCGTCTCTGCGGCTCAGGTGAGATTCGTTCTCCGCTGTTATTCCGAATTAGCCAGTAAATTAGTGCCAGTAGTGCCAGCGCAAACAGAACCCCGTAAACCCCACTCCGATCCGGCGGAATCACCTCAACCCGAACGGTACTAAGCGGATTGTTATTAGCGTCAAACAGTGTGTAATCCGTCGTTTTGGTCGGTTTTACCCAGCCCCGGTTCTGGGGAGATAAACCTTCGCCTAAATCATCAATCGTGACGGCCAGCAAATTGTCGACATTCCATTCCAGCGTAACGCCCTGCCCTTTGCGCACTTTGGCGGGCGTGGCCGTAAACTTCCGCACAACCGGGGCCGGTTCGGGCGGAGCAGCAGGTTTGCTCGGTTCAGCGGGTGGCTCAGTTGGCTTGTTAACGGGCGCAACCGGCTCTGGAACGGGTGGCGATACAGGTTTTGGCGGCTCTGCTACTACAAGTTCCGGCTCTGCGGGCCGACTCTCCGGCTCAGGCCGTGCCGGTTCGCGTTCGATTAACTCTGTAAACGCATCCGAAGCGCCCGAATGGGTAGTTGTCGTTACCGGTATAGTTGTCACCGGCGGTTCGGGGGGTTGTGGAGCCGAACTTTTTGCCAGCCGTGCCATGACGGCTGGAACCCAGCGGTTGCGCACAAAATCGGCCGACAGTTTCAGCGAAACAGCCGCGTTGACAATCTGGTTTAAATCCTGTTCTATGAGATGGCTGCGCGAAGGCAGCGCCAGCCGGGCAATGCGGGTCTGAATATTCTCGAACAGAATACTGTTGTTGCTGATTTCCTGACTAACCTCGTTTGCCAGCTTCAGAGCAGCCGCGAGCGATAGGCCAGCGGCCTGCGCTTCCTGTAGGTAGCCATTACTTCGCCACACATCGGGGCCGTCGAGAACGATGGCTTCGCGGAGTTTGTCGGTCAGTTCAGTTTCCGTCATTAAAAAACAAATACGTAATTCAGCGTGAGTCTTGTCGCCATCATAACACGTTAGCCTAGTCGAACGTCACCACATTGCGCCGGTAATCCACCGAAATTTTACCGAACTGCGACAGGGCCGACTGGCCCAGCAGCAACGGGGCTTTGGCACTGCCCACAATGTTGGCGTTTACGTTTTCGAGCACCCGATCGCCAATCTGCACCGACTTCAGCCGAACTACCGAACCGGGCGAGATGTCGCCGTTTGCATCCTGGAAACGCGCCTGGCCAACAATATCGGCGTCGGTAATGGCTCCCTGTTTATACATAAACTCCGCTTCCGTCGCCGACATGGAAATCAGGCTGGCACCGGTATCGAGAATAAATTTCATCGGTACGCCATTGACCGTAACGGGCACTTTGTAGACGCCGTTTTCTTTTTCCATGGCAACTTCGGTGGGGCCGGAGCCGATCTGTTTCAGCGTTGGCTTCGGCGCAGGAGGTGGCGTCTGAACCGGCGCATCGGCCTGTTGATCGGCTGTTGTCCGCTTAGCCCGGCGCGGGGTATGACTACCCGACCGGGAGCAGCCCGAGCAGCCAGCGAGATAAACGGTGCTAACCAGCAGCAAAATTAATACGATAAGTCGGGTCATTGGCGAAATGATTGATAACGTTAGCTACGAAGCGACCCGCTGTTTGCCGAATGGCGGGACGGCCTTTCCGGCAAACAGCGGGTCACAAACGCGAGAACATTATCTATTCGGTTTGTGTGTAATTCACTCGTATAGACGTAGAACCACAACTTTTAGAGTCGTGTTCATTCGGTCCATACAATCCTTATTCGTAGCGGATCAGAGCTTTTGTTTTTACCCGCCAGCTTCCGTTTTCCAAAGCCGCTTCGCCATCCCGGCGCATGACGATCCGGGTATGCGTTGACGAGAAACTATTTTCACTCTCGCAGGCAGGCTCAATCATGTAGTTGCGGTACGTCAGAAAGCGCGTTACGCGACCCGGCTCCGCTTCAAACCGGAACGATGCCGTGTCTGGCCGGTCGGCGTGAACGTTGAACCGGTAGGCCGATTCGGGCGAGAGCGTGCTCATCTGCTGAGCATTGTCAAACTGACCAGTGGGGTCCGGCGGAGGAAAATAAAAGACATCACCGCGAGCCGTCGTCTGTGACTGCATCTGCACAGGTGGTGTCGGCGTTGGAGCCGCAGGTGGCTCCGGCGCTGGAACGGGCGCAACAACAGGTTCGCTGCGTTCCGATACTACCGGGCGCGTAACGGGTTCATTGGCCGGTGCCGGGTTCACACCCTTCTGCTTTAACTGCCGAATGGCAGCCAGCGGTTCAACGCCTTTGCCCAGTTCGGCACGGATAGCGTCGTAGGCGTCGGCTTTCTGTTTGTAGTCCGCTGGCGGCTGCCGGGGCTCATTTGTGGGTCTGGGCCGCTGGGCAGCCGCATCGACAGAACGACTCAGGCGGGCATTCTCGCTCAGCAGCCGTTCTACTTCGGCCTTTAGCGAACGATACGCCAGCAGATACACCGCTCCTGCTCCAACCACTAACCCCGCAATCGCACCAAGAATCATCATCCAAAGCCGTTTTTCCTCTTCACTTTTTACCTGACGCTCCAGCTGGCTGATTCGGAGGTCTGTTCCATCAATCGAATTTTCATCCTCCGTCAACGTATCCGAATCCGCGGGTACGTCGGCCTCCGGCTGAGCAGCCGACAGTTGTGGCTGTTCGGGTGCCGTGGCGGGTGGCAGCAGACCGTCGATCTTCGCCAGAATGTCAGCCTGCGCAGCCGGACTGAGTGGCCGGCCGTAGTTCCGATCGTTTTTATACTTGTCGTAGAACCGCGCCAGTTGCTGGCGAATAGCCGTGTTGGCCTCTGCCGGCGACATGGTATTGAAGCGGGATGTACTTTTCAGCTCACTAAGCTCCTGCATCTTCGCGCCAACGGCGTCCCAGCCCCCTACGCTCCGGATCACCTGCTGCGGATCGCATTCGTCCCCGCACGCCAGCAACTGCGCATAAATTTCCTGCGCCTTGGGCTGACGAATATCCGCAAACACCCGCAGGGCTACTTCCTTCGTGAGTGTATCCATAGCGGCCTGGTTCGGGCCTGGCGGCTGCGCCGATGCCAGCCGAACCGCAACCAGCAACCCACCCACCAGAAGGCCAATTGGTCGTACTGTATTCATAGCTAAGCCAGGGCGTTCGCCAGTTTATTGATAGCGCCAATGAGTGGATAGAAAAACAATGTCTCTTCAATGGGTGCATGCAGGGCATCGGTCATACCGCTGTACTCGGCCGCGATGTCGCTTTCCCGGCGCTGAATACCGTCCATGAGCGATGTATCCAGGTGCGTCCGCAACTCCTGCTGAGCCACCACCAGCGACCGCGCCGATACGTTCAGGTTCCGCACAAAGCTGAACTGCTGATTCAAGGCAAAAAAGAAGTCAATGAACGCATTGGTTTCCTTCAGTAGTGAATCGATTACCTCTGGTTTATGCAGGTCTGCGTAGGTCACCGTCGGGAATTCGTCGTTGAAGGTCGCCGGGTACACGTAATTGATCGCTTCCGTATCGACGGGGCGGCTGTTGGCGGGCTGCATCAGCGCGCCTTTGCAGGTCACTTCCTTCGGGCCTTTCTTCTCGTAGAACAGCGTCAGGCCACTCGTGCCGTAGGGCTGGTCATATACTTTTTCAAAAATAGCCCGCGCCAGCTTGCCCAGCATCTGATCGTCGGAGCTGATGATGGTCAGCACCTTCGAGCCGGTTCCGCTGAACGTAATCGCCCCTGGCAGACCAATGCCCTTGTGTTTCATCAACTGTGCAATGTGGTACAGCAGAGCCGTATAGAACAGGACGAACACCACTTTCATGTCTTCGTCTTTGGCCAGCATCCCGTTGAACGACAGCATACTTTTGGCCTTTACGTCGTTGCTTTTCTCGATGGAGAACCAGAACGCCATGATGTCTTCCGAGCGGTTCGTTTCCAGCATACGCCGGTTGTTATCGCTCAGGTTGCCCAGGCTCTGGCTATCGAGCAGGGTCTGAATCCGGTCGGCGTATTTGCGAACGAACCCATTGTGGCTGGCCGCACCGTACTCGCTGAAGGCGTCGCCGTAGATAGCGTTACCCGCAAACCGGAACGAGGTCAGCAGCTTAGGCTCGTTGCGTTCATAGACTACTACATCCGATGTTCCTCCGCCAATGTCTACGTTAATCACCGGCCGGGCCGATGCGCTCAGCGTAGGATTCTGCTTGTAGTAATAGAATGGCGCAACCGACTCCGATACTTCGCGCAGCCGTCCCGGTGCGCCCCCAATGTAGCGACCATACAGTTCCTGCCAGTCCGTGCGGAGCTGGCTCACGCGGCCGGGGGTCATACTGGCCGGGAAGAACCAGTAAACGATTGTCTGGGTTAGGTTGCCGCCCTCGGTCAGCACCTTGTTTTTGATCAGCATCAGCAGTTCCTCCAGGAATGCTTCCACGCGCCGTTCGGTCTGATCGTTGTTCTTCGCCCATTTCAGGTTGGTCGTAATCCGATTCGAACCCGCGGGCTGCCGCTCTACGTAGAACGGAATGTTGAAGTCGGCCAGCGCCTGCGTCTGCTGATTAAAACTCAGGTTCATCGGTTCGGCAATGGCCGTGCGCGTCGGGAAGCTATCCGGCCGACCGGGACCAATGGTTGGCGGCACAAACTCCAGATCGTAGAGCAGGAACAGCTCGAACAGAGCGGGGTTATACTGCGGTGGGTTCACCAGGGTTGCCACCTGCGGGGTAAGCTCGGCAACGTCGAACGGCCGGGGCGTTCCGCCATCCACGCTGTATTCAATGTGGGTATTGGTCGTGCCAAAATCGACCGAGAACGCAAACTGCTTGCTGCCGCCGTTGTATTGCTGCCAGCGCGGAATCAGAATCCCGTTCAGCTCGCGGCCATCGGCGCGGATGTTGGTTTGCAGATAATCGAACTCTTCGCGCAGCACGTAATACACGCTCGAACCGTCGGTATTCTGCTGACGTACTGTGCGCTGGTGCTTCGACTCGGGCGTTACGACCGCGTTCGTCTGCTGTTGAAAATAGCTCAGTTCGTACTGGTTCTGACTGTCGAAACCCGATTCAATCAGCTGCACCCGATAGTCGGCCGGTACCGGGACGCTGCCCGACCGTACGAACGGATAAATATTAACCGTGAACGAGTTTTCGACAATAATCCCTTCGTTGTTGGTTTCGTTGGGCGCGGTTGAATTATGGGCACCGATGGTCGGGGCATAGAGCCGCTCAAAGGTAACGAACTGATTGCCGGGCTGGCCAGGAGCCGTAACCGGGATGTCGAGCGTTACGTTGACGCCCCCACCCTGCGGGGTCATCTTGAACCGGACGCGGCCGTTGAACAGGTCTTCAACGTCAAAGAAGTCGAAGAAGTCTTTTTTGAGCGGCAGCAGATACCCTTTATCGGTGGCGGGCGCCTGCAGGTTACCATCGAAGAACCGGCCCCGGTCCATGGGAAACGGCAGCCGGACCAGATACGGCTCCAGAAAGTCGCTGACGGTGAGCCAGGGATAGTTGCCCGGCTGCCCCGGCAGAGGACGCTGGTTGTCGCGCCACGACTCGCGGGCGTAGTACGGCACGGGCGTATTAGGGTTCCACTGCGCCTGGGGTACGTAGGTAAACGGCCGGAAAAAGCGGTTCTGCAACGCCATCGGCCGGGGTTGGTTGGGACGCAGCCGGGCGTATTTGTCCGACTTGATAATGAAGTCGCTGACCTGATCGATGGCCCGCGCATCCGATTTTTTCTTACGTAACGGAAAGCCCAGGACCTCAACGATGTCGCCGGGGCCGGTGGTCAGCTCTTCAAAGTCGGTCTCGAATTTCTCACGCGTTAACAGCGGCTGACCGTTCGGCGACTCGATATGTTCGTAAAACAGCGTCGGGTTCTGCTGCTGCAACAGCGCCCGGCTGCGGTTGAGGTAATCGTCTACCTCGCGGAACCGGTCGCGGAAGTTGGGCATGAACAGCTTGATGGCGTACCAGAACTTCTGGTATTCAATATCGCGCTGGTGCAGGGGCATATATGAACTGTCGAACAGCCGGTCGTTGCCCATCGATACGTCTACCCAGCTCAGGTCATTGCCGGAGCTGAAAAACAGCGTCTTAGGCGATGTACCGCCTACAACCCGCCCCCGGTAACTCAGGATAAAGAGCCGGTTGATGTCCTGGAAGTTATACTCGGCTGCATCCTGATCCAGAAACAGCTTCAGGGCGTCGCCTAATCGCCGGTGGCCCAGGTTCATTGACTGCCGGAGCCGGTCGAGATCAGTGCGAACGTCGAAGGGCGTAATGGTGACAAAGGTTTTGAGCTTGTCGTAGTTGAAAAACAACTCACCCACGTCCAGACAGTCCGAAACGACGCGCTGGTCGTTGACCGTGCCGCTCAGATCGGGTTTAAGGGCCAGGTTCAGGAAAGCTGACCGGACGAGGTCCATCCTGGCAAACGGGCTTGGAATCGACGTGGGCTGCTTGACGGTCTGACCGCCCTGAGGGTCGCGGATAGCTGCAATCTGATCCGTGCCGAAGGGCTTGCTAACGTACCAGTGCAGTCCTGGGGTAGGATTATGTAAGCTGAATGTGGTTGGCATGATTTGACGTCATGGATGTCAGGGGTAATCATTGGGTAGTCACTGACGATCAATGACTATGAAATGACACTCCTGGACTACGTATCGACAGGTTAATAGTCAAGAACTTTAGGCATTCGCTCGCGAATGAACCGCTCGCTGCCTTCCGAAAATAGCTGAATGAATTTATCGGCCTCGCTGACATAAGCTTTGCCTTCGGCAGTCTTGTTGAGCGTCTGGTCGAAGTCGTCCACAATGTCCAGCTTTACGTCCGACTCCCCTCCAAATATTCCTTTCTTACGCGGTTCAAATCCCCGCACCGTATGGCCGAGGTTACCCGCATCGAGAAGGAATGGTTCAAACGCCCGCTTGTTCTGCCGCATTTCGGTAAGCCACTGCCGGAAACCCGCGTCGAAATTTTTGACGCTGTTGAAAAAGCCGGAGTTCAGAAACGAGGTAGAAATCGGCGGGTTGGCTTTGGCCCACTGCACCGTTCCGGCGGCCTGCCGTAGCCGCTGGCTGATGTAGGTGCTAAACAGCGCCATCTTCGAGAGCGGCAGGTTGACGATCTGCTTGGTGGCCGCTGCGAGATTACCCAACTGAATGCTGATACCGTCCTGCTCAATACCGAACTCCTTATAAACCGGGTTGGTCGGTCGGCCGCTGGCAACCTCAAGGCTGCTGTCGGGCATGTTCATGAAGTCCACAATAGCCAGCGCCGACGCCAGTTCAACAAAGTGTGCTTCGTTTTTCTGCCCGCCCGCGCCGGGATCGTAGGTATAGGCTTTGGTCTGGTCATCGCCGATGTAATAAAGCGCGTTGACCGACGGGTTAACGCCTTTCTGGTAATAGTTCAGGGCGGCTTTGGTCTTGGCCGTAAACGATGCCGGATCAATCAGCTTGTTTTCGTTCGTGGTCAGGCTGAAATATGGCATCACCGTAACGGCCCCAATCTTGGCATTGGTCAGAAACGCCGGGTTCGGAATCTGACCGATGGCCTGCGCGCCCCGGATGTTTTTGAGCAGGATTGGGAAACCGGCCGCACCCGTACCCCCAAAAATCGAGCTGACGATAAAGATGCGGTCGTTGGCCCCGAAGTTTTCAGCAAACGCCTGAAACACGTCCGAATAACGAAACTGATTCAAGACGGTGCTGCCAATATTCGGATTGCCCACGAACCCAATGTCCATTTTCGTTTCCAGGTTCTCCTCCGAAAACAGCAGACTGGCGAAGGCTTTGCTGGGGCCGTCCAGCCCTTCGTAGTTGATATAATCCCGAAATTTTTCCTGCTGAACGCCCTGCAGTTCAAATACGTAAGTATCAGCAATCGTCGCGTTGCCGCCTATTGAGCGGTTGAGCGTCTTGATCTCGGTGCCGAAAAACCCTTCGGCTGGTTTGGTTTGCAGAGCCGCGCGAACGTTGCCGTACTCCCGTAGCAGGTCTTTAGTCCGGAGCAGGTCGTCGTTGGTGGCGTGGGGGTCCAGCACAATCGGGATGACCTCATCGGTATTGTTCATTTTAACGCCCGACGCCAGCAGGAAAGTCAGGGCCTTCAGCACCCGTGAGCCGGTTCCGCCGATGGCGAATACAAATAGTTTTGGCATAATTAATTCCGGATTGTGGTCCGTTTTTTACTGACAGATGCGAACCGGAGTTCGGATTATTTCGACGGCCAGAGCATGGGCCGGTGTTTCGCGTTTTTGCTGAAGTTTTTCATCACCATCGAGATAATGAAAAAGATAAGAGCCGTCAGCAGGGCCATTTCGAAAGAATAACTCAGGAAAACACTCACGCCCTCATCGAAGAGCGTTCCCTGATTCGGGTCGGCTTCGTCGCGGGGGATTTCCTGGTTCGCTTTCTGGTAACAGGTCACGAGCGTAATGAAGAACAGCAACAGCGCACTGACGCCCATCATCAGCAGCCAGCTTCCGAAGCTACTAAAGCTGACGCGGTTGAAGGGCCAGATATAGAACGCAAACGCTACCACAAAGGCAAGGCCGATCGCCGACCACGTCAGGGGCGACAGGAGTTCTTCCTGATACAGATCTTCCAGCAGGCTGCTGTTAACAAACAGATTGTAAAAATTATAAAGGGATTCTTCCATAAGTAAAGAGTGAATGAGCGATTGGGTGAAAAAGTGATTGAGTGAAAGAGCGAATGAGTGATTCTGTTCGGGTTTATTTCACTTATTCGCTCTTTCACTCATTCAAGATTAATTGTCAACGTGAAATAGTCGGTTTGGTTGTTTGGATTATAAGCTCGTTCGACGCCCTGGAGCAGGTTCAGCAGGCCAAACGTCGAGTTGGCATCGGGCGACTGGTCGCTGCTGGTGTTTGTCTGCGCAATCCAGCGGGGTGGAAACTGCCGACGCAGCCGAATCGCGGCCGTTCGCTCACCCCGGGCCGGACGGGCGGTGGTCAGCAGCAGTTTATGCGTGACCCCGTTGGCACCGGCGTAGGCCTGTACGGACGACACCCGGAAGTTGTCTTTTCCTTCCACCACGTACTGGCTGGCGTCCGTCAGCAGCGACGCGGGCAGCCGTAGATTCGACAGATTTACCGCCACGGGTAAGGTCAGGCTCTTATCCGATACGTCGGGCTGCACGTCTTCAATCGAATGGACCACCTTGGCCCGTTCCCGCACTTCTTCGTTAGCGCGCTTGAACCGCCCCTTACGTGCGGGGTCGTTGACCAGAATCGTGTAATAAGGCGTTTCGGCTTGTGTATCGCGGCCTGACGCGGCTCGGCCAAAGAACCACGAGTTTTCGAAGCCCGGCAACTGGTCAAACCGCCGGACGCTCTGGTAAGCCGGGTCGGTATAGAGCCGCTGCATAGTTTCGTTCCGGCCAATCAGGCACAGGTAATATGGCCGTTCGCCTTTGTAGCGTTGTTTGGCGTTGTTCCAGCTATAATACGTCCCGTCGAAGTCGGCACTGAGTTTCAGCACCAGCATCGAGTGCGTGCTGGCGTAGGGGTTAAACACGGTCGTCAGCAACGACGAGGCTGCGTCCAGCGTTTTCTGCGCACTCATGCCTGTTAGCTGCGGATCGGAATAGATCAGGTCCGACACCAGAATGCTCAGTTCCTCGCCGGTTGTGTTCCGCAGAATCTCGCTGAAAATCCCTTCAAAGTCCGTGCTGGTCGTTTTGCCCTTGGTTTTGGCAATCGTGAAGATATTCTTCTCCTTGAAAAACTGCGACAGCGATAACCCCAGCGGATTAACCTCCGTATTGACCACAAAAGTCTTGCCCTGCCCCGGATTGACCGCGTCGAAACCAGTCAGAACTTCATTAAGCGTTCGTTTGAAGGTGCCGTTGCCCCCCGGCGCATCGTAGGGAAACATACTGGCGCTGGCTTCGAGGTACAGCTTCAGCCGGATCGATTTGACCGAAGTCGCAGCCCCGGTTAACGCTATGGTCGGCGCTTCGCCTTCTTTGGCCAGTTTGCGGTACGTAATATTCCGTTGAATGTATTTCTGCAGGGCCGCATCATCTACGGTGCCATTGGCGACCAGCCGGGCGGTCTTTTTATCATCGGCGAGGTCGGCTTTTTTTTCGTTGATAAACGCCCGGATGGCGTCGGCCTCTTTAGCATCAATGGCATTGTCGCTGGTGAGTGCGTCGCTGATCTGACTGTCCAGATCGTCGGCCGCGCTGGAGCAACCAGCCAGCCAGCCGACCGATGCAACAAGCGCCAGCAACGCACAGAAACGGGTGTGAATCATGAATAATTCTCTCGGATTAGGGTTGAGCTATGCGCGGCAAAAGTACCAAACCACCTTTGCACAACTTCCCATCGGGTTGGGTGTCTTTAAATTTTCTTAAATTTCTACTAAACGTAACGAAGCAGCAGGTCATTTTATGTCAGCCGGTACAGTTTAACGATAAACGGGCGTTTACCTTTGTAGTCTGATTCCCGCAATATGAAGTTTCGTCACCTGGTTATTGTTTGCCTGCTGCTGTTGCCATTTCTGTTTCATAACTGTGCTCAGGTTGCCCAGCCACCGGGCGGGAAAAAAGATACGCTGGCCCCCAAGCTCGTCAGCAGTATGCCCGCCCTGCGCCAGCTGAACTATACCGGCAAAACGGTCGAGCTGGAATTTGACGAGTATATTAACACCGAAAATCTCCAGCAGAAAATTACCATTACGCCCCAGGATAGCAATACCTACGTTGTCAAATCGCTGCCAAAAGGCGTGCGGCTAACGTTCAACCGGTCGTTTCAGCCCAATACTACCTATACAATTGACTTCGCCGACGGCATCAAAGACATCACCGAGCGGAACATTGCTAAAGACTCGAAGGTCGTTTTCAGTACCGGTCCGGCCATTGATTCGCTTTACCTGAGCGGCAATGTGGTGGACGACGAGAGCCGCCAGCCGATTCTGGGCTTTACGGTGGGGCTGTTCGGCCCGAACGATACGCTGCCGATCAACCGTAAACGTCCGCAGTATTTCGCCCGCACCGATAGCAGCGGCAATTACCGCATCGAGAACGTAAAGGCCGGACAATATAAGGTCTATGGCTTTGACGACAAAGATCTGAACCTGGTTAACAATACTCCGGGCGAACGGGTCGCTTTCCGCGACAGCGTCCTGAATCTGACACGTAATTACACCGACGTCAATCTGGTAGCCTTCCGCGGATACGGCATACCGCGCATCAGCCGACGCGAACGCACCGACGAAACCCTGGGGCTTGAACTGAGCAGCGGCATTGCGGGCTACCAGCTTCGCTTTCAGAAACCGGGCGATACGCTGGTATCGTTTCTGGAAACGCCCAAGATGATTCGACTGTACCGACCCGCCAACCGGGCCGCCAGCGACACAATCAGCCTGACCGTCATCGCCGAAGACTCGGTCAACAACATTACCGAGCTGAAGGAACGGGTCTTCTTTTCGCCCCTGAAAACACGGGCGAAGAACCGAACGGCGCTGAGCGTACAGGTAGCCCCTCCCACTAACGAACCGATTGACAACAATCTGGATTTTACGCTGGTCTTCAACAAACCTATTCTGCGCTACAGCACCGAACTGATTAACATTGGCCCCGACAGTACCAAACCGTTTCAACTGAAGCCGGAAGAGCTGGCCTGGACCAATAACTTCTCCCGGCTGACCATTAAACGGCCGACGAATCTGCGCGACAGTCTGCTGTTTCAGCTCCAGAAAGGTGCGTTTATCAGCGTTCAGGGCGACACCCTGCCGCGCTATTCGGCCCGGTACACCATCGCCGAAGAAGACAGCTACGGGTTGATTGCCGGACGCGTAAACCGCCCGGACAACAAATTCATCGTGGAGTTGCTGGACGACAAAAACACCGTGGTTCGATCGGCCTACGGCACCCCTACCTACAGCTTCGGGCGACTAAAACCCGGCCAATACCGGGTCCGGCTGATTATCGACGCTAACGGCAATCGAAAACGGGACATCGGCAATGTCCAGAAAGGTCTCCAGCCCGAAACGATCATCTACCACCCCGGCGCCGAAGAGGGTGGGTTCATTCCGCTCAAGCAGAACTTCGAATTGACCGACATCGATTTCTGACGAGCGACGACACAAGCTTTACGTCCTGTACACCAAACCGTTTCAAACCGAACAATGAAGACATTCTACACAAATGCGCTCACTGTCACACTGTTGATCAGCGCTATTTCACTATCCTGCGGAAATAAGACGCAACAGGAAGAGCCCCAGCAAACCACCAGTCCAATCATCGGCACCTGGCGGCTTCTTTCGGGTACGCTCATTGAAAAAGGAGATACGATTGTAACAGACTACACCAAAAACCTGTCGTTCATCAAGATCATTAACGACACGCACTTTGCCTTTCTAAAACACGACCTAACCAAAGGCAAGGGGCCGTTGGCGGCTTACGATTCTGGGGGAGGCACTTACTCGCTCAAAGACAGTCTGTACACGGAGCATCTGGAGTACTGCACCGAGCGGGAATGGGAAGACAATACGTTCCGGTTCACAGTTACGCTACAAAACGATACCCTGGTTCAGCGGGGTGTGGAGAAAGTAGCCGAAGCAGGCATTGACCGGCTCAACATTGAACGATACGTCCGCGTAACCCAATAAACGACATCCCAGAAGATACAGCCCGGAAAATTCGGCTGATAGCCCTGTCGCTGCCGTCGCTTTATCAACAACCTAAAATAACCTGATTGATGAAATTCTCTTCCAACAAACGCACAGGCTTTGCGCTGCTCATCAGTGTCCTGACTGTTTACAGTTGCGGTACGGCCGACCGAACACCCTGCACACAGACGACGGTTTCCGTTGAGGCTCCACAGTCGGAGGTTACGTCGTTGAAACAATACCTCGACGCACAGAAGATTAAGGCCACGGCCGATAAACGCGGATTCTTCTATACTATTCAGTCGGCGGGCTCGGGTGCAAAGCCGACTGCCTGTTCAACGGTAACGGTCAATTATACCGGTAAGCTCACTAACGGAACCACCTTCGACAGCGGCAATGACGTAACGTTTGGACTCGATCAGCTCATTCTGGGCTGGCAGGAAGGCATCCCCCTGATTGCACCCGGTGGCCGTATTACGTTGTACCTGCCCCCCAGTTTAGCTTACGGCGCTCAGGATCAGGGCGACATTCCGGCGAACTCAATCCTGGTGTT
This sequence comes from Spirosoma taeanense, assembly GCF_013127955.1. Taxonomy (NCBI): domain Bacteria; kingdom Pseudomonadati; phylum Bacteroidota; class Cytophagia; order Cytophagales; family Cytophagaceae; genus Spirosoma; species Spirosoma taeanense. Next base: position 3,859,181 of record NZ_CP053435.1, read on the forward strand.
TACGATCGACCTGCTTGCCGTATTGTAGCCATCCGGCAGAACGCCAAAACTCTCTGCCATTAGTAGCTGGCGGTGGCGGCTTTTCATGCTGACCGCGTACCTTTGCGACCTGAAACCTATCCGGCATCATGTCTGTAAAGCCTAAAAAAGAACTCGGTCAGCATTTTCTGAAAGACCTCAGCATCGCCCAGCGTATCGCCGAACTCCTGACCGGCCACGGTGGGTATCAGAAAGCGCTCGAAATCGGGCCGGGCATGGGCGTTCTGACGCAGTTTTTATTGAAGGACAGCCGATTCGAAACATACGTAATCGAGATTGACCGCGAATCAGTCGATTATCTCAAGCAGAACGTTCCGGCGCTGGAAGGGCGGATTCTGGCGGCCGATTTTCTGAATATCAAACCGGAGCTTTTGCCTACCAAACAACCCGGCACCGAGCCGTTTGCGGTCGTTGGCAACTTTCCCTACAATATCTCGACCCAGATTCTTTTCAAAGTGCTGGACATGCGCGACCGGGTGCCGGAGGTTGTCGGGATGTTTCAGCGCGAAGTAGCCCAGCGCATTGCGTCGGGTCCGGGCAACAAGGATTACGGTATTTTGAGCGTTCTGTTGCAGGCTTGGTATGATATCAAGTATGAGTTCACCGTCGAGCCGGGCGTGTTCAATCCGCCCCCGAAAGTTCATTCGGGCGTGATCTCGCTCCGGCGCAACGACAAAACCGACCTTGGCTGCGACGAGCGTAAGTTTACACAGGTCGTGAAACACGGCTTTGGCCAGCGTCGGAAAACGCTGCGGAACGCCCTTAAACCGCTTAACCCGACCGAAGCCGCTCTGGCCAGTTCATTTATGGATAAACGCGCGGAGCAGCTGAGCGTAGCTGAATTTGTTACGCTCACCGGACTCATGAGCGAACGAGTGAACGAGTAAGCCCCCATTTACCTTTCATCAACCGTTCGTTCTATCACTCTTTCGCTCTTTTTGAATCGTGACTTTTGAACTCACCAAAGACTATCTTGACCATATCCAGACGGCCATCGAAGCGGGAGACGATGCCTTGCTACGGGCCGAGATGGAGGAGTTATTCCCGGCCGATATTTCGGGGATTCTGTATGAACTGGAACCCGAACCGGCACACTATCTGCTGAGTCTGCTGGATAAAAGCGTTGGCGCCGAGATTCTCGCCAATCTGGACCCCACCGACCGTACCAACCTGCTCAAGCGGTTTACGTCCGCCGAACTCGCACCCTTCATCAACCAGATGGATTCCGACGACGCGGTTGACCTGCTGAACCAGCAGCCCATTCAGGTGCGTGAGGAGGTCATCGGTCTGCTTGAAGACCGCGAACAAGCCCGCTTCATTCTGGACCTGCTGCATTATGAAGACGGCGTAGCGGGCAGTCTGATGCAGAAAGAGCTGATCAAGATCAACGTAAACCTGACGGTCAACGCCTGTATTGAAGAGATTCGACAGCAGGCCGAAGCCGTCGAAAACGTGTATGCCGTTTACGTTGTGGACGACGTTGGGAAGCTGCTCGGCCTGGTATCGCTTAAGAAGATCGTCCTTGCCCGCAAGACGGCTAAAATCGCGGATATCTACGACGACGATGTCGTGTTTGTCGAGACCTACCGCCCCGTTGCCGAGGTTGCCGAGGTGATGCAGCGGTACGACCTGGACGCTATTCCGGTCGTGAACGTACAGCAGCGACTGCTGGGCCGGATCACCATCGACGACGTTGTGGACGTAATTACCAACCAGGCCGAAGAAGACATTCAGGTTATTTCAGGTCTGTCGGGCGAAGTCGAGGAAGATGACAGCGTCTGGCAACGCTCAAAAGTTCAGTTGCCCTGGCTGGTTGCCGGGGCTGTGGGCAGTTTGATGGCCGCAACGGTCATCAATGGTTTTCAGAACGAGCTGGGCAAAATTGCGGCTCTGGCGGCCTTCATTCCCATCATCGGCTCAACGGGCGGGAACGTCGGGATTCAGACGTCATCCCTGATTCTGCAGAGCCTGACCGATACGTCGGGACTGAGCACGACCCTCGGCCGACGCCTGCTCCGAACGTTGCTGGTAGCCATTATCAACGGTCTGGTCGTTGGTATTATCGCGGGTATTTACACCTTCATTATTGGCGAACCACGTTTATTCTTCGTGGTTGCCACCTCGCTGCTGGCGGTCGTGCTGCTGGCGTCGTTCATGGGCACTATTACGCCCCTCCTGCTCAACCGCATCGGGATCAATCCGGCCGTGGCTTCAGGCCCGTTCATCACAACGGCCAACGACCTGATCGGCATCGGCGTGTATTTTCTGATTGCACAATGGCTGCTGACGGAAGTGTAACCGTCAGTGTCTCCTCCCGTTACCGTTCGCTCAAACAGCCTGCCACTGGCAGGCTGTTTTGCTTGCTAGTGATCTCAAATTGACGACTTTAGCACGGTTGCTATGCAAGGCAACATTATCAACTGCTTCATGTACATAAACCCTGTTCTAAATCATGAAATCGATCTGTACGTTTCTGATAGCTGCGCTATCCGTTTTCTCGTTCACCGGTTGCCGGACTACGAAACTGTTGAACGCTACGTTTGAATCAGATGCCATTGGTTCGCTACCTGCGAAGGACGCAGCGGGTGCGCCGGCTGGCGATTCGGTTTCCTATGAGTCAGTCAGTCATCCCCGGCTGCGCGTTCAGGCATCATCGGTCAAGGCGGGGCAGAAAGCTTTGTTTTACTCGCAGGCCGCTCTTACGGGGAGTGTAACAACCTTCAATCAATGGCTCCAATTCAAAGGAATCCGCTCAAATTATGCGCAGACAATCTGGTTTTACTGGACCGCCAAACTGAACTTTAATTCGGGTAATTTACTGATCGACATTCAGGGAATGCAGGCGCTCTGGGCTGCGCGCTTGAAAATCTTAAACAATGGGCAAGTCCAGTTAATACGTAATGTTGCCTCTGAACAGAACAACGAGACGCTCGGGACACTAAACCGCCAGATAACCCATACGATTTTTCTTACGCTTAATCCACAGGCCCGGACATACAACCTAACCATATTAGGTACTCAGGATGGCACACCCATAACCCGATTGGACATTCCGGTACTCGGTATACCCAATCCGGAATTTGACTCGGATGTTCAGCGCCCATCAATTAGCTTTCGCTATCAGGAGGCCACAATAGACCCCGCTGGTGCTTACATTCTTGAAGAAGTATTCATCAACCGCCGACAGCCATAACTAAACTACATGGCCCATGGCGCGGGCGGTTAAGCCTAACACCCGGTTAAAGCGACCAATCGATTCTGAGCAGCAGTCTTATCCGAATCCAGCAGGCTACGCAGCCTGCTCACCAGCGGTACCGTTAACTCTAATACGTAGTTTTACGCTAAACCAATTGATTGCTAGTCACTTACTTCGGGCTTCACTCATACCTAAACCGTCACGATGCAAACATCTATTCCTTCCTCGTTAGCAACGGATTCGTTCGTGCAGCCCCCGGTTGGTACAACGGCTTCTATCCATCCTGTCAACCGGGCTGAGCGTCTGCACACCATCGATATCATCCGCGGTTTTGCGCTACTGGGCATACTCCTGATGAACATTGGTTTATTTGGCCTGCCGCTGATGACCTATTTCCCAAAACTATTTACCCTGCCGCCCGACAGCCTTGATTACAAGTTTTTCGCTACGATCTCCATCGTCTTTGAAGGCACTATGCGAGCACTTTTTTCGATGCTGTTCGGAGCGGGGATTCTGCTCTTTACGGCTAAAAAAGACCTCCAGGCCGACGGCTATGGTATTGCCGATTACTATTATCGTCGGCTACTGTGGCTGGTTGCCTTTGGCTTGCTGAATGCTTTTGTGCTGCTTTGGCCCGGCGACATTCTGTATTCCTATGGCCTGGTTGGGCTGCTGTTATTTCCATTCCGGAAGCTCAGGCCCACAACGCTCTTCCTGGTGGCGGGTTTGTGCTTTTTGATTTCGTTCGGGAAAGAGGCTTGGCAAGGTATGGAAACAAAGCAGAAGCGAGTTGCTTATTTGCGGGCAATTCAGCTTGAAAAGCAGCACAAAAAGCTAACAGAAGACCAGCAAAAAGCTAAAACAGTGTGGCTAGACATCGAAAAGCGCACCAGGTACGACGAGAAAGCCACCAACAAGACGATCCAGAACATGCGGTCGGGCTTTGGCGATGTGTTCACCGAGCTGTTGCCGCTCAACGTCCGTTTGCAGTCGGCAGAGTTCTATAGCTCAACCGTTTGGGATACGTTGATCATGATGTTTCTGGGAATGGCTCTGTTCAGGCGGGGCTTTTTCTCAAACCAGTGGAAAACGCGTTCCTACCTGATCAGCCTGCTGGCGGGTTACAGCGTCGGCCTGACGCTGGGCTATTTTGCCTTTCAGGACGGGCTGGCTTGGTTTCGCAACCCGGGCGCGGTAATTGACGCCGATGGGTTTCCGTTTCAGGCCCTCTATCACATTCGACGGGCCAGCACCGCCATTGGCCACGCCAGTCTGCTGCTGCTTGTTTACCGGTCTGGTGTGGTTCCGTGGCTAATGAAGGGGCTGGGCAACGTTGGGCAAATGGCCTTTACAAACTACCTGATGCAATCGCTGATCTGTTCACTGTTCTTCTACGGCTATGGACTGGGGTATTATGCTACCTTATCGTTTTATCAACTCTACTATGTGGTAGCCGCCGTTTGGGTATTCCAGCTGATTTTCTCGGCTATCTGGCTCCGTTATTTCCGGTTCGGTCCGCTTGAATGGCTCTGGCGGTCGCTTACCTACTGGAAGCGCCAGCCGATGCGTCTGGATCAGCCCACCGGCGTATTGGCCTGATAGCTAAACAGGGTTGTATTCGCCCTTCTCTGGCTATGCCTGGTGAGGACTGAATACTACCCGTTGCGTTTACCTGTTCGTTACTACGCCATACTCTATTATGCCGAATTGATCCCGCGGCTCAATACAGCGAATGAAACACCAGATTATCAATGCTATGCTGAAACGCGCCCAGATCAGCCAACTGATCAATCAGCCGCTCATCAATGTGCTCGGGCGGAATAGTCAGCTTAAACCCGTCAATATCAATCAGCCACGCCTGATAAATCCGCCAGCCTAATACCTTGAACGCACTTAGAAACTCAAGTGCATGATTAAGATTGCGAACCTGAAACGACCCATATTGCCAACCAGAGACAAACGGTTTTGAACCAGTTATCTGCTGGCTCGAAGGGTTACTGACGGCGAAATAAAGCCTGGGCAAACTCGTGAACGTTTCCATAACGCAAACAACTTGGTAACATATAAAGAGGAAGAGAATCAGTCCGAATAATAAAGTTATATCAACTATATAGGAACTGTAATTCCCAACCGAAAAATCCGATTGACTGGTCCTGTACAGACTTTTTATAAACTTTCAATTGCAGATTAGTCACTTTTTACCCTATGGTTTACGCCGGCTCCGGCACCATTGTTGGCAGCTGCTTTGGGATGATATACGTAATTAGGCATATGTGCAGATTTTAGGTTGCGGTGACGCATAAACAGTGGCATAGTCAAAATTCAGGAACCCCTGTATGCTGTACTTCCCATGCGATTAGGACAACTGCTGCTGTTTTGGCTAACCAGCTATGTGTTGGTTAGCTGTAACGTAACTTCTGGTTCACACCAACCGGCTTCAACCGGCGTAAAGCCAACAGCCATATACCACGACGGAAAATCATATCACTTACTGCGCCATGGTAAACCATACTTCATCAAGGGAGCCGGTGGCATCCGCCATCTGGAGGATTTAAAAGCTCGGGGGGGTAACTCGGTTCGCATCTGGGATGATCTGGAGGCCGGCCCCATCCTGGACAAAGCCCAATCCTTAGGCCTGACGGTGATGTTTGGGCTGTGGGTAGAGCGCGAAATCGAAGGGTTCGATTATAACGATCAGGCTGCTATTGACCGGCAGTTTGATCTTATCCGTAAAATTGTGCTTAGGCACCGCAATCACCCGGCGTTGCTGATGTGGTGCGTTGGGAATGAGTGGCCACTGGATGCGAACAACGTTCGGGTATATGACGAGGTAAACCGTATTGCGACCCTGGTGCATGAGCTTGATCCTAATCATCCGGTTACTACGGTTATTTCGCCCGATAATGCCCGCGCTATCTGGCTGGTTCGGAAACGCTGTCCGGCCATCGATATTCTTTCCTTTAACTCGTATTCGCTCACCGAGTATATAGACAAGAACCTTCGCCTTGGGGGCTGGACAAAACCGTATTTAATTTCCGAATATGGAGCGCAGGCGTATTGGGAAACGCCCAATACGCCCTGGTATGCGCCCATTGAGCCAACCAGTCAGCAGAAATACGACTACGTCAATCGCATCTACCGGCAGTACATCGGCTCGCGGCCACCAAACTGCTTTGGCTCCTATCTGTTCTACTGGGGATTTAAACAGGAGGAAACGCACACCTGGTTTAGTGCATTTGATGAACAGGGGCGGGCCACGTCAATGGCTGATCTGATGCAGTTACTCTGGACTGGAAAGCCATCCCCCAACCGGGCCCCGGAGGCTCAGAGCCTGCTGGTTGACGGAAAGGATCTTCCTTATCAGTCCTATAAAGCCTTATCCTCAACGCACCGCGCACGGTTACTGGCCACTGACCCGGAAGGCGATTCACTTATGTATTATTGGGAGATCAGGCGTCGGGCCCATAGTATCGCAAATTATGTAGGCGCTCCTATTGCCTCCATGAAAGGCCTGATTACCAACCCCACAGGCTCGTCCATCGAATTCAGATTACCGACAGAACCCGGCGCTTATCGGTTATTTGCCCACGCCTACGACAATCACCGGCATGTAGCCTCTGCCAATTTTGCCTTTGAAGTAACCGCTATCGAACCAATCCAGCAATGAACAGCATAGCCAGGCGCTATTGCTATCCTCTAACCCATAACCCACCGTTGACGGACCCAGTCCAGCTGGTCCAGCAACCTGATTATAACCCAGATCGAGCATGAAGTGGCCAACCTTTACGGACCCAGCGCCCAACGAAACTTATAATTTCACGGCCAAAGTGCAGGATATGCGTCCGCTTCGGGTGCTCATCGTCATCGGGCTGTTGTTCATGGCTGCCTTCGTCTGGGTCTATTTTCAGCCGGCTAACCAGGGTAATGCCTGGCTATTCGGGCTGCTGACGGTCTCGGTTATTTTCAAACTGCTGCGCCTGCTGCACGAATGGTATCACTACTGGAACGTAAGGCCGTCGACTCCGCCACGGGTTAGTCGCGTCTGGACAGTTGACGTGCTGACCACCTATTGTCCGGGGGAGCCTTATGAAATGGTCCTGAATACCTTACAGGCTATTCAGGCCATGCCGTACCCGCACACAACGTTCCTCTGCGACGAAGCCGACGACCCTTATCTCAGGCAGCAATGCGCTGCGCTGGGTGTTCGGCACGTAACCCGAACCAGCCGGAAAGACGCCAAAGCCGGCAACATCAACAACGCCCTCCAGCAGGCGACCGGAGAAATCTGTCTGGTGCTTGACCCCGACCACGTGCCGGTGCCCAACTTTCTGGATCAGGTATTACCGTATTTTGAAGATGCTTCCATTGGCTTTGTGCAGTGTGTACAGGGGTATTACAACCGGAAAGAGAGTGTAGTGGCCTTTGGCGCAGCCGAGCAAACGTATAGCTTTTACGGACCGATGATGACCTGCATGGGCAACTACGGTACGGCGCAGGCCATTGGCGCCAACTGTACCTTCCGCCGGGCTGCGCTTGATTCCATCGGCGGACATGCCAATGGCCTTTCGGAAGATATGCACACGGCTATGAGACTGCATGCCAAAGGCTGGAAGTCAGTCTACGTACCCTTGCCGCTTTCCTATGGACTCGTACCCGCCACCTTATCTGCCTATTACAAGCAGCAGCTTAAATGGGCGCGGGGTACATTCGAGCTGCTGTTCATCACCTTCCCAAAGGTATTTAGGGGTTTATCCGGTCGGCAACGCCTGCATTACGGTACGCTTCCAATTTATTACCTGCTGGGGGTAGTTCAACTCATCGACCTGCTGATTCCGATCTGTTCGCTGGTGCAGATGCAGCTCCCTCTTTACCTGGATCTGCCCCTGTTTGCCACGGTTTATCTGCCACTGCTGGCAACCGGTTTCCTGATCCGGCAATACGCGCAACGATGGCTCATTGAGCGGCACGAACCTGGGTTTCACCTGGTGGGTGGGTTGCTGGCCAGTGGTACCTGGTGGGTTTACGTCCTGGGGTTTATCTATACCCTGCTGCGGGTTAAAGTTCCTTATATTCCGACGCCCAAAGACGATAAGCCCCGCAATAATATGATTCTTGTGCTGCCCAATCTGCTGATGTGTCTGGCTTCAGTAGTTGCCATTGGCTATAGCACGTATGAGTTTGGGCGCTTTGCCCACGACAACATCTATTCACGCATGCTGATCGGCTTTGCGCTGCTGAACGCTGCAATTATGGGCATAAACGTTCTGATCGGCCAGGAGAAGCTCCTGGTCTGGATCAGTGTCCGGATCAGGGGGCTGGCCCGGCGCAAATCAGCCGTATGGTCGGTTCGGATCATGGCCTGGAAGGCGCGCTATGGCCTGTATAGCTGGCTGCGGTTATCGGCCATTCCCTTATTCGGGGTTGTGCTTCTGCTGGCCACCGGCATGACGATCTACACCTATCAGGAGCATGCCGGGCTGCCCCGCCATATTCGTCATGCCAATACCCAGCCGTTTTACGTTGGCGCTGAACCGTCTGTCACTTTGGCGGCACCGTCCCGAATAGCAAATCCGGACCACCGGCTGGTAGTTCAGCACATTGGCTGGCCGGTGGGCAGCTCATCGCCTATTCAACCTATCTTGCCAGAATCAGCGAATCAGATTCCGTTGTTGTATCTCGAACCAATGCCCGGTCAGACGCACCCACAAAAGGCTATGCTGGCATTCATACAGGCTATGCTGGCTGGGAAATATAATCCGGTTCTGGAGCAATTCGCCAGGACCCTGAACACCTATAAGCACCCTGTGCTAGTCAGCTTCATGCCGGAGTTTGACGATCCGGCCCATCCCTGGGGGTCAGAGCATGAGCCAACTTTACGGCTATATCGTCAGGCCTGGCAGTATCTGGTTCACTTTTGCCAGCAGCGGGGCACCGAAAACGTAGCCTGGATCTGGTGCCCGTCCCGGCCTTCGTCAATTACCGATCATTTTCCAGGTAACCCGTATGTAGACTGGCTGGGGCTGCCGATTCTAGACGACCCGGCCGAGGCTCCCGATGAGCGCGGCTGGTCATTTGCCTCGCTCTATCAGATTCCCCGCAACACCGTGCGGCTCCACAAGTCCTATAGCATCCGGCAAAAGCCCATTTTGATAACTCATTTTGGCAGCGTATCGGGTCGGCTTCAGCCAGCCAGCTGGATTCAGGATGGGCTCACAATCATCCAGGAGCGTTACCCGGAAGTACGAGGGGTGGTCTTCGATTATCCATCGCCTTTGCTGACGAAAGTGATGGATAACCTGCCCAGGAATTGACGTAACAAAAAAGCCAGTAAGTCCTGCTGAATACGGGCTTACTGGCTTTTAAAGAACGGATCAGTTCAACTGCTTTCTTACTGTGGCGTACTTCCACTGTTCTGATTCATATTGTTCCGCTTAGCCCTACGTCCCTTACGCTGGGCCTCTTTTGAGGAGTTCATCTTTTTGTTTGTCTGAACATCAGACTGCATACCGTAAGACGTTCCGTTCGATGCGCCATTTGTCGAGTCCACCCTTCCCTGCGTAGCCGATACGCCCGTTTGTGAAGCCGATCCGTTCGTACCGTTTCCGGTACCGCTGTTCATGGTAGTTCCGTTCGTAGGCGGATTTGTATTACTCGTACTATTGGTAGTCTGCGCCTGCGCGCTGTAAAGGGTAGCCAGCAAAACCGCCCCTACCATTATCACCTTTTTCATACCCTTTTGTTGTTTTATGATTACCAAGACTTAACGCCTATCTAACCCAGTCGTTAAGTAGAAAATGTTAAAAACCTGAGGGTACGGTTTAGTGCAGAGCTTTAAGCTTTATTTAGCCCGCTCCACGAACCAGGTAACTTTTGTTCCATTGGGCAGCAGAGGCTCGGGGTCCCGGTTGAGTTGCAGTTCGATCAGTGTCGTTGTAAAGGGATAGAACAGTTTTATGTCCTCATTCGTGATCAGCTGATCCATATCAAAAACGGCCGTCCACTGGCTGGCCGCAGTCTGCCGTTCATTTTTATCCTGCGGCTGCCCGTCTGAGGGTATATGTCCGTAGTACCGAACCAGGTCTGTTCCCGACGAAGCGATGATTTCGACGCGGAGACGGGCCAGTTCCTCCAGGCGAATTTTCTTTAAATCGAAATGAAAGCTGCGTAGGCTCTTGTCACCAGTGTAGGTATGTACATCTACGTCGACCGGCTTTAATTTATCCGGACTATCCTGATAACCTGCGCTTAGCCGCACGTGGTAGTCGGTAATGGGATCGCCCCGTTCGTCCAGGGCCCGCACAATAAACTGCTGCCAGGGAATCATTTTCCGGCGCGTTTTGTCGGTTTTTTCAATGGCTTCCTGATTCCACTGGGCATATTCCTCCTGATTGGTTACGCGCAGGGCCTTTAGAACCAGGTCAACTAACTCAGTAGTCGGTTTTTCGATGATCGACCCGTGGTTCAGGCCGGCAATAGGAATAAACGGCACCTGCAGGTGCGCCCGTTTGTCGGAGCGCCATTCGTCAAAACGAATCCGTTTAATCGTTGTATTCTCCTCATCGGTAGTCAGATCGAGCGTGATCTTACGGGTGTTGAGCGAGCAGCCTGCCCAGCGTACGGTTCCGTCCGTACCATCCGGATTGGTTACGAATCCCTGCAGGCCTTTGTAATTATCTGCCCCGCAGAATGTGAACACGTAGGGCGTATCCTCGTCGGGACCGTAAAACACTTCGTTGGACAGCAGGTCGCGATGCGCCAGATCCCAGGTGTAGCGGCTGCCCAGTTCCAGACCGTCCAGAATCAGATCCCCGGCATCCATAAAATCCGGCCCCAGCGATCGGTTACCTTTGAAAATAGCGCCAAGCCAGCTCCGGCCCTTATGCGCCAACGGCGACCCAAAGCTGGCGGGTGCCAGGGCAATCAGCCGCTTGAGCCGACGCTTACGTTTTTCCTGCCTGGCGTAGGTCGTCAGCCACGCGCGGATGACGAGCATACCGGTCGAATGGACAATCGCATCAAAGGGTTCATCGGCATTCAGACCGGCGCGCAGGCGCAGGGCCCGGTCGAAGCCCTCGGCAATATCTTTTATCGTGACTTCATTCGTCAGCGACCGATACCCACAAACGTGGATAGTCGACACATCAATGCCTCGCTTGGACAGGATTTTTTCCCAGTTCTGAAACGACTCGGGAACATCGGAGTAGCCGTGAATTAACACCAGGGGATGGCTCATGATGAGGAGAGAGAAAAAGGGTTTAGTTCGGTCTGCCGACAACGGAATGACCGATACATCCGTCACCCGTAGCCGGCGTAATAGTACCGAAAAGCCAATAAATAAGTCCTGTAGTTTTATTGACCGGCAGTACGCCAACAGGGATTCTCAAAACCCTCCTCCCCACCCGGCAGTTATAGTCGGTATGACAACATCTCCTGCTTCCATCACCGGCTTAATTCGCTCCCGAATTCTTTGGTTACTGCTGCTGGATTTGTTCATTGGCGGCCTGGGAGCCTGTCGGACCAGTCAGCAGTTTGGTCAACAGAAACGGCTCCGGCTGGGCATCGGGGAAATCGAAGAGGTTTCTTTCCCACAGCGCGGGGACGGGTCCACGCAACTGATCGGTGCTTCGGATAATCAGGAAGTCGTGGAGGTCTCGCGCCGGGAGCTGGCTCCGGCCGTTGATACCCTGAAGCGCGACGGTTCAGGTCCGGCCGTTTTTCAATTGAAAGGGGTTACACTTGGCACGGCCAAAGTAATTTTCTCGGAAAAGAAAGCCGGCGAGATAGGTAGTGGTGAAGCTTTGCGTACGTATACCGTAGAGGTGGTCACTAAGAAATAAAATAGCGGGCTGTTTAAGGCCCGCTACCTGATTATGCCCGTTTCGGCCCCACCGAATCGTAGACGATTACTTTCTCCCAGAGCGACGAATAATCGTCGACGAACTTCAGGTGAATGGGGTGTTTCTGATAAATTTCTTCGTCTTCCAGACTGTCGAAAAAGCACAGCCAGGAAACCGAGTAGCCTCGTTCAATTACGTCGCGGGTTGTGCCGGCTGGTGAACCAATGTGCACAAATTTAATCGTTGGCACCTTAGCCAATTTATTCAGTCCTTCCAGCAGTTTCGCCTTGTCGGCTTCACTGCCCGCGTTCTTCAGGTAAAAATACACATGATGAACAAACAGTTCTTTGGGCGCACTAGCTGGTAGTCCGGCTCCTAAACCGGCGATGACGCTGCTTTTGACAAACACTCTGCGGGATTGATTACTCATTGGAAAACAGGTTGATAGTTAAACGAAGAATTTAATCAGGGATTTTCGATTGGATTCTGGCGGATGTCCTCAAAAACGGCTACGTTACTGAAAGCCTGTTCCATCTTCGTCCGGTCGAACTCGCGTTCGTTATTGGCCAGCCAGATAGTGGCTACGCCGTTGCCGATAAAGTTGGTAATGGAACGGGCCTCCGACATAAACCGGTCTACGCCCAGCAGCAGGGCCAGCCCTTCCAGCGGAATCACCTGAATGGCCTGCAACGTACTGGCCAGCACGATAAACCCGCTGCCCGTAACGCCCGCAGCCCCTTTTGAGGTTACCATCAGAATCCCGATGATGGTCAGGACCTGGCTGAATGATAGCTCCACGCCATATACCTGCGCCAGAAAGATCGTCGCCATCGACAGATAGATGGTCGTTCCGTCGAGGTTGAAGGAATACCCCGCCGGCACCACCAGCCCCACCACCGACTTGCTGCATCCGGCCCGTTCGAGTTTTTCCATCAGCGACGGCAGCCCGGCCTCAGACGATGACGTTCCCAGCACAATTAAAAGTTCTTCGCGGATGTAGCGCAGAAATTTCAGCAGCGACACCCGGTACATCCGCAGAATTGAATAAAGCACGACGAATACAAACAGGCCCATCGTAATATAAACTGTCAGCATCAGTTTCGCGAGCGGAATGAGCGTGGCGATGCCGTACTTGCCGATGGTATAGGCCATCCCGCCGAACGCGCCTATCGGTGCAAACAGCATGACCAGATGCAGGCCTTTGAATACCCACTTCGACGCCAGCGACAGATAGCCCACGATCCGCTCTTTGCCCGTTACCCGGTTCAGCACCACGCCGAACACCAGGGCAATCAGCAGAACCTGAATCGTTACGTTATCCAGAAAAAAGTTGAGCCAGCTGAACTCGGCTGCGCCTTTGGCGTATTTGGACAGGTCAGCTTCGTTAGCCGCCGGGGTAGACACCCCCGCCCCCGGCTGAATGATATTCGCCACCACGATTCCGATGAAGAGGGCTACCGTGGTCACAATTTCGAAATAGAGCAGAGCTTTCCCACCCACGCGACCTACTTTTTTGAGGTCGCTCATCCCGACAATGCCAAGCGTAATGGTCAGGAAAATAATGGGGTTGATAAAGAGCTTGACGACGCTGATAAACGTCTTACCCAGCACTTCCATTTTAATGGCGACGTCCGGGGCGAAATGGCCGAGCAGGGCGCCCGCCGTAATGGCCGTCAGTACCCAGAACGTAAGGTTGGTAACGAGTTTCTTCATAATAGTTGGCTATCCTCACAAAATTGATACGTAGCGTCCGCCAGCAGCGTCGAGGCCAGCCGGACAGCGTCGGCAAACGCCATACTGGCAGGCGTGATGGCAACGGCCTGCTGCAAACCCACCCGCCGAATCTGCTCGGGCGTCAGCGCCAGTCGACCGCAAAACGCCACGACGGGTTTGTTATACTGAGCCGCCAGTTGAGTCAGCCCGCCAACCAGTTTGCCCGACAGCGTTTGTTCGTCCAGACTGCCCTCGCCCGTCAAGATCAGATCCGCCGAATGAACGAGCCCCTCCAGGTTCAGATACCGCGCCACAATTGAAAAGCCACTTTCGAGCCGGGCGTTCAGAAACACCCGCGCTCCATAGCCTGTGCCTCCGGCGGCTCCACTGCCCGGCTCGTCGGCCAGGTCGCAGTCCAGCTGCGCCTGTACCACCGCCGACAACCGCTCTAGCCCCGCGTCCAGTATTTGAACCATATCACTATCTGCCCCTTTCTGGGGTGCATACACGTAAGCGGCTCCATTAGGGCCTGTTAGTGGGTTATCGACATCGCTGGCCACCACAAACTCGACTTGCCGAAGTTGCGGCAGTACGTTCGTCGTGTCAATGCGGTGTATGTTCGCCAGGTTTCGACCGATTGGTTCAAGCGCCTGACCGCTTTCGTCCAGAAACTGATACCCCAGCGCCGTTGCCAGACCGATACCGCCATCATTCGTTGCGCTGCCGCCAATGCAAAGCACGACCGTTTCAACACCCCGATTGAGAGCCGCCCGGATCAGCTCGCCTGTCCCGAAGGTACTGGTTAGCCATGGATTCCGCTCCCCGGCTCGCAGCAGTTGCAGACCCGACGCCTGCGCCATCTCGATAAAAGCCGTTTGTCCACCGCCCGACAGGCCGAACGTAGACATAATTGGTTGTCCCAGCGGATCGTGGACAGAAACCGGAATAAACTGCCCGCCGGTAGCTTTGGTCAGGACGTCGGCCGTGCCCTCTCCTCCATCGGCCAGCGGCTGCTCTGTAACCGTCAGATGAGGATTATACCGATGAATACCCGTGCGCATGGCGCGGGCGGCTTCGGCGGCTGTCAGCGAGCCTTTAAACTTGTCGGGCGCAACCAAGATCGTCATAGCAGCCAGCGGACCAGGCATAAACAGGCGAAAGTTGACAGTCCCATCAGAATCGTCATGACACTATAGGTACGCAGCATGGTTGGCGTATCGACGCGCCCGAAACGGGCCACCACCCAAAAATACGCATCGTTTGCATGGGAAACCGTCATCGAACCGGCGCCCATAGCTGCCAGTGCCAGCAGCCGGTCCCAGTCGCTGCCGAATCCGAGAGCGGGCAGTAAGGGCGTCAGCATAGACGCGACCGACATCACGGCGACGGTTGAAGACCCCTGCGCGGTTTTCAATACAACTGTCAGCGCAAACGGAATCAGCAAACCCAGTCCCAATAGTCCCTGCTCGGCCGACTGTGTCAGGGCGGCAAGTTCCGTTTCGACGCCAATGTTCTTGATAATTTCTCCGAACGCGCCACCGGCCCCTACGATAGCCAGCACCGGCCCAGCCTTCACAATGGCCTCTTCAATCAGTTCGTTGAATACAGATTTAGTCAGCCGCTGGAATAAGGTTAGCGCGATACCGATGCCAACGCCTAAGGCCACGATTGGGTCACCGACAAAATCGACAAACGACTTTACCGGACCCGGATACACAGCCGGAGTGAGCGAAACAATAGATTTCAATGAGATCAGGCCAATCGGCACCAGGATAGCCGCCAGCGCCCCACCCGCCGACGGCAGTGGTTGACCGTCCGAATCGGCAACTGCAGGCAGGTCGATGGGTGCAGTCATCTGCGTGCCGTAACGCTTACCGGCGAAGTTTGCCCAGACGTAACTCACCACGGTCGGCGGCAGCGCCAGCACCGATCCCAGCAGGATCATCCGACCCGTATCGACACCCGTAATGCCCACGGCAGCCGTAATCCCCGGATGCGGGGGCACCAGACAATGAACCGCATACAGCCCACCGGCCAGACACAGCACCAGCTGTAACGGACTGCGCTGAAGTCGCTGCGCGAGCGTCAGGACCAGACCGCTGAGTACGATAAACCCCGAATCACAGAAGATAGGCAGACCAACCAGAAATGCCATGATGATGACGGCCAGCGGTGCCCGGCGTTCGCCAACGCGGTAGAGAATGGCGTTGGCCAGACTAAGCGTAGCCCGGCTATGATCGAGTAAGGCCCCCAGAATTGTCCCCAGGATGACCAGCAGGCCAATTTTTTCGAGCGTGTGCCCAAATCCGGTCCGCAGGTGCGCGAGCACATCTGTCGAGGATATACCAGCCAGCAGCCCCACCGCGATGGTCAGGCCAAACAAAACCACAAACGTATGCAGCCGGACGCGCGAGCTGAGCCAGATAATGGCCACAATGCCCAGCAATAAGAGCAGGAAAGGATTCATGGATAGACAAACGTCGGAACTTACCGCCAATGAACCAAGCCCCGGTCCCGCTTCACTTCCAGAGAATTTCGTTCAGGCACTATCGCATCCAACCGAACGATCTGATTTAATGCACCGCCCGGCTGCGCACCTTTCCGCCGACAACATCATCAACGGCGTGTTTGATGATGAACGCCTTGTCATCAATCCGGTTGATTGCATTCGTCAACCTACTGACCTCCAGCCGTGTAACGACTACATAAAGTGGGTTGACTGTTTTATCGCGCAGGCCGCGCTTACCAAAGCCTTCTTCGCCTTTGAGGGTCGTAACGCCCCAGCCCAGGCGGGTAATTTCGTCGCGGACGGCTGCCTGCTGATTCGAGATAATGATAACGGCCGTGTATTCTTCGATTCCGTGGACCAGAAAATCAATGGTTTTGGAAGCTGCGAAATACGTAATCATCGAATACAGCGCCGATTCAATCGTCAGGAAGAAGGCTGCCGCGCCGAAGATCAGGACGTTCATTACCAGAATTACGTCGCTCACTTTCAGGATTGAACTCTTGCGGCTGATGAGCAGAGCGGCAATTTCGGTACCGTCGAGCACGGCACCACCCCGCATGGCCAGTCCGATACCCGCGCCAATAAAGAATCCGCCGAAGGTAGCCGTCAGCAGCAGGTCGGGCGTAACGTCCGGATAGGGAACAACGGCGAGACACAGCGAAAGCCCGGCGATAGCCAGCACGCTCCGAATGGCAAACTGTCGGCCCATGCGCTGATAACCCAGGATAACAAACGGCAGGTTGATCACCAGAATCAGCCAGGGCAACGGCAGATGCAGAATACTGGCCAGCAGCATCGACACACCCGTAACGCCCCCGTCAATGAAGCGGCTTGATAGCAGAAACCCTTTCAGGCCTAATCCGGCACTCAGGATACCGGCAACGATAAGAATCATGTCTTTAATAATACGTGACGTAGTGGAATGGGTCATAGAGGAGATTCTGCGGGTGTTTTTAGGGTAAACGGCCCCGGCCCGCGTCTTTGTTCAGGAAACAAACATAATTCATGGCTTTAGAGCAAACATGGCGGTGGTTCGGCGAAGCTGATCCGGTTAGCCTGTGGGATGTCCGGCAGGCAGGTGCTACGGGTGTTGTTTCGGCGCTGCACCATATTCCCAATGGGCAGGTCTGGCCCGTTTCAGAGATTCAGCAGCGAAAGGCAATCATCGAACAGCACGGGCTGACCTGGTCGGTCGTTGAAAGTGTGCCGGTGCACGAAGACATAAAAAAACAGCAGGGCAACTGGCAGACGTATATAGACAACTACAAGGAATCGCTCGTGAACCTGGCCCAGTGCGGCATCGACACGGTCTGTTACAACTTCATGCCTGTACTCGACTGGACCCGCACCAACCTTGACTACCCGCTCCCCGACGCCTCAACGGCGCTGCGCTTCGACCTGACCGAATTCTGCGCCTTTGAGGTATATGTTTTAAAGCGACCCGGTGCCGACCTGCATTATCCGGACTCGCTCAAACAGGATGCCCGACGCTGGCTCGACAGCGCCAGCGAGACTGACCTGAAACGGTTGACGCGTACGCTCATCGCGGGTCTGCCGGGCAGCGAGGAAAGCTTTACGCTCGACGCCTTTGCTGACGCCCTGGCCACCTATAAAGACATTGGCGATCAGGAGCTGCGTAATAACCTCTACGAGTTCCTACGCCAGATTACGCCCGTAGCCCAGGATGCCGGTATCCGGCTGGCCATCCACCCCGACGATCCGCCGTTTCCGATTCTGGGTCTGCCGCGCGTGGTCAGTACAGAAGCCGATGCCCGCCAGCTCCTGCGGGCGGCCAATAGCCCAGCCAATGGGCTGTGTTTCTGTACGGGCAGCTATGGCGTCCGGGCCGACAACGACCTCGTCGGCATGGCCGAACGGCTGGGCGACCGCATTCATTTCATCCATCTCCGCAGTACCCAGCGCGAACACACCGAAGGGCTTCTGGAAAGCAGCTTCCACGAAGCCGACCATCTGACGGGCGACGTCGATATGTACGGGGTAATGCGGGCGCTGCTCCAGGAGCAGAAACGCCGGCAGGCCGAGGGACGTCCTGACCTGCGGATGCCTTTCCGGCCCGATCACGGCCACCGGATGCTCGACGACCTGGCCAGCGGCAAGCCAACCAACCCCGGCTATACCGCCATCGGCCGGCTGCGCGGACTAGCCGAACTGCGTGGGCTCGAAATGGGTATTGAACGAAGCCTTTTCCAATCCTGACCGTAAACCGGATCTAACCAAAAGACCCAATGGCACAAAAGACATTTATCACCGACGACTTTCTTCTGCGCACTGAAACTGCCCGGCAGCTTTATCATGATTACGCGGCTTCCATGCCGATCGTTGACTACCACTGTCACCTGCCGCCCGACCAGATTGCCGACAACCGGCAGTTCGACAACCTGACCCAGATCTGGCTCTACGGCGATCATTACAAGTGGCGGGCCATGCGAACCAACGGCATCAATGAACGCTACTGCACCGGCGACGCCGACGACTTCGAGAAGTTCGAGAAGTGGGCCGAAACCGTACCCTACACGATGCGCAATCCGCTCTACCACTGGACGCATCTGGAACTGCTGCGGTATTTCGACGTCGATATTCTCCTGAACAAAGACACGGCCCGCGAGATCTACGACCATTGTTCGGGTCGGCTCCGGTCGCCGGACTATTCAGTGCAGAGCCTGCTGAAGAGCATGAACGTCGTGGTTATCGGCACCACCGACGATCCAACCGATTCGCTCGAACACCACCAGCGGCTCCAAAACGACGGCTTCGGCATTCGCGTTGTCCCGACCTTCCGGCCTGACAAAGCCATGATGCCCCAGAACCCGGCCGCTTTTGCGACCTACGTAACGAAACTGGCCCAGGCATCGGGCATCGACATCACTGACTTTGCCGGTTACCTGACCGCCCTCGAAAACCGCTACGATTTCTTTGAGCAACTGGGCTGCCGGGCCTCCGATCACGGCCTGGAACAGGTTTATGCAGAAGCCATTACGTCTGACGAAGCGGCCGAACTGTTTGCAACCGTACTGGGTGGCCAGTCGCTTGATCCTGAGGATGTGCGCCGGTTTCAGTCGTTCATGCTCGTCTGGTTCGGGCAGCAGGATCATAAGCGCGGCTGGGTGCAGCAGTATCACCTCGGTGCGCTGCGCAATAACAACAGCCGGATGCTGCGCGATTTAGGCCCCGATACCGGCTGGGATTCCATCGGCGATTTCAGTCAGGCGCAGAGTTTGTCACGGCTGTTCGATACGCTCGACAGCACCGATCAGCTCGCCCGTACGATTCTGTACAACCTGAACCCTTCCGACAATGAGGTGTTCGCAACCATGATCGGTAATTTCCAGGATGGCAGCATACCGGGCAAGATGCAGTTTGGTTCGGGTTGGTGGTTCCTCGACCAGAAAGACGGCATGGAGCGCCAGATGAACGCGCTTTCGAACATGGGCCTGCTGAGCCGGTTCGTGGGGATGCTGACCGATTCGCGCTCGTTTCTGAGCTACCCTCGCCACGAGTATTTCCGGCGGATTCTGTGCAACCTGATCGGTCAGGACATTGAAAATGGCGAGCTGCCGCGCGATATTCCCTGGCTGGGTCAGATGGTGCAGGCCATCTGTTACCACAACGCCCGCGATTACTTCCAGTTTCCAACTACGGCCGAGCCAGCAGCCTCGCTCCTGACGACGCATTAAGTCAGTTTTTAGCCGGCCCGATCGTTTGCTCCGGGCTGGCGTTTAGTTATCAATCCGGCCTGTTTCTGTATGTCCAGCGACTATAGAAACGGGCCGGATTGATTCATTTTGGTTATCCCTCATTCCAATTTGTGATACAGCGTTTCGGCTCGATAAGACCTTGACGCGTCTACCTTTACGCCCAGATCAGGCACCCGGCTGGTGGTTCTGTCGTTGCTGAAAAGCTCTAGAACTCACCCGACGCGTGCTCGAAACCTGTATCCCAACATGATCACCACTGATATTTGCATTATTGGCGCGGGGCCCGTGGGCCTGTTTGCCGTCTTCGAAGCCGGGCTGCTAAAGATGCGCTGCCACCTGATCGACGCCCTGCCCCAGGTGGGCGGGCAGTTGTCCGAAATTTACCCCCAGAAGCCCATCTACGACATTCCCGGCTATCCGGCCATCAACGCTCAAACCCTGGTCGATAACCTGATGGATCAGATTGCGCCGTTTCACCCAACGTTTACGCTGGGCGAGCGCGTCGAAACGCTGGAGAAGCAGGATGACGGTTCTTACGTCATTACAACCAGCGACGGGACTGCTGTACGCTGCCAGGTCGTTGTGATAGCGGGTGGTCTGGGCTGCTTTGAGCCGCGCAAACCCGACATTGTGAACCTCGAACAGTTTGAAGGCAGGGGCGTCGCGTATATGGTCAAGAACCCCGAGCAGTTACGGGACCGGCGCGTGGTGCTGGCTGGTGGCGGTGACTCGGCCCTCGACTGGACAATTTTCCTGGCTGACATCGCCAGGGAAGTCACGCTGGTTCACCGCAGCGATACGTTTCGGGGAGCGCCGGATTCGGCCGAGAAAGTCTTTGAACTGGCTCAGGAAGGCAGGATTAACCTGGTGCTGCAGTCGAACATCACCAGCATCAGCGGCAACGGCCACCTGAACCAGGTCAGCATTACGGCCAAAGATAAAACCGTAACCAGCCTGCCCGCCGACAATCTGATTCCGCTGTTCGGTTTGACGCCCAAACTCGGCCCAATTGCGGACTGGGGGCTTAATATTGACAAATCGGCGATCAGTGTCAACACAACCGACTATGCGACCAATGTCGAGCGCGTGTACGCCATTGGCGATATCAATACCTATCCGGGCAAGTTAAAGCTGATTCTGTGCGGTTTTCACGAGGCCGCGCTGATGTGTCAGAGCGCGTTCAAGTACGTGTATCCCAGCCAGAAACTCAGTTTCAAATACACGACCGTCAACGGCGTCCCAACGTTTTAACGGACCACCATTAACGATTACTGAAGAAAATGATTCAATTTACCGTAGAAGACCGCGACGGTACCCGGCAGATGCTGGACGTACCCGAGGGTTTCAGCCTCAGTCTGATGGAGGTTCTGAAAGGGTCTAATTATACCGTTCTGGCAACCTGCGGAGGTATGGCTCTCTGCGCTACTTGCCACGTTCAGGTACTGGCGGGGCTCGATTCCCTGCCGCCCGCCCAGGACGCCGAACTGGACATGCTGGATACCCTGCCCGACTCAGATTTCGACAGTCGGCTTTCCTGCCAGATTCGGGTGGATGAACGTCTGGAAGGAGGCATCTTCCGCATAAAAGGAGCTGAGCAGTAGCCGTTTCGGCTTTATCCTCGAACCCCGATTATTCTACTTCTACGACCAGTTCGATCTCAACTGCATAATTTGACGGCAGCGCGGCCATACCCACTGCCGACCGAGCGTGTTTACCTTTCTCGCCAAACAGGGCCACCAGCAGGTCGGAGCAGCCGTTAACAACTTTGGGTTGGTCGCCAAAATCGGGCGTGGAATTAACGAACCCCGTTACTTTGACGATTCGCCGGACACGGTCCAGATTGCCCAGTTCGGCTTTCAGCGTCGACAGCAGCGATACGGTTGTAATTCGGGCGGCTTCGTACCCCTGCTCGACCGTCAGATCTTTACCTAGTTTACCGGTGATACCCGAACCATCGGCACGGCTCGATACGTGTCCGGCCAGAAACACCAGGTTACCCGTCCGAACCGCCTTTACGTAGTTAGCCATGGCTTTAGTAGGCGGAAACAGAGCAAGCCCCATGCTGGTCAGTTTCTGCTCGACGGCCTGCCCGTTGGAGCGATTCAGGAACGTAAGCAGCACAAGAGTGAGTACGGTAAACGCTTTTTTCATGCGGGTGAAATAAGTTTTTTCATGACAAAAAATTCGAGCGGCTGCTTCGGTATGCCAAAGCGCGGGTCATCCATCGGGAAAGGTTTTGTTTCGCCGGTAGGCTGATAACCGCGTCGCTGATACCAGACAATGAGTTCGTGGCGGGCCGTGATGACCGTCATCGTTACGGCCCGGTAACGCCGTTCGCGGGCCATGTCTTCGGCGGCCGTCAATAATCGCCGACCAATGCCACCCGTCTGCGCTTCGGGCGCCACCGTCAGCATCCCCAGATACAGCTCATCACCTTTCTGCTCCAGATAAACGCAGGCCAGCAACCGGCCGGCCTCTTCGTACTTGAGGATAGTAGCGGCCGGGTTCTGCAGCATAGCCCGCAGACTGTCTTCATCGGTGCGGATGCCGTCGAGCAGGTCGGCTTCGGTTGTCCAGCCTTTGCGGGAGCTTTCGCCCCGGTAGGCACCGTTGACCAGTTTATTCAGGGCCGGAATATCCGCTTCGGTAGCGGGTGCAATAGATACGCAATTCATTGGGCGCAAAGATAGAGCGCAGAAGTCGTTACAAGGTTTGTTTAGAAGGTGTTTGGGAATTAAGAGAGGTTGAGAGTCGTGTCAACTTTGTTGTGACCAAACGACAAAGCAATGACCAAACAGTGGCAACCACTGACCGACTCCCAATGGGCGGCAATTTCGCCCTTCTTCGACCTTAAACGCAAGCGAAAGCATGATTTACGACAGATTATCAACTGCATTCTCTGGCTTTTACCAACCGGCTGTCAGTGGCGGAACCTACCCCATGGCTGGCCTCACTGGCAGGCGGTATACTATTACTTCGACAGATGGAAAGCAGATAATCTGTTTGAACGAGTGAATGCGGCTCTCAATGAGTTGGACCGTAAACAAGTGGATAAAATGCCTACGCCCTCGTTAGTATGCATTGATTCACAGAGTATTAAGTTGAGTCCAATGATTGGTAAGGAGCGTGGTCTTGATCCCAATAAACGGGTCAACGGGCGCAAAAGACAATTCATTGTCGACACCGAAGGGCGGCTTTGGGTAGCTCACGTCCATGCGGCTAACGAAGCGGATGGTCCGGCTGGCTGCATCCTGGTAAGTAGTCTATTGTGGCGGGTTGGTGAGCGCTTGGAGAAGGTGATGGGTGACCAAGCTTACAATGGCGTATTTGCCAAAGAATTAGCCCACTGGAGCATTGATTTTGAGAAAGCTTCTCGGCCTGAATCGGCTCAGGGGTTTGTGCCAATTGCCAAGCGATGGGTGGTTGAGAGAACGATTGGCTGGACGAACTTCTTCCGCCGGATCGTCAAAGATTACGAGTATACGCTATCATCTTCGGTGAGTTGGCTGTATTTAGCTAATATTCAGATCATGCTGCAACGAATTGGACTGCTTGACCAAAGATAATTCCCAAACATGTTCTTAAGCTACTAAATAGGAAGCTTAGTTTCAATCTGGTTTAACTGCTCGGTGGTTAGCTATTACCACTTTTCCATACCCATTTGGATAATTTAGCTTATGGTGATACACTTACTAAATTGATATGGGTATAAATAGTTAAATACTATTTTTAACCGTACTTTAACACAAGGCGATCCTTATAAACTTGCAATAGCCAGATTAGTAGCCAGTTAATTATATATACACAAATCTACTATCGTAAATATTTTTTTAACCTGAAAACAGTAAAGTCGAGCTCTTGTAACTCAAATTGCTAATCACTTTAGAAGTAGCCTATAAGCCTGTAAATGCTTTGTTTTTATCAGAACACTATAGTACCGGGCACAAATATGGCTATATAGACCCATAAGTTCTACTAATGTATTTTAATATCGTACTGCAATGAAACTATATAGCGACATAACATTTCACCGATTACTCAAAAGATTTTACTGCTCACCAAGTAAGTGATACCTTACATGAACCTATAGTTGCATCTATCTTAGGTAATTCAACTTACCCTATATAGAGCGCATCACAGGATCAGTGCGCAAATGATAATATCAATTACACACCATTAACCCTGCATCTACATATCTACAAATTTTTACAACGCTTAATTATAACTAGCCCTAAGCGCACCCAGCCCTTAAACGGAGGGGTATCCTCTGGACACAAACTTAGGCTGTTTGTGACAAATGAAGATGTACTACAGACTCAGCACGGCAATGGTGCTAAGTTTAAACTATGTGACTACTTCGACCTGATCGGTAGTAGCAGTACAAGCTCAATTATATCAGTTTGCTCAGCCATTGGCATGAAGGTAAAGACATAAAGGTAAAGTATTTTTAAATCGGATGCATCTACTTCGATGATAAACATAAATGGTTTTGAGATTTTAAACCAACCAAGGCCAAGTATAATGCTAATCTGCTTGAACGGGAAATATAGCTTGGTCTCGGCGATATATCCCTTGTATGTGACAGAACCCTGACGGATTTGTGCATATTTATCAAAAGGTTCAACACCATAGGTGTAGCCGATTACTGCACATCAAAAAGGAAAGTTTCATAACAAAGAAGTAGATGAAGAAACAGATGCATTCCAGTCTAGAAAGCCATGTCTACTATTGGTTAGATTATACTTATAAAAACTTTAGATCCAACGTAGTAAAAATCGATAACAAGAAAGCTATTTATAAAAATCAAAATAAAGCTATGTTAGTAAATTCATGTTTTATTAGTTATCGGCACTTAAGCGATAATTATGAACTCCCTAAATTTATTGAGCAATTTCATAAAGTCCTTAACGCTCAATTAATAGCCGAAGTAAAAGGTGGAATCTATCTTGACAAAAGAAGGATGAAAGGAGGAGACTTTGTTGACGAGTCCTTAGCTAAAGCATTATGCGAGAGCGGCTGTATGATAATGATTTTTTGCCCTCTTTATTTTGATAATGAAAACTTATATTGTACACGTGAATTTTTATCAATGGAAAGACTTGAAAAATTCCGTAAGCATTACTATACCGGCAATAAAGGCCTTATTATACCTATCATATATAAAAATATTGGATACTATAAGTCAAAAAACGCCATTAATAATAGGGAATGTTATGATTTCTCAAATTTTGGTCTTTGGGGAGGAGCCGATATCTTAAAGAGTAAAGAAATGAATTTAGCCATTCGGGAAATGGCTAAATCAATCGCGCAACAATTTAGAGATTTTAAAAATACATACCCCATGTGTGAGCACGACGGAAAGCATGAGATGGTTTCTGAAGCGGAAGCTAGAAAATGGCTAAAGGCAAGTTGGGATGATAGTAATGAATACCCTAATGAAAAATTTCCTTTTGACGAAGATAATGATTAAACAATATGAGACAAGGCAAGATTTTTACATTTTACTCATTTAAAGGTGGTACAGGCCGCACAATGGCTGTAGTAAATATCGCGGCTTTATTAGCGGCACCTAACCAAGCAAGCTTTAAAACATCAATGAAGGCGTTGATTATTGATTGGGACCTTGAAGCGCCAGGCCTTCATCGATATCTTAGACCTCACTGCTTAAATTTTATAGAAAAAGTTAACTTAGATAGCCATGAAGGTCTAATTGATTATTTCATTGAAATCAAAAAAGAAGTTGATAAAATTTATAATAATTCTTTAACATCTTCTCAATGCGAGGAAGTTATAACGTCTGTACCTCTTGATAGATATATTATTCGATCAGATATAAGTGGTATTTATTTCTTAAAAGCGGGTAGCTTTACCGAAGGTTATGCAAAAAAAATAAGCGAATTTAAATGGGAGGAGCTTTTTCGAAGGGCTCCTTATATATACAAAAAGTTTGCAGATAAGCTTTCCAACGATTATGACTTTACATTAATAGATTCTCGAACAGGTCTTACTGACACAAGTGGTATATGTACCATGCTTCTTCCTGAGAAGCTTATTCTTGTCTTTACACCAAATAATCAAAGTTTAGAGGGGGTGGTTGATATCGGAAGACGTGCTACTAAATATCGTTTAAATTCTACTGATATGCGCCCACTTAAAGTGTATCCATTACCATCTCGGATAGAAATGGCAGAAAAGGAGTTAAGAGAGCAATGGAGACGTGGCAGCACAATTAAAAAGATTAATGGATACCAAGTAATTTTTGAAAATTTATTTGAAGATATATACCAGCTTAGGAATATAGATTTCACAGATTACTTTGACGAAATCCAAATTCAGCATGAGCCGCGTTTCTCATATGGTGAGGAGATAGCTGTACTAGACAGAAATCAAACAGATCGCCTTTCTATGGCGGAGAGCTATGAAAAATTTTTAAGTAGACTCCTTTCAGATGAAATGATATGGAAATATAAAAAATTCCCCAATAACCATAACCTGCCTGATCGGATTCCGATAATTGGCCGTGAAGAAGAATTGAATGAACTCATGAAAGTTATTCATTCTCGATTCCCCATTATTAGCATTCATGGACCAGCTGGAGTTGGTAAAACTATTCTTGCCCTTGAAATTGGCCATCTATGTCTAGAGCGTCCAATAACTGTGAATCTAAAAACTGCTAACTTTGAATTCATTATTTGGATTTCATCAAAAAATAAACTTGATAAAATAAGAAGTCTAAATGATTTTTTCAACACTATAGCAAATGTTATGGGTTTTTCTAGAATAACGCAAATATCAAGCTCAGAAACTAATGCGCAAACGAAAGAGGCCGCTATTTGCAATCTTTTAAGCTCATACAAGGTCTTAGTTATAATTAATAATCTTGAATTAAATCAAACCGATGATGATATACTTACTTGGTTAAAGAATATTCCTGAGCCTAGTAAAGTTCTCATAACTACCCGTGCTAAGCATGACGATATTCCTTCTTGGAAAATGCATTTGGATGGCTTAAACCATCAAGAACAACAGGACTTAATAGACAAACATATTACTTCAATAGGCTTAACTAGGGAATATTTAGTTAAAATAAAAGAAGTTAACGAACTATTTGATAAATCGAATGGTAATCCTAAGGTGCTTGAGCTCCTTGTCGGTATAATTAAGACTAGTACTATTGATGATTTATCTTCAAGGCAACACATGCTTGATGCATTAGATAGCAATGATACAGAAGCAGTGTTTAATTTTTTTCATGAGGAGATCTGGAAGACCTTAAGTGAAAATGCTAAATGTATACTGATGACTATTCCACTCTTTGTTGGTACCCTGTTTATTAAAAAAGATGCTTTATGCGAAATTAGTGGCTTAAATCCGCTTGAATTCTCAGAATCGATTATTCAACTAATTGATCTGAATCTAGTCAGAAACAATAATGACAACCGTTATTTTGTCCATCCAATTACAAGAGAGTTCGGTCGTTCTAAGTTACAAAGTGAGTCCACATTTGAGGACAACGTTAGGAGTAGATGGATCAATTACTATATGAGTTTTGTTAATAAGACGATCATACGAGAAGATCCTAAAGAGGTTTATTGGAATGTATTAGTATCTGATCAAATGCTTGATCTTGACCCTGAATGGACAAGTATTATTGAAGTAATGAAATGGGTATACGAGAAAAGGCCTGAAGAACTTCTTAAGTTTGTAATGTTATTAGTGCATTATATGGACAGTAGGTTCCACAACCAAGAACGGTTAATGTTTGTTCAAAAAGCTATTGAAACAGCAGAAACAAAAAAAGAATATTTTTATGAAGAACTTTTATTAAAAATTGATGCTTTAGGCTGGACTTATGTAGAGGAAAATCAACCAGAAAGAGCAAATGTTATAATTAATAAAGGATTATTAAAATTAAATTTTGAAAATAACTTAAGTGTAGATAAAATAAATGCTTTGAATGCGCTTGGTAATGCATGGAAAGCTAGGAGCGCCTTGGAAGCAGGAAAAGATTTTAAAATTGTAGACGAGCTTATTGGACAAGCGTTTCGCTATGATATAACAGAGCCTTGGATAAAATTTAGGATAAATATGGCCGCAGGTGATATTTGCGTCAAGAAAAATGATATTCAGAATGCAGCAAGTTTTTATGAAAAGGCTAGAAATTTTCTTGAGATCTATGGAGGAGAAGGCCATAATTATCAGATTAACCCGCGTATTGGCATTGCATTTTTGAAGATGGGGAAGCTAGTAGAAGCTGAAAAAACATTTGAAGAGTTACAAACTCTTGAAACCATACCTATTGGTAAATTATACGGAAACTATGGAATAGCATTAGTAAATCTTGTTAAAGGTGACATTGATGGGGCACGTCGAACTCTGAGAAATGTTAAAGAAGAGATGAACAGATACACAGCTTCTAATATCTTACAGAATCTGATTGAGAACCTTGAAGTTGATATTATGAAAAATCTCACTAAATATCAACTTGTGAATGCAGTAATCTTATAGAATAGAAGCGTTATCACTGATAGTTAGGCAGAGGAACAGTTGTGAATTTACCAAAAACGAGCAGGTTATATGAGGTGGTCCTGTTTAGCCGGACAGTCAACTATGCAAGTTTTGATTTAACATTAGGTAATAGTTCTGCTCAAATTGCTCAGGGCTAATGTTGCCCAGCGACGAATGCCGCCGTTTCCGATTGTAATAGCATTCAATGTAATCGAACAATTCAATACGGGCATCTTCTAAGGAGCGAAATACGCCATTTTCAAACAGCTCAGCTTTCAAGCGGGACCAATAGGATTCCATAAACGCGTTGTCATAGGGATCATCAGGACGACCGCTCAGGCGGCCCTGTCATACTTTGTCGAAAACGATGGTCAGCCAGAGTTTGGCGGAACGCTTTACCGATATACTGCCCACCTCGATCAGAATGGATAATACTGTCTGCTGCCAACTGATTGGAGCTAATCGCTTTACGCAACGCACTAAGCACCAAGTCTTCTCCCATGTTGTCAGCTAGAGTCCATGAGATGGTCCAGTTTTGCCGGACAGTCTAAGTGCTTAACTTAGCTGTACCATGAGCCAAAACAAATCCGTGCTGATGCCTCGTCGAAAGTACGATGAGGATTTCAAAAAAGAAGCTGTTCGCCTAGCTACTACTGGTGACCGGACCGTTGCTGATGTGGCCCGTTCACTGGGCATCTCGGAGAATCTGCTCTATCGTTGGAAAGGGAATAAAAAAGCAGGCCACCCGGATGGTAGCACCGTGATCTATCGAGGAATATGAGCGGGTCCGGGAACAACTTCGTCGTGTCGAGCAGGAACGCGAAGTGTTAAAAAAAGCGTTGGCCATTTTCAGCCGGATGACCTGACGGTGGTCTATAAACTGGTTACTGAACTGAGTAATCACCACCCGATTCAAGTAATCTGTCATGCCTTGGAGATCAGCCGAAGTGCCTACTATGAATATCGACGGGGCTTGAGCTATCAAGTATCTGAAGAGAAACGAAAGCTCATTGGTGCTATGCAGAAAAGTTTTGCCGATCATCGTCGTCGATACGGCAGTCGTCGGTTAACGCCGGAATTACAAGAGCAAGGTTATTCGGTGGGACGGCATCAACTCCGACGGCTGATGCGCCGTGAAGGATTAAGGGCAATTCAGCCCCGAAGCTTTATTCCCCGAACGACGGACAGCCGCCATAATGGACCTCTTAGTCCTAATTTGTTAGCAGATAGCCCATTTCCTGCCGCGCCAGGGTGTGTACTGGTTGGGGATATTACATATATTCCGTTGGTTACTGGAGAATGGGCCTATCTGGCTGCCTGGATGGATCTGTATTCTCGCCTGATCGCAGGCTGGCAGATCGAATTACACATGGAAGAATCGCTGGTCCATGAGGCCTTGAAAAAAGCCTTATTGCGTCGCAAACTGAATCCGAATGCGATCGTACATTCCGATCGGGGTGGCCAGTATATTGGCAAGTCATTCCGCAATACCCTACTTACTAATCAAATTCAACAGAGTATGAGCCGACCCAACGATCCGTACGACAATGCGTTTATGGAATCCTGCTGGTCCAGGTTGAAAGCTGAACTATTAGAAAACGGAGCCTTCCGCTCACTGGAAGATGCCCGAACTGAGTTATTTGATTACATTGAATGCTATTACAATCGGAAACGGCGGCATTCGTCGCTGGGCAACATTAGCCCTGAGCAATTTGAGCAGAACTATTACCTAATGTTAAATCAAAACTTGCATAGTTGACTGTCCGGCTAAACAGGACCACCCCACCAGCCTTTGATTTTACGACTGAATAGATCCATCCAAGCTGCCAGGTAGCCCCACTCGCTGCCCGCCAGCGGGATATAAGTAATGTCGCCAACTAAGACTCTATCCGGTGCCGTAGGAAAATCCATTTCTAATAATAAGTTAGCACAGAATGGCCCACTGTGCTTGCTATCGGTTGTACGGGGAATAAAGCTGCGTGGTTGAATGGCCCCCAGACCTTTGGCTTGCATGAGTCGCCGGAGCTGATGGCGACCTACTTCAAATCCCTGCTCTTGCAACTCCGTTAACAAGCGACCGCACGGGCGGCCCCGGACTGCCATAGCGCCGACGATGATCACTGAAACTATCCAGCATTGCCTGCCGTAATTTTTCTTTCCCGGCTGTCAGGCGGTGGCTTTGACCAGCCTGGTAAGTGTAGTACGCACTACGACTTATACCAAGCGCTTGACAAAGTCTTTCTACGGGAAAATGCCGTGCTAGTTCGGTCACTACCTGGTAGGATAACGTCAAGTCAGGCGGCTGAAAATGGCTAAGGCTTTTTTTAGTATGTCGCGCTCTTGTTCGGTTCGGCGTAGTTGCTCTCGCAATTGGTCATAGTCCTGCTGGGATATTCCGGTTGGGCTCTCAACGGATTTGTTTGTATGCCCTTTCCAACGATAAAGTATATTTTCGGAAATACCCAAGGAGCGGGCTACATCCGGCACACTTCGTTGGCCAGTAGTCACTAAGCGAACGGCCTCGTTTTTGAAGTCTTCGTCGTACTTTCGGCGTGGTTTTACCACGTTGTGCTTCTTGGTCATGGTACAGCTAAGTTAAGCAACTCAACTGTCCGTCAAACCTGTGAGATGGTCTAATAAATCGGCACAGTGAACTTGTCTAATTTCGCAAGATCATGCAGCTTAAAAACAAACCCATTAACCGGCGTAAATACGACGCTACTTTCAAGGCCGACGTACTGAAAATGATTGCTAACGGCCAGAGCGTGGCTTATGTGGCACAGGCGCTGGGTATCAGTGAAGCGCTCATCTACAAATGGAAGCAACGGACAAAAGGGGAAGAAAAGCACCACTCTTCGGGTCAGGCCTCCGAAATGCTGATTGAGAATCAGCGACTGCTACAGCGTATCAATCAACTAGAAACCGAGCGCGAAATCTTAAAAAAAGCCTTAGCCATTATCAGCCGACAGACCTGAGAGTACGATATGAACTAATCCAAGAGTTGGCTTCTGAATTTGCAGTTGAAACCCTGTGCTCAGTTTTTGCAGTTAGTCGGACAGCCTACTATCGATACTTACGGGGTGATAGCTATCGATTAAGTGCTGAAAAAATGAAGCACCAGCAGTTAGTCGAACAGACTTTCAACAACCATAAACGACGGTATGGCAGTCGACGCATTACGGCAGAGTTGCAGGAAAAAGGCCATTCAGTAGGACGTTGTCAGGTTCGAACGCTGATGAAATTGGTTGGTTTACAAGCCATTCAGCCTAAGTCATTTGTACCACGAACGACCGATAGCACCCATAATAGAGGCTACTGGCCAAATTTATTATTAGATCAGCCTATGCCCAAGGCACCCAACTTGGTCTGGGTCAGCGATATTACTTATCTGCCGCTGGTCAACGGTGAATGGGGCTACTTAGCTACCTGGATGGATCTATTCTCGCGTAAGATAGTGGGTTGGCAGGTGGATGAAACGATGGAAGATGAATTGGTTGTGCTTCCCTTACGTCGTGCACTGCAATTACGTCAACCTGCCGAAGGCCTAATTATCCACTGCGCCGGCAGCCCGGTCGGATCGAGGTGGGCAGTATGTATCAACGGAGTTGAAGGAGTTAGCGCGTTTGTGGCATATTAGGCCCAGTATGAGTCGGGCCGACGATCCGTATGACAATGCCTTTGCTGAGTCGTTATGGAGCCGCCTAAAGGCGGAGTTATTGGAAGGCGGTGTATTTTTGAGCGTGGAAGATGCACGCACAGAAATCTTCGACTACATTGAGGTGTATTATAACCGGGAGAGAAAGCATTCGTCGCTGGGCTATAAAAGCCCTGATCAGTTTGAGCAGGAATACATTACAAATCTGACAAATTCAGTGTGCCGCTAAATCGGACCACCTCAGAATTATGGCCAGCTATAATTTTTATGACAATGAGGAACGTCCATTAAGGGACCGGTTTTTGTCTGTATTAGACGATACTAGACAAGATGAATCCTCAACTCGCTCACTTGCACGATGGCAAGAAGCCTTCGGACCGAATGAATCAGTGCCTTCTGAAGAAGCTTTGGCAAATTTGTTAACTGATTTAAAAGCAATACCTACACTGTTGTCCAAAGCGACTTGCCCTAAACATCGTTTGTTTGTATCACATCGGCAAATTGACAAAGGATATGGTCTTCGCATTGCCAAGTTAGCTAACGATAATGGTTTTGAGTTTTGGCTGGATGTACTTGATCCAGCGCTAAAAGCACTACCCACGTTTTCTCATCTATCTGCAAAGCGGCTGGCCTTACTAACAGCATGTATAATCGAAATGGGGCTTATCAATAGCACGCATGTATTGGCTGTTATGACCAGAAAAACAAAGGGGGGCGAATGGGTACCGTATGAATATGGGCGTGTCCGGCAGGTTAACAATACATCGTGCTGGAAACACCCCAATCACATCTTTACCTTACCTGATTACATAGAATTAGGAGCAATAACAAATAGTGAAGCAACGATAAACTCTTGGCTTTCGGGTTTTTCTCCTAGTCCGTCTATTCTATGGAAACCCGCTTGGATGATCACTAAACAGTTACCATAAGTATAGAAATAAATTTACAAGTTGATTGAAGAGAATATGCCAAGTCATTACATTCATTATCTTCCTAGACGGGCTTATCTGCGATTCCTGAATGATAAGCAATCGCCAAATTTTGAACAGCAAGATAGATCCCACACCAAAGATGTTGATGAACCTTGGTATGCTGAGGACCAAAGGTTAGACAGTGGCTTTCTCCGTCCCACATATCATATCACAAGGAGTAATAGTGGTCCCGCTGAGGCAATTAAACCAGGTGATACTATCTGGATAATCAGTCAATTATTTTCTCCATGGGGCCATTTACCCCCAGCATTAGACGCTAAGGTTGATGTGCAGGAAGTAATAAATCAGCAAGACGGCACTATAAAATTTATAGCGGCTGCTTCTTCAATTTGGTTTCCCTTAGCCGATATATCTAAGATATTAAATGAATTATATACAGTTCCAAAAATTGGACAACCAACTCATTTAATGTCCGATAAGAATAAACCTGTTGGTATTTATCTTCAAAGCATCAGAAAGCTAGAATCGTCAACTAGGCTTTTAGAATGGTCTAATAAATTAAAAAAGCGAGATTTTAAATTTATTAGCTATCGAATAAAAGATGGCACAGAGTGCGCCTATAAGTGTGCTCAGAAATTACTGAAAAAGAAAAAGGCAGTTTATTGGGATAGATGGTCTTTACCGAGAAGGTTAGTTGAGCGAAGAGAGACAGTAGATGATAAGGCGTTAAACCTAACCTTAGAAAGCGTAATAAGCGATCCTAAATGCTCAACCGTGTATGGCATAGAGTCGCCACTTTACTCAGACCCAACCAGCTATGCACAGAGAGAAGCAACGCTTGCAAAGCAATTAGGGAAGTATTTAAGCGTTCCTTGCTAATCGCAGATGAAATTGCTAGTAAGGCATTGGAATTAACTCAGCAAAAGCCTACAATCTCCTCCTTACTTCCACAGCCACAGCCTTTACCTGCACCCAATCCTTCTCTATATCAGCTTCGGTGAGAAAGTAGAACGGTGCAAACGTATTGCAGGTAATGCGATTTAGCCCGCGGAAGGGCTGTACGGCCCTCCAAGTGGCGTTGGCGAAGCGGTTCAGTAGTTGTTTGTCCTTCTGGCCAATTGTGTTGTTGTTTATGGATTCCAGGATGTCAGAAGGGAGCTTTTGCTGAGTTGTAGCCAAGTAGTCGAGGCCGCAGGTGAGGGCGTAAAATCCAGCTAGGTTTGTGGCAATTTTCTGTTCTTTTACGCTTTTCGTTACGGTAGCGGTTTCGTCTTCGGGCGAAAGAAAAGGGTGAACTGGTTTTTGCTGGCCTTTGTAATAACTGGCGTCCAGATGAGACGCTATCTCGGCCGCAAACGATTCGCTTTGTAGCAGACTGCGTAATTTGCTCATTTGATCGTTCAGCGAGCCGTTCCGAACGTCCTGCATGGCGATCTGCAGTTTCTCAGCAGCCGCCTGAATCTGGTCGTAATCCTTTTGGACTTCGTCTTTTGGCAGGAAGCTGGCCATGGTAAAAACCGAGCGCTCAATACGATCTAGCCCCTGGAATGGCTGTCCGGCTTTCCAGGTAGCATTAGCGAAGCGGTTGAGCAGCAGAAAGGTGGCAGAATCAACCTTGTTGTTTATAATTGCTTGGAGCATATCGGTTGGCTTCTGATCGGACTGAGCACACAAAGCCCCAAGGCCGCATTCCAGCGCGTAGAAACCGGCCAGGTTAATGGCTATTTTTTCGTCTTTTCGGGTAATAATTACCTTGGCAGTATCATCGCCCGACTCCAGAAAAGGCGGAGGAGTTGCACCAATATTAGCATAATAAGCATTGTGCTCGGCCTTCGCTATAGCGAAGGCAAACTCCTTGTTACGTAGCAGGGAGTCAATCGCGCTTAACTCACGGTGTATCTGCTGTTGCTGTCGGTTGTCATCATCTTTCTTCATACAGCACAAAGGTATGAGCAGAAACAGCACGCTACCCCTTTATCCATCTTTGCTAATTTTCAGTTGCTTATGATTTGATCAACGGAAGCTTTTAACTTTTCCATATCGCCTTCTGTGCAGTCAATGTAGCTATATATGGCCATCATTGGCGGCAGGTCGGCATCGTTGCAGAAGTTGATAGTTTTAATGGTGAGTTTCTTACGTTTCTCCATGACGTACGCGCATTGAAACTCATCCCAGCAGACGTCCGACTTACTATATTCAGGGGTAAGCACACAGACCACGCTTTTCGAGCGCTGAATGGCGTCGGAAATCATTTTGATCCACAAACCACCTGTGGGAATGTTGTCGCGGTCGTAAAAAATAGTGGAGTCGGGGTGCCTGACCTTTAAGGCGTTGACCAGTTCCCGTACGGCCGCCGTGTGTTTGTGTGAATAGCTAATGAAGTAATCGTAGGTAGTCGGCTTAACCGGTGTGAGTACAGATTCTAGATCGTCGACGTCGATATCTCTAGAGTTCGTGAAGTCGATCCGCTCGTCGGTTTCTGCCTGAACCAGTTCCCGTAGTGCGTACTCCATCTTAGGTAGAGCTTGCTCCGTGAAAGTAGTTCCGTTCAGGATATTGATCTTCGTGAGCGCCGTATTAGCACTCATTAGCCCGACTTCGGCCATGTGCTTGAGTTCATATTGCTTCCTGACATTCTCAAAAATGGGAAAGCCTTTGGCAACCTGGTCTTCACGGTGTAGCACAAGTTTTAATGAGGTTAGCGGCAAGCCTGTATCAAGCCAGAAGATGGCGGTATCCAATAGAATAGGCAGCATAGTTTCAAGCGGAAACAGCTGATCATCAGTTGCCAGAACCGGCATCGCAACTTCGTTGTGCAGATCGTCAATGGCAAAGGCGTTAATGCCACGAAATAGGTTGCCTGCTTCCGTTTCGGCATCACTAACATTCCCAATTGGTTCGAAGCAAAGGATTTTCCTGAAATTAAAACGATGCTGCTGAGCCTCGGACAAAGGTTTGGAAAGCCAGCACCCCAACTGATTAAGTAAGTCGATGTCTTTATCTTCGGCTAGCTCGGCAACCGAGACGCCAACATTATTCAGCGCCGACATCAGCGTACCGAGCACTGGCTCATAGCTCCCCCGAATGGCGGAAACGGCTAAGATATCCACGGCCAGTTCGGTTGGTATAGCCGTCAAGTCACCGTGCAGGAGTTGAATATAGGCATTGCCCTCTGGTCGAGAGATTTTAATCTGGGAAAGTAGTTCCATAGCCGATGAGGTCTTGCGAGTGGATTGGTTACCGACAGGTTACCAATCCCTGAAGCGACAAGTTGTTAAGTTATATCTAATCTCTCGTTCATAAAACGACGGTTTATTGAACGGAAGAACCTATCTCGCTGAAGCGTTACACCTAATTCATCTGCACACATTTATCATTATACTCTTTTTGAACTTATCCATAAGCCTTTACCAAGAATACTACATTCCTCAATCCTGGCAAATACGACCCAATACCTATCCTGAACGGTTTCCGGGTAAATTAGGGCCGTAATACATCCTGCTCATGAACAAACACCTGTACCTGCTGCTCACCTTCCTGAGCGTTTCAGCCTTTGCCCAGACTAAATCAACTCTGATTACGCCGTATGAACGGAGCCAGGGGCGGCAAACCGCTACCTATACCGAAATCATTCGCTACTATCAACAGCTCGATCGGCAGTTTAAGCAGGCGAAACTGATTGAAATCGGCAAAACGGACGTGGGCAAACCGTTGCACCTGTTTCTGCTCGCAGCCGATCAGGTGTTTACGTCCCGCCCCGACCGGGTTACGCTGCTGATCAACAATGGCATTCATCCCGGTGAGCCGGAGGGTATTGATGCGTGCATGATGCTGGCCCGCGACCTGCTGCTGGCGAATAAACTGCCCAAAAACGTGCTGCTGGCCATTGTGCCAGTCTTCAACGTAGGCGGCAGCCTGAACCGGGGTGTATCACGGGCGAACCAGAACGGCCCTGAGACCTATGGCTTCCGGGGTAATGCCCGCAACCTGAACCTCAACCGCGATTTCATCAAAGCCGATGCCGAAAATACCCGATCGTTTCAGGCTATGTTCCAGTCGCTCAAACCGCAGGTGTTCGTCGACAACCACACCAGCAACGGAGCCGATTACCAGCACGTGGTGACGTATTTTGCCACGCAGAAAGACAAGCTGCACCCGGCCGTATCGGGCTACATGACGCAGACCTTCCAGCCGAATCTGGACAAAGCCCTCACCGAAAAAGGCTTTCCACCCGCGCCTTATGTCAACAACTTCAAGGATACGCCCGAGAGTGGTCTGCTGGGGTATAACGATTCACCACGTTACACGACGGGCTACGCGGCCATGTTCAACTGCTTTGGCTTTACGCTTGAAACGCATATGTGGAAAGATTATCCGGCGCGGGTGAAAGGCAGTTACGCCTTCGATGAAGCGGTTCTACGTCTGTGCGAGCGCGACGCCCGAACGATTCTGGCCAATAAGCAGCGCGCCGATGCCGCCGTTAGTCAGCAGACCCGCTTTGCGATTAACTATAAACTCGACCGCAGCCAGACTGATTCGATTCTGTTTCTGGGTTACGAAGCGGCCCATAAACCCAGCGAGGTGTCGGGTTTGAAACGACTCTATTACGACCGCACGAAACCATTCACGAAGCGCATTCCGTACCAGAACACGTTTGTGCCCGACGCGGAACTGGTCAAACCGGAAGCTTATGTCATTCCGCAGGGCTGGCGGGAAGTAATCGTGCTGCTAAAGCGTAATGGCGTTCGGATGCAGCCACTGAACGGCGATACGCTGCTGACCGTAACGGCTTATTACCTCGACGATTACCAAACGAGCCAGCGGCCCTACGAAGGGCACTATCTTCACTCGGCGGTGAGGGTCCGCCCGGCGGTGCAGCGCATCCAGTTCTATAAAGGCGACTATGTTATTCAGACGAATCAGCCAACGAATCGGTACCTGATCGAAACGCTGGAACCGCAGGCGGCCGACTCGTTTTTTGCCTGGAACTTCTTTGACAGCGTGCTCGATCAGAAAGAATACTTTTCAGACTATATTTTCGAAGACACGGCCGCCGATCTGCTCCGGAAAGACCCGGCTCTACGTCAGCAGTTAGCCGACCGGCGAGCCGCCGACAAAGCTTTTGCCGACAATGCCCGAGCGCAACTGGAGTTCATCTACAGAAAAACAACGTATTTCGAAAAGACCTTCAATCGTTACCCGGTGTATCGGCTGGAAGGCAGGTAAAAATTCAGGGACTGAATCTGTTTTAAGAATAACCAGAGCCGGGTGAAGATCTCACGATCGTCGAAACCGGTTTGTAGTTTCACAGTAGGCATACAGACCAAACACGGCTCACACACCGTCAGCAAACGCAGGCGTTCCAACGATTAACGCAAATACCGGGATCACATCGCGAACGCCATCGCCAGCAATGCACCTGACATTTCCTGTGGCTCCAGACGGGCGATTCTAGCACCGATGACTCCGACCAGCAGACAAGGGCTAAAACAAAAGCGCCCGGTCGCCAATGCCAGCTGGCCAGAAGCAGTAATAGAGAAGGAATGAGCACACCGACAGGCCGCATCATCAATCTTCTATTCTTTTGCATGGGATACGGTAGTTTACGTTGTAGCTGAAGAGTCCACTCAAGAAGCCAGGTCTGTATGCCGAAGTTTGGCCCAGAATACCTTGTAACAAATCAATGATTTTATGTAACTTGACTACATCATTGCTGCTCCTAACCCCCACATGAAGCCATTCTACAGTGCGCGGTGGCCCGGCCTGCTTGCCATCACTCGGGGCTGGCGTCAAGCCTCGACCAGTTTTGCGTTAAGGACCCGCCAAAGGACGGTGTTCCACTGGCCAAAGCTTCGAAGGAGCACGTCGGCAATAATCCGGTCTGGTCGAAGTCAGACGGCTCGATGTGTGCTATACCTGCTGCTGTATGCGCTGCCCATTCAGGCTCAGAATTTTACGTTTAACCGGGTTCCTTTATTTGAAGAAAATATCCGGGGATTCATTACGGCAATGGCCCAGGATGACCACGGCTATATGTGGTTTACGGGCGTAAATCTGTACCGCTATGACGGGTATCACCTGATCACCTATAGAAATGATCCGCGGGATTCTACATCGATTGCCCCTTCCCGACTGGAATCAATCTATATTGGCAAAAACGGCATCATCTGGATTGGTACGTTCGGGTCCGGCCTTGAGCGGTTTGATCCAGCCACCGGCATCTTCACGCACTACCCAAATAAGCCCCATGATCCGGGCAGTCTCAGTAACAATATCGTTACGTCCATCCTTGAAGATCAGGACGGCCTGCTTTGGGTGGGTACGCACGGTGGCCTGAACCGGTTCGACCCGAAGACAGGAAAATTCAGGCGATACCAGCATAATCCCGCCGACCCGACCAGCCTGAGCAATGATCAGGTCAGGATCTTGTATCAGGACAGGCAGGGCACGCTCTGGATTGGCTGCGGCAGTCCGTTCGGAAACGAGTCGCCGGGCGAAGCGGGCGGCCTAAACCGGCTCGATAAAAACACGGGCCTCTTTACCCGTTACCTGCATGACCCCAGAGACCCGAATAGTCTGCTCGACAATAAGGTCCGGGCCATCTGTGAGGACAGCCGGGGCAATTTCTGGATTGGCACGGCCGGCGACGGCCTGCATCAAATGAACCGGCAAACCGGACGGTTTACCCGATTCCGGTACGATCCTCTCCAACCGGATAAACTCAGTGCCCCCGAGAAAAAAGGCGATTTTCACCATGTCACCTTTGTGCATGAAGACGTAACGGGTGGTATCTGGATTGGTGCATTTCCCAGCGGGCTGAATTATTTCGATCCGAAGACATCGAAAATAACCCGTTACGTAGCCAACAAGGACAAACCCGAAGGACTGCAGGAGAACTCGGTCTGGTACGCCTACACGTCCCGCGATGGAGTTCTTTGGATCAGCACCCAATTTTATGTGTACCGGATTGACCCCTTACGCCCGCACGTTACCCACATCACTACCGATGGCCGGGTTAATGCTTTTTACGAAGACCACCGCACGCTATGGATCGGCACGGATAAGGGCCTACTCCGAAGCGACCTGAATTCGTCATCGGCCACGTCTTTCCGGCATGATCCGCAGCGCACGAGCAGCCTTAGCAGCGATGTTGTGTTATCGCTCTGGAAAGACCGGAAAGGGAACCTCTGGGCCGGCACGGCCAATGGCCTGAACCGGTTCAACCCCCAGACAGAAACGTTTACGCGGTACGAACATAACCGCGCCGATGCCAGTAGTATAAGCCAGGGAGGAGTTTTGTCTCTTTATGAAGATCATCTGGGCGATTTCTGGATCGGCACCGACTCCGGACTGGATCGCATGGACCGTGTACAAGAACGCTTTACGCACTACAGGCATAAGCCCGGCGAAGGCGGCAGCCTCAGTAATAACACGGTAAAATGCATTAACGAAGATCAGTCCGGCACGCTGTGGATAGGTACCTGGAGCCGGGGTGGCATTAACCGCCTGGACCGACGAGCGGGCCGGTTCAGGCGATATCTGGAAGGCAGCAATGTGGTCAATATCGCTCAGGATGCGCAGGGCACCCTCTGGGTAGCGACCGAATTTGGCCTGTTCCGGCGGAACGATAAACAGGATCTATTCACCCGCTTCACCGACGCGGGGCCGGAATTGAGCACAGCCAACATTGTAAGCATTCTGGAAGATTCTAAACGAAACCTCTGGCTGGGTTCGGTATCGGGTATCTTCAGACTCAATGCCAGTCGGGCCAGCGCCCAGGTTTACGGGAAGAAATACGGAATTCTGCCCAACGGTCTGTCGGACATGGTAGGCCATAAGCGCCCCGATGGTGCCTTGTTATTTGGCGATGAAACGGGTTATTACGTCTTCCATCCTGGTGAAATTAAAACCAATACCAAAGCACCGCAGGTGCTCATTACGGATTTTAAAATTGCCGATATGCCGGTCAAACCGGGCCCGGATAGTCCGTTAAAGAAGCCTATCGAAGAAACCCGGGCGATTGAACTCACCATCAAACAGAATGTATTTTCCTTTGAGTTTTCCGGGATTCACTACAGCAGTCCCGAAGCCAATAAACATCTTTTCATCCTGGAAAACTACGAGAAAAACTGGCGCAGGGCCGGTTCGGAGAAGGCCGCCTACTATTCAAATGTGCCGCCCGGCAATTATGTATTTCGGGTAAAAGCCGCCAGCAGCGACGGCTTATGGGCCGAGAATGCCCTTCGCGTTACGGTGCTGCCGCCCTGGTGGGCAACCTGGTGGGCATACGGCCTCTACGCAATCCTGTTTATGGGTGGAGTCTACGGCGTGCATCGCTTTCAGAAGCAGCGCGTGATTGCCATCGAGCGGGAACGAACCCGGGAACGGGAACTGGCGCAGGCAAAAAAAATTGAACAGGCCTATACAGAACTCAAAACAACGCAGACGCAGCTCATTCAATCCGAAAAGATGGCTTCGCTGGGTGAGTTAACCGCCGGCATTGCCCACGAGATGCAGAACCCGCTGAACTTCGTCAATAACTTCGCCGAAGTCAGTACCGAGTTAGTTGATGAGTTAAAGGAAGGGCCCATCCAGAAATTACCGGATGCGGATAAGCAGTATGCCGATGAGATTTTAATTGATCTCAGCCGGAACTTAGCCAAGATTACCAATCATGGCCAGCGGGCCGCGTCCATTGTGAACGGTATGCTCGAACACACGCGTATGGGCACGGGTGAACGTCGGCTTACCGACTTGAATACGCTTTGTGATGAATATCTTCATCTGGCTTACCACGGGCTACTGGCCAAGGACAAAACCTTCAGCACCAAACTGGAAACAGACTTCGAAGCCGATTTGGGCCTGGTTGATGTTGTGCCGCAGGAATTAGGCCGGGTGCTACTGAACCTGTACAACAATGCGTTTTACGCCGTTTCCGAGAAAAAACAGCAGTCGGCTGTCGCGTATCAGCCGATCGTTCGGGTAAGTACCAGACGGGTTGAGGATACGATCGAAATTCAGGTGCTGGACAACGGCATCGGCATACCCGACGCGGTCAAAGCGAAGATTTTCCAACCTTTTTTCACGACTAAACCCACGGGCGAAGGTACGGGCTTAGGCCTATCGCTTTCCTATGATATCGTGACCAAGGGACATGGCGGGTCGTTGCTGGTAGAAAGTCAGGCCGGGCAGGGAACTCAGTTCGTCATTCAGTTGCCGCAACCACAGGTTATCAAGAAGACGTAACGGCCAGTAACACGCTCCCTAAAACCAGAAGGAGACCCATTGGGTCTCCTTCTGCATATGAGCTGATTCAATCTAAAGATAATCCCTACACATCCTTCAGCAGACCGCGCCGACGCAGCAGGGGTTTGATGTCGGGCTCGGCTCCCCGGAAGTTGCGGTAGAGCTTCATCGGCTCGTCGGTGCCACCGCGCTCCAGCACGTTCTTCCGGAATGACTGCGCCGACTTCTGATCAAACAGTCCTTTCTGCTTAAACACCTCGAAAGCATCGGCATCGAGCACCGCCGACCAGATATAGCTGTAGTAACCCGCCGAATAACCACCCGCAAAAACGTGCTGGAAGTAGGTACTCCGGTAACGCGGTGGGATCTGATCAATCAGACCAATTTTGTCCATAGCCTGCTTTTCAAAAGCCAGCACATCGGTCGGCACCTGATCGGGTTTGAGCGTGTGGTAGGCCATGTCGAGCAGCGACGCAGCGAGGTATTCGCTCGTGGCAAAGCCCTGATTGAACAGGCTGCTCTTTTTGATTTTTTCCACGAGTGCATCGGAGATGACCGCGCCGGTCTGGTAGTGTTTGGCAAACAGCTTCAGCATCTCCGGCTCAACGGCCCAGTTTTCCATGATCTGCGACGGCAGCTCGACGAAGTCGCGCGGCACCGACGTACCCGACTGGCTACCGTAATGTACGTTGGACAGCAGACCGTGCAGGGCGTGGCCAAACTCGTGGAAGAACGTGCTTACCTCGTCCAGGGTCAACAGCGCGGGGGCGTTGCTGGTCGGTTTAGAGAAGTTACAGACGATAGAAACAACGGGCGTAATTTTCTTACCGTTCTCGATTTCCTGTCGCCGGTAGCTGGTCATCCAGGCACCACCCCGTTTGCTGGCGCGGGGGTGAAAGTCCATGTAAAGAATACCAATATGTTGCCCATTGGCTTCTTTCACTTCGTAGGCAATGGCGTCGGGATGATAGGCTGGTACGTCAGGACGGCGCTCGAACCGCAGGCCGTAAAGCCGGTTGGTCAGCATGAAAATACCATCCCGCACACCTTCGAGCGGAAAATAAGGACGTAACTCCTGCTCATCGAGGGCGAATTTTTCTTTACGCAGCTTTTCGGCGTAGTAGCGCCAGTCCCAGCTGGCTAACTTTTCGCCCCGGCCTGGACTGGCTTTCCCTTCCTTATCCATCAGGGCCTGCAACTC
The DNA here is from genome assembly GCF_013127955.1 of Spirosoma taeanense. NCBI lineage: Bacteria > Pseudomonadati > Bacteroidota > Cytophagia > Cytophagales > Cytophagaceae > Spirosoma > Spirosoma taeanense. The sequence continues at coordinate 3,902,733 of NZ_CP053435.1, forward strand.
GGCGGCTTCCTGCTGCGTAACGGGAACGGTAGCCGCCCAGAGCTGATTAAGTAGTTCGCTTACTTTGGCCGGGGTCTGGGCCATGCTTTCTTCCAGTACGTAAGCCGCGTGGTTCTCGTAACCCAGCAATTGCGCTTTCTCCGCCCGCAGCGCGACCATCTTCGCCATAATCTGCTTGTTGTCGCGCTCGTCATTATGATTGCCCCGCTCCAGATACGCCCGGAAAATCTTCTCCCGCAAGGCGCGGTTGTCGGCGTACTGCAAAAACGGCATGATGCTCGGATTCTGCAGGGTGAACACCCACTTGCCCGCCAGATTCCGCTTCTGCGCTTCGTCGGCGGCAGTGGCTACAATTGACGCCGGCAGACCGCGCAGATCTTCCTGTTTGTCGATAACCAGGGCGTAGGCGTTGTTTTCGGCGAGCAGGTTCTGGCCAAACTTCAGGGTCAGCACGGAGAGTTCGCCATTGATTTTTCGCAGGCGATCCTGCTTGTCGGACGCCAGGGCCGCCCCGTTGCGAACGAAATTTTTGTAGGTCTTTTCCAGCAGCCGCTGCTGATCGCCGGTTAGTTTGAGCCGGTTGCGCTGGTCATAGACCGCCTTTACACGCTGAAATAAGACCGGATTCAGTGAAATATCATCGCTATGTTTCGATAGCTTCGGCGCCACCGTCTGGGCGATTTTCTGCAGTTCATCGTTCGTGTTGGCGCTGTTCAGGTTACCCAGAACGGTGTTTACCCGCCGGAGCAGGTCACCGCTTGCTTCCAGCGCTTCAATGGTGTTGACAAAACTGGGCGCCTGCTTCTGACTGGTAATTATACTAATTTCAGCGGCCTGCTGTTTCATGCCTTCGTCAATTGCCGGCTCAAAGTGTTCGGGCTTGATTTTGTCGAAAGCGGGTACGCCGAAGGGCGTATTGTAGGCCGTAAAGAACGGATTGTCTACAGTTGGCGGTTTAGTCGCCGGTGCGGATGCACTCATAAACACAGTCGATAAAAAAACAGCGATTGTGGCTTTCATTAAACGGAAATTAGTTGACGAAACCACAAAGATACTGGTTTTCAGGGATAGAATAGCTAGTTTATTTCAGAGCATAAAACTTGATTCTCAACTGTTTAAGCGGCTCTCGCATTTCTGACGGAGCTATTTTTCTTCACGTTTTCGGATGGGTACAGTAAGTTTGTTTCTACGTGTTCCTTTTTTAGAGGATAGTCACTTTTTATTAATCAACATGCTCAGTACCCGTAAAACAGGCCATTCCATCGCCTTCTGGCTGATAGCCGCTTTTCTGATCACCGCCGTTCAGGCATTTAGCTTTGCTCCCAAACGTGAATTCTACCAGCTTAAAATCTATCACCTGAAAGACAACAACCAGAAAGACCGGCTGGAGACTTATCTCCAACAGGCATATCTGCCCGCGCTGCACCGAGCGGGCATCGGGAAAGTAGGCGTGTTCAAGCCCGCAACGAACGCCGATTCCCTGGTGTATGTGCTCATTCCGTTCAGGTCGGTGGACCAGTTCATGTCGCTTTCCGAAACCCTGGCGAAAGACAAACAGTACGTAGCCGCCGGGCAGGATTACATCAATGCCGAATACAACAACCCGGTTTTCAGCAACATTGAGTCGGTCTTGATGGAAGCGTTTGCGGGTATGCCTACGTTAATCGTTCCGAAGCTGCAGGCGCAGCCTTCCGAGCGCATTTACGAGCTGCGCCGATACGAAGCCGCGACGGAGAAGCTGCACGAAAACAAGATTAGCCAGTTCAACAATGGCGAGCTGGACATTTTCAAACGGCTGGGCTTCAACACGGTTTTCTGCGGGCAGGTGAAAGCCGGCAGCAAGCTACCCAGCCTGATGTATATGACCTCGTTCGAAAACAAGGCTTCCCGCGACGAGCACTGGAAATCGTTCAGCGCCGATCCCGGCTGGAAACAACTAAATTCCAAGCCCGAATATGCCCACAACTTCCTGCGCGCCGACATCTACCTACTGCACCCAACCACGTACTCGGAGATTTAAGAACACCAACTGCGTTTCGGAGTAAATCAATGAGAGAAAAGAGAGGCCCGTGAAGCCTCTCTTTTCGTTTGTCCGGCCGAAAAACCGTATCTTGCCTGAAAACGCAGCTTCACACAAACGCCTTATCCATGCGCTTTACGCTAGTTCTTCTCGTTCTGCTCTGTACCAGACTGACCCTTGCTCAAACTTCCTCCGCTTCGGCTTCCGGTTTTCAACGGATGCTGGACTCCTATTATGAGGAGTTTTTAAAACTGAACCCAACGGTTGCGTCAAGCAAGGGTGACTATCGGTACAACGACCAGCTCGAAAACTCCCTCAGTCAACCCTACCGCGCTCAGATGCAGGCTCTGTTTACGCGGTATCTGGACAGTTTGAAAGCCTATAACCTGCAGCAACTGCCGGAGCGTGACAAGCTCAGCTACCAGATTTTTCGCTACGATCTGGAAAAGAGTCTGGAAGGCATGCAGTATATGACCTACCTGACCCCCATGAACCAGATGGGCGATTTTCGGCTGTCATTTTCGCAGATGGGTTCGGGAAGCAGTGTCCACCCGTTTAAATCGGTTAAAGACTACGATGATTTTCTGAAACGGGTAACCGGTTTCGTCGCCCAGACCGATACGGCCATCGCCAACATGCGGAAAGGGCTGGTCATGAACCGGGTGCAGCCGCAGGTCGTGATGGTAAAGGTTCTGCCTCAGATCAAGGCGATGCTGGTTAACGATGTCACGAAAAGCCTTTTCTATACCCCCATCAAAAACCTGCCGACCAGCTTTTCAGCCGATGAAAAGCAACGACTGACGACGGCTTACACGGAGGCCATTACGCAGCAGATCATTCCGGCCTATAATCGCCTGTATACGTTCATTCAGAACGACTATCTCCCAAATACCCGCCAGACCGTTGCCCTTGAAGCCCTGCCCGATGGTAAAGATCAATACGCCTATCTGGTGAAATCGTGGACGACTACGAACCTCTCACCCGATGAGGTACATGCCATTGGTTTGAGCGAAGTAAAGCGGATTCGGCAGGCTATGGAAAACATCAGGCAGCAGGTGGACTTCAAAGGCGACCTGAAAGCGTTCTTTCAATACGTATTTACCGACCCGAAATTCTTTCCGTATAAGACCGACGAGGACGTAGTGAATGGCTTTCAGAAGATTTACGAAACTATAAAGCCGCATCTGGCGAGCCAGTTTAATGTGGTGCCTAAAACGGCCTTTGAAATCCGGCCGATCGAGAAATACCGCGCGGCTACGTCGGCGGCTCATTACATGGGCGGCACACCAGACGGCTCCCGGCCAGGTGTTTTCTACTTCCCCGTACTCGATGCCAGCAAGTACAGCTACTGGCGGATGGAAGATTTGTTTCTGCATGAGGCAATTCCCGGCCACCATTACCAGATTTCGTTGCAAACCGAAAACCCAGCCGTTCCGAATTTTCAGAAAGTAGGACGCTACGGGGCTTACGTCGAGGGCTGGGGTTTATATGCCGAACGCCTGGGAAAAGACTTGGGTCTGTACAGCGACCCGTACCAGGTGCTTGGCCAGTTGCAGGGCGAAATGCACCGGGCGATCCGGCTGGTAGTTGATTCGGGTATGCACCATAAAGGCTGGACCCGCGAACAGGCCGTTCAGTACAGTTTGGACAACGAACCCACCACCGAGGCTACGGCCATTCAGGAAGTTGAACGGTATATTGCCATGCCGGGGCAGGCGTTGTCCTATAAAATTGGTGAGTTAAAAATCATAGAAATCCGTCAGAGAGCGGAGAAAGCCCTCGGCAACCGGTTCGATGTTCGGGCCTTCCACGATCAGGTGCTGAAAGACGGGGCTATGCCCCTCGCTATTTTCGAAGCGAAGATGAACACGTGGATTAAAACTCAACAGGCGTCGTCAAAGAAAAGCTGATGTTACAGAATTCTAACTGTCAAAACAGCGCACCCTCAAGGGTGCGCTGTTTTAGTTAAATCCCGGAACGTAACGCGTTTATCCAGAGTGGCAACCAGTTTTCCATCAACCTCGACGTAGGGATAGATAAAGTAGTTGAGTGGTTATTGTTAGTCCAGTGATGCGCTGAAACAAACTATCGTGCGGCATGGGCAGCCAAAGGTCTACGTGCCTGGCTCCGGCCGGAATGCCGTTAACAGCACTCTGGTAGGTGAACTGCACTGTTCGTTCGGGGGCCGGACGCCAGCTGTTGCCATCGGCCTAACGTAAAAACTCATGCCCTTACCAGCCACACTGCCAGATACCCTGTACCACCTGCTCTGATTGTCATTTGCATTTGCATCTGACGCTAAAAGCTGGCTATACTACCGATGGCTCCCTAAGGACTGGGATGGACTAAGATCGTATTAATTTCAATTGGCTACCGGCTAACCTCGCGGAAATCGAGTTGCTGAATCAGGGCGGGGTTCTCCGGTGTGAGCGTAAAGAATACGTCGATATTCGCTTTTTCGCCTTCCAGCAGAAAATGACCGCGCAGCTGATTTTCGGGGATTAACTCACCGACGCGCTGAATTTTACCGGCTTTGGCATACAAATCCTGCACCGTTTTCCGACGCAGGGCTACCGACTTATCGGGGAAGAAATTTTCGGCGAAGATACCGCTGGCTTCAGCGTTCGTCCAGTCGGGCAAGAGCTTCACCAGTTCGGCTTTGCGCTGCGCCAGAATAGATGATACCGGCAGTTGGCGGGGCTGGAGCTTGCCGATGGCAACCAGCGTATCGAGCACGGCCGAATTTACCGATCCCAGACCGGCATACGTCAGATTGCCATACGCAATTACGCCGATGCCGTAGTCAGGCAGGATGCGCCACTGGCTGCCAAAACCGGGCAAACCACCGCTATGCCCGACGCTAACGCGTCCGGTGCAGCTATGACTCCAGCCGAGGCCGTAGCCATAGCCACTCGTTACGGGGCAGATCTGCCCCGCCGAATTCCGGGCCTGCGCAGCCATACCCGAAAATACCCAGGGCTGCTGCATCTCGCGCACCGAACTACGCTTCACAGGGCCGTTGTCGGCTTCATTGCGGGGTGGCCAGGCCGCCAGATGCAGGGCTACGTACTTGCTGAAATCCTCAATGGACGTAATTAGTCCACCCATCGCGCCGTATGAACCGTCGTGCAGCAGGGGTTCCTCCAGCCACTGCCCCTCCTGCCAGCGATAGCCATGTGCCAATTGACTGGCTGGTACGCGCGTGTATTCCCACTGCGTATCGTTCATGCCCAGCGGTTTCAGAATCGCGTCGGTGATGTATTGCTGATAGGGTTTACCCGACACGACCGTGATGATACGTCCCAGCATGGCGAAACCAAGGTTACTGTATTCATAAGCCACGGCGGGCGCGTTGGCGTTCGAGATTCCTCCTTTAATGAGCGCCAGCAGATCCGCGTCGGAGTCGGCCAGCTGCCGGTCGCCCCAAGGATTGTCCTCCGGGAAACCCGCCGAGTGCGTCATCAGGTTACGGATCGTTAGGCGGGGCGCATCGGCCGTGAGGTATTTATGCGTTTTCAGTTCCGGAATGTATAGCTCGGCGGGGTCGTCGAGCCGGAGTTTACCTTCGTCGCGCAGCTTCAAAATAGCCATCGTCGTTACGCTCTTGCTCATGGAGGCAATCCGGAACAGCGATTTAGGCGTTGCGGCAGTTTTGTTCGCTACGTCGGTATAGCCCGTCCCGCCCGAATAAACCAGCTTTCCATCGACGACAATCCCGAACGCGAGGCCCGGATAGTGATGCTGCTCAGCCCGGTCGCGGTACAGTTTCTCGACAATCGGGAAAGCGGCTTCCAGCTTTTTCAGTCGGTCGGCATCCGCAAAGGTGGGCGGCTGGTAAGTCGTTACGTGGGCAACCGGAGCCGGTTTAGTTGACGATTGAGCGCAGGCGGAGTAGGCAGCGAACAGACAGGCGATAAACAGAGGTTTCATAGGGTTAATGAAGCAAATACCGGTTGCAGGATGTAGTTCAGCCTGCAACTTAAGAAATAAGCGAATCAAACGGTCAGCCGGTTCTGCTTTCCTCATGCGCTCTCAAGCCCTTAGCTATCAACGTAAAACCGTCCTGTTGCGCCGTTGAGTAATCCGTTGGCTCGTTGCCCGCAGGCTAACCGCCCGAACCAGCTTCTTTGTACCAGTGTTGGTCTTTTCAGGCAATCTGCTGTATTCGGGCAGTTGCCTGAACTCAATCGCTCCGCTCAAACCAACGCTATGTCGATTCTTTTTTCGCCCCTCACCCTCCGCCGTATACAGCTCAAAAACCGGATTGTCGTATCGCCCATGTGTCAGTATTCCAGTCAGGATGGTTTCGCCAACGACTGGCATCTGGTGCATCTGGGCAGCCGGGCCGTGGGTGGCGCGGGCCTGGTCATTACCGAAGCTACGGCCGTATCGCCGGAGGGCCGCATTACGCCCGACGATCTAGGTATCTGGTCCGACGAACACATTCCCGGTCTGCAACGGATTACGCAGTTCATACGGGCGAGCAGCTCGGTAGCGGGTATTCAGCTGGCGCACGCGGGCCGCAAAGCCAGCCACCGACGCCCCTGGGACGGCGGCACAGCCATTGCCCCGACCGAAGAGCGCGGCTGGCAGACCGTAGCGCCCAGCGCCCTGCCCTTTCTGGAAACGGAACCCGTCCCGACGGCCCTAACCTCCGACGGCCTTGAGAAGGTTCTGGCCGATTTTCAGGCCGCGGCTATCCGGTCGCGGGAAGCGGGCTTTCAGGTAATCGAGATTCACGCGGCTCACGGGTATCTGCTGCATGAGTTTCTGTCGCCCCTCAGCAACCACCGTACCGACGCATACGGCGGCTCCTTTGATAACCGTATCCGGTTATTGCTTGAAGTCATTGAGCGCGTACAAACCGTCTGGCCCGCCGATCTGCCGCTGTTTGTGCGCATTTCGGCAACCGACTGGACCGAGGGCGGCTGGACGGCCGATGATTCGGTGGCCCTGGCCGCTGTTCTGAAAACCAAACGGGTTGATGTGGTAGACTGCTCAACGGGCGGCAACGTGCCCCGCGCGACGATTCCGGTTGGTCCCGGTTATCAGGTAAGTTTTGCTGAGCGAATCAAACAGGAAACCGGTATGCCAACCGCTGCGGTCGGAATCATTACCTCCGCCGAACAGGCCGAGTCAATCCTGGCCAACGGACAGGCCGATCTGATCCTGCTGGCCCGCGAGTTTCTGCGCGACCCTTATTTTCCGCTCCACGCGGCTCACCAACTGGGCGATGACCTGGCCTGGCCCGTGCAGTATGAACGCGCCAAACCCCGATAAACGCGGCCAATCCGATGGTAGCGGTCCGTTATTCATTTTTTGTTGTGTACGTATTCCAGAATGTCGCCTGGCTGGCAGTCTAATGCCTTACAAATTGCGTCCAGGGTGCTAAAACGAATTGCTTTCGCCTTACCTGTCTTTAAGATAGAAAGGTTGGATAATGTCAAATCAACTCTTTCAGAAAGTTCATTCAGAGAAATTTTTCGTTTTGCCATCATTACGTCCAAGTTTACAATGATTGGCATAGCTTAAATTGTTAAGTCATTTTCAGATTTCATATCGATAGCGTTCTGCAGGATTTTTTCAAATATTGCCGCAGCAGTTGCAACTACGATAGAAACAAAAGTAGTTACGATACACATGGCAAGAAAACCCGCCGGGTCATCCTCTTTATCATGGAATATCCTTATGTAGAGTCCTGCCATGACAATAAAACCGCTTAATACGATTGCACAATACTTTATGCTCTTTAAAGAGCCAATAGAGTCTGATGAGAATACTTTATTGTGCCCGATGTACCCAAGTAATCTGAACGCCTTGTACAGCGCAACAAAAAAAGCAATTGATGCTGCGTATCCATACAGGATGAACGGGTCAGCGTAAATGCTGAGTATATCTAAATCTTTAGCCCTCCCCTCGGTTAAGGGAAGCCGAATCATAATGACAAGTGCCACAATACCGATCAGCACGATGACGGCCTGAAGAAATACTATTGAAATTCGTTTCATGATGATTTTCGGAATTTTAATTGCACTGCATAGATAATAAAAAATTATTGATAAACAATAAATATTTAGCGCTTTCTACAGACTTTTTAAAATAGATGCCTCTTATCGTATAAAGGAATTTACAAATTCTGAATTCGAATTATCAAACTATTAGGATTAGTTGGGGTTCGTCCGTTACAATGACCGCTAACGGGTTCCTTCGGCATGGCTTCTTCTAAAACACCCCCAGGTTGGTTAAACCCCCACGGCGTATCTGAGTTTATACTACCACCTTCATTCACTTCACCCATTCGCGTCCATTCAGAATATGAGCATACGAAGTTTACTCTATCTAATCTTTTGCGGAGCCTGCATGCTCCTGCTGATTCAGTGTAAGAAAATAGATTCGGAGGCTCCCAAAGCAGAAGGATTCGATCCGCCAATTGCTCCTACTCCATCATACCTGGCTGGCACCCTTACGTTCCCCCTTAGCGAACTGCAAGCCAAGATCAACGAAACGCTGGATCCGGTCCTGGTTGGCAAAAAGTCGCAGAAAGGGCTTCGGGTATCGTTTTTTCCGTTCAGTGTTATCCGTTCGGGACCAGTCGAAATTCAGTATTCCAACCAGCAGATTCAGTTTTCGGCTCCCCTGCAGGTGCAGCTCCGCAGACCGCTGAGTTCAAAAAAAGACACAATCTCGGACAGTCCCTTTTGCGAACTGCAGGTCAATTTTATGAGCCCGCTCACGCTCACCTCCGAGTGGCGGATGAAAAGCCATGTCCATTTTGACAACTATAAATGGATCACCAAACCGAAGCTCAATATTCTGGGCATAAAAATTTCGCTGGTCAACTTCGCGCAGAAAATTCTGGATAAACACCAGACCGACATCGAAACCGCCATTGATACGGCTATCTACAAAGAACTGCGGCTCGATGAACTGGTACGTCCCATCTGGCGGGATTTGCAAAAGCCGTTGCGGATTGATAAGCAGTATGGCCTCTGGCTCATACCAAAACCGGTTCGCGTGGCTGCCAGCCCGATCAGTGGCGACAATACCCACATAACCACTCCCCTGCTCATTACGTTTAACACGGAAACCAAACTAAGCCCTGAGGAGCCCGACTACCCTGTTACGCCCCTGCCACGGTTAGAAAAACGCGAACAGATTCCTGAGCAGGCGGATCTGCATCTATTGAGTTCTATTCCCTACGCTGACATCAACCGGATGCTGGACCGCACACTGCAGAACAAGCAGATTAAGGTAGCGCTGGGCACCCTGCACGTCAACAAAGCATCCGTCTATGGCGCCCAGAACTCGATTATCGTTAAAACGGAAGTCAGCGGACTGATCGACGGAACGCTTTACCTGCGCGGGCGGCCCATGTTCGACACGACAACCAACACTCTACGGGTAAGCAATCTGGGATTTGTGAAGCAAACAGAAGAATCCCTGCCCAAAACCGTTGGTACGGATTGGCACGAAGGTCTCAGCAGCCTGCTGGAGGGACTGCTGAAAATATCCCTGGGTGATGACTTTGCCCAGTTGCCGCAGAAAATAGATAAGGCGTTTGAAGGAAGTAAAGCCGGCAAAAAGACTGATCTTGGCATCAGAACCTTTCGGTTTGTCCCCCAGAAAATTGCGGTTCGGCCAGATGGTCTTCAGGTCCTGATCAAAGTAGAATCGAAAATAGCTGTGCAGGTAAAGAATCTATAGCACTGCAGCCGAGGCCCACAAAAAAATTTCACCTATTGAAACTTTGCCGCTCAATTAAATGTATATACATTAAATACCTATACACGATATTTAAAAGCTAAATTTTCAACCTCTCATGGACGCATCAACCATTACCAACACCGTCTGGACTATTGACCCAATGCACTCAGAAGTCCAGTTTAAAGTGAAGCACCTGATGGTCTCCACCGTAACAGGCTCATTCAGCCAATTCGAAGGTCAGGTAGAAATGCCGGACGACAATTTCGAAGCGGCTACTATTACTTTCTCGGCTGACATTGACAGCATCAGCACTGGCAATGCGCAGCGCGATGAGCACCTGAAGTCTTCTGATTTTTTCGACGCCGAGCAGTTTCCCAAGCTGACCTTTGCCTCAACCCAGTTTAAGAAAACCGGCGAAGACACCTATGAACTCGCTGGCGACCTGAGTCTGCACGGCGTAACGAAGCCTGTCATCCTTAAAGCTGAATACGGCGGACAGATGCAGGATTTTTACGGCCAGACGAAGGCTGGTTTTGAGGTTTCGGGAACGATCAAGCGTAAAGAGTTTGGTCTGACCTGGGATGGCGTTACCGAAGCTGGTGGCGTAGTCGTTAGCGACGACGTCCGGTTAGTGATGAATATTCAATTGACCAAGCAGGCGTAATTCTTTATAAACGACACTGGTTAAACCGCCCTGGGGAGAGAAGTCTCCCCAGGGCGGTTTTTTGTTTAAGCCCAACCGCATATTGACCGTTCAATAATTCATCCGGCCTCTGATCACGTATCCGGCAAATTGGTTAAAAAGGATAGAATATATTTACTAACCAGCTCATTATTAGCTAGTTTACAAGTAACCTGATAGAGCTGAGTATTGTCTTATCCCTTCCTTAACCATGTCAGGTAATGAACAAACCACTTAAAGGCAATCAGGCCATCGTGATTGGTAGTAGTATGGCGGGATTAATTACCGCCCGTGTGTTAGCCGACCATTTCAGACAGGTGATACTGCTTGAGAAAGACGAGACAGATGATGAACCGAAACCCCGCAAAGGCGTACCCCAGGGTCACCACCTGCATGGGTTACTGGCGCAGGGACGCACCCTTCTGGAAACGTTTTATCCGGGTCTTGGCGACGAACTGATTGCCGATGGAGCCATAACCGGCGATATGGGCGAAAGCATGCGCTGGTATCATTTTGGCGGTTATAAAAAGAAGTTCTCCAGCGGACTAAAGGGTCTTTTGATGAGCCGCCCGCTATTGGAAATCCACGTTCGTCGGCGCACCGTACAACTGCCCAACGTTACGCTGCGTATGGGCTGCCAGGTACGGGAACTGATGACCGACGTTACGGGTCAGCGCGTTACGGGGGTCCGGCTTGAAACATTGGGTCAGGAAGTTATCCGGCGCGAAAGTCTGGAGGCCGATCTGATCGTTGATGCCAGTGGCCGGGGGTCGGCTTCCCTGCGCTGGCTGACCGCTCTGGGCTATCATAAACCACCGGAAGAAGAGGTAAAGATTGGCCTCAGCTACGCTACCCGTCTATACCGGCGGGAAGTTGACCCGCTGGGCCAAGTCGAGTTAATCATGGTAGCTCCCGAACCACCACACGACAAGCGGGGCTGCTTCGCCTTCCCGATTGAAGACAATCGCTGGATTGTCACCATGTCTGGTATACTGCATGAAAGTTGCCCGAAAGACCCGGACGCCTTTCTCGATTTTACCAAAAGCCTTTGTGCGCCCGACATTTATGAGTTACTCCAGACCAGCGAGCCCCTATCCGACATTGTTCTTTATAAATTTCCGTGTAGCCTTCGTCGGCATTATGAACAGCTCAAGGCATTTCCGGATCGTTACCTGGTTGTGGGCGACGCTGTCTGCAGCTTTAATCCAATCTTTGGGCAGGGCATGACGTCGGCGGTTCTGCAGGCCCAGACGCTCGATCGTTGCCTGCAGAATAGTAAAACGCTGGATGGCCTGTGGAAACCATACTTTAAAGCAATCGCCAAAGTGGTAGACAGTCCCTGGCAAGCCGCCACGGGCGAAGATTTTCGGTATCCCGAGGCCGAGGGGCAGCGGCCACCCGGCTTTGAACTGCTGAACCGCTATACCGAAGCCGTCCACCGTGCTACGCAGCGGGATACTGTCGTTTATAAAGCGTTTCTGGAGGTAATGAACCTGATGCGCCCACCCCAGTCGCTGATGCGACCAACTATTTTCTGGCGGGTCATGAAAGATAAAATGCTGCACCAGCGGCAGTCAAAAAATCGCCGGGAAGGCATAGCTGAAACGGTTAGCGCACCGGCCTGAGCAGTCAGCATAAAAGTCTGGCACGATGGGCAAAGACAGCCGCCGGAGACCGGCCCGTAGCGTATTGTTCTGCCTGATAGCTCACTTACCGACAGGCTTCAGAACCGGGAGACCCGCCGGCAAGTGAACTTGCGTCCCTGAAATAGACGTTATCAAACCGACAAACCATGGTCTGGCAACCTTATCTCTCCTATGGACGATCGCAAATTTCCTATTGGGCCCCTGGCAATCCAGGATAACTATTCTCCCGACGAGCTGGTGCATTTCATTGCTGTGCTGGAAAACAGCCCGGCCCTATACCGCCAGGCAGTCGAAAACCTTTCGCCCGCCGAACTGGGCCGGACCTACCGCGAAGGCAGCTGGACCGTTCAGCAGCTAGTGCATCACGTAAGCGACATCCAGCTGCTGCATTACCTCCGCATGAAAAAAGCGCTGACCGAGCCGGACTATAAAGAACTGACCCTGATCAACATGGATGGCTGGGCCGCTACGGCCGACGCAACCACCGCGCCGATTACGGACTCGCTGATGCAGTTTGAAGGCATTACCCGACGGTATGTATATCTGGCCCGCTCGCTCGATGACGAGCAGCTGGCTCTTGCCTATTACCACCCGGTACGTCAGTTCACAATTAATCAGGGGCAGGCTCTCGCCATGTCGGCCTGGCATGTACAGCACCATCTTGCCCATATTCACCTGGCTTTGGCAGAGTAGCCAACGGGCTAGTCTCCGTCTTATTTACCCATTGGCTCAATGGTTTCGATAGTGCCGTCGGGGTTGCGCTTCAGTTCGGTTACCTTGATGTTGCGCAGGTGCGTTTTGTTGGACAGTTCGGTGTCGTGGTAGAAGATGTACCACTTGCCCTTGAATTCCACAATAGAATGGTGAGTCGTCCAGCCCTGCACCGGGTTCATGATCACGCCCTGATACGTAAAGGGGCCATAAGGTGAGTCACCAACGGCATAGGCCAGGTAATGCGTATCGCCGGTCGAGTACGAGAAATAATATTTGCCGTTGTATTTGTGCATCCAGCCACCCTCAAAGAAACGCCGGTCGTGGTCGCCCGCCAGCAGCGGCTTACCGTCTTTGTCCACAATCTGAACGTCTTTCACCGGCTCGTCGAAGCGCAGCATGTCTTTGCTCAGGCGAGCCACTTTAGCACTTAAAGCGGGCTGCTTGTCGTTCTTGAGATCGGTCTCCGAGCCGTTGGCGTCGTATTTGCCGGTAGCCCACTTCTGCAGCTGGCCACCCCAGATGCCGCCGAAATACATATAGGCGTTTCCGTCAGCATCCGTAAATACGGCCGGGTCGATGCTGAAACTGCCCGGTATCGGATTGGCTTCGGCTTTGAAGGGCCCCGTCGGCGATTTGCTGGTTGCAACGCCGATGCGGAACACGTCCTGCTTGTCTTTAGCCGGAAAATAGAGGTAATACGTCCCGTTTTTAAAAGCGGCATCGGGCGCCCACATCTGCCGCCCCGCCCAGGGTACATCCTTGACGTCGATCGCCACACCATGATCGGTCACCTTGCCGTTGATGCTGTCCATCGACAGTACGTGGTAATCGCGCATGGCAAAATGACTGCCTTTGTCGTCTTCAGCTACACCAGCTTCAATATCGTGCGACGGATAGATGTAAATCCGGCCGTTGAAGACGTGTGCCGAGGGGTCGGCCGTATAGATGTCACTTACCAGAGGTTGCGACAAAAAACGCTTTCCGGTCGAATCGCCAGTTGCCGTTTCGGTCGTGTTGTTTTCTTTATTGCCCTGACAGGCCCCGAGCAGCAAGCCGGAAGTAAGTACGCAAAGCGCCCGGAGGACGCTGGTTTTGTAACGAATCATATTACCGTGTTTAGGAATTTATCGGCAATATAGACAAAGCCATTTTAGAACGTATTCCAAACGGTCAGAATCGCAGCAACCCCGGTCTCTCGCCCTCCGGACTACTCATACGCTAACAGTTTCTACTTGCTACCCGACAGTTTGCCGGCGGGTTTATACTCCGTGAGCTGACTCTCCACCTTGCTCCGATCCCCCACAACGATCATTGTCATGTTCTGCGGGTTGATGTATTTCTGGGTCAACTGCTGCACCCGCTCCGGCGTAACGGCCATTACGTTTTTAACGTAATTGGTCAGGTAGCTTTCGTCCAGCCCGTGAAAGTCAATGAACGATAGCTGGTTGATAATTCCCCCCGGGCTGGAGTTGCGCAGCACAAAAATGCCCGACTCGTAATTCTGAATACCCGTCAGCTCTGCCTTCGTCGGTGCGGTCGTGCGAAGCAGATTAACCTCTTTCAGAATTTCCCGGATCGACGCGCCCGTGTGCTCGGTCGTTACGTCGGCCCGCTCGCTCCAGGTTCCCCCGCGATAGTAGCTGCTAATTGAGCTGTAAGGCGAATAAGTATAGCCTTTGTTCTCGCGGATGTTGCTGGTAATGCGCGAGCCAAACGAGCCGCCCAGCAGTGAATTGGTCACCACCATCGGCACGTAGTCCGGTTGCGTCGGGTCAATCATGGGTAGCCCAACAATCAGGGTTGACTGCGGAGCGCTGGGCCGGTCGAGCAGGGCGAACGATTTGGCCGTGGCTGGTTTAGCGACTGGTATGTTCATCGCCGGACCTTTACGCCAGTTACCCAGCGACGACCGGATGGCTTTTTCGACGGCGTCTTTATCGAATTTACCCGATACATACACCTGCGTGCGCTGGGCACCAAACTGTGTATCGTAGAACCCTTTCACTTTGGCCAGGTCGTAGCTCGTCAGCATCTCCTCGGTTGGATAGATCCGGCCGTAGGGCTGATCGGGATACATGACAGCCGCAAATTTTTCGTTGGCCTGCGACTGGGGCCGCGATTTGTCGACGGTCAGGTCCCGTTTCAGATTAGCTTTCAGGCGTTCGAGTTCCGAAGCAGGCAGCCGGGGATTGGTCAGCACGTCGGCCAGCAAACTGACCAGCGCGGGCGCAAACTCCGACAGCACGGAGCCGGAAATAACCATCGCGCTGAAGTTCGAATAGACTGAAATCGAACCACCCATCCGGGCGGCTTCTTCCGATAGGGCCTGGGCCGTGCGGGAGGTTGTGCCCTCCTGCATAAGCTGCGCCAGCAGGTCGGACAGCCAGATTTCATTGGCCTTTTCATGCATGTTTCCCGTCCGGACAAAGATGTTCACCGTCACCTTCGGAACGTCACCATAGGGCACCAGGGAGGCTTTTAGGCCATTATCCAGCGTAATCACCTGCCGCCGGGGCAGCGTAAAATCCCGGGGTTTCCCACCCTCGGGCGGGGTCTGTTTCTGGGCCAGCATTGGGGTCGTTGCCAGGGCCAGACCCGTAAGGAGTAAGAGAAGGCGTTTCATACGTTAGTTGGCTTTCTTTGCGGGTTCGATGAACAGAAGAGTGCGGTTGGTAGGGCGTAGGTACTCGCGAACAGTACGCTGAATGACGTCGGGCGTTACCTTCCGGAATTCGTCTTCAATGGTGTTGATACGATCCGGTTTGTTATCGAACAGCGCCAGTGAGGCCAGCATGTCGGCCCGGCCAAAACCGGAACTGACGGCATCGTAGAAGTTCGAGCGCAGTTTCACCCGGGCCAGGTCCAGCTGCTGCTGCGTAACGCCGTTCTTATCCAGTTCGGCAATGGCTTTGTTCAGTTCCTGAATGACCGAATCGGCCGGCACGGTGCTGTCGTAGATCAGGTCGCCCATCCAGAGCATCGGCCCTTTGTAGTTGAACATATTACCCAGGTAGTTGATCCCGCCCGACACGTTACTGGTATAGCCTTTTTTTTGCACCAGCGCCTGATACAGTTTGCTGTCGTTCCCCTGCAGCAGGATCTGATCGAGCAGGCCCATGGCGTAATACTCGGGCGTGTTCCGTTCGGGCATCTGGTAGGCGAACGCCAGCGCAGGTTTGTTGGCCAGCGAATCTTTCTTGGTCGCCCGTTTTTCTTTCGTCTGGCGGGGTTCCGAAATATCGGGCTGAGTTGGCAGTTGCGCCGATGGAATCCCCGCAAAATACTTCTCCACAAAACCTGTGGCTTCGGCCGGGTCGAAGTCGCCGACAATGGCCAGAACGGCGTTGTTAGGCGCGTAATACGTCTTGAAAAAATTCTTTACGTCGTCTAGTTTGGCCGCGTCCAGGTCTTTCAGGTCGCCGTAGAAGTTATGGGCGTTATACCAGTTGCTGTTGGCGTACTGCGGCATATCTAGCCACGGGAAGCCACCATAGGGCGCATTGAGGACGTTGACCCGCACCTCGCTTTTCACAACGCCCTGCTGATTGGTCAGGTTGTCCTGCGTAATGGCTAGCCCTTTCATCCGGTCGGCCTCCGCCCAGAGCGCCGTTTCCAGCTTATGGGCGGGCAGCGTTTCGAAGTAGTTCGTGAAGTCGAAGCGCGTCGAGCCGTTGAGGATGCCCCCGTTTTTCTGCACCAGTTGAATAAACTCCATTTTACCCAGGTTCTGCGAACCCTGAAACATCATGTGCTCGAAGAGGTGCGCGAAGCCGGTGCGGTCTTTCGGCTCAATCCGGAAGCCGATGTTGTAGTAGACCGCCGTCGTTACTGTCGGACTGGTATGGTCGGGCGACAGGACCACCCGCAGACCGTTGTTCAGTGTATAATACTGAACCGGAATCTGAAAATCGGCCACCGGCGCTTTAGGAGCGGGGGCCGCGTTTTGTCCGTGGACGAACGGAGTCGTCAGCAAGGCCAGCAGAAAACAGCTCAGCGGTTTCCGCAGCCTGAGAATTCGTAGATAAGAAAACAGCATACGTAACAGGTTGGTGTTCCTTCCTAAAGTAAGCCGATTCTGGCTTGGTCGGCACTGTTTTGGGTTGAACGGTCATCTTTTCGGGATGAACGAAAAAAGTCAGTCCGAAAAGCCAGTATGTCTCTTTTATAGTTTACGCTATATCCGTCAACCATACCGGCGCATTCAACACAATTCACCCATGTCATTTTACTCTGCCCAACCCGAAGATTTGCTCTTCGATGCCGCCCGTAAAGGCGACGCAGCCTACCTGAAAGACCTGATTGACAACGGCACGAACATCAACATACAGAACGGCAAAGGATTTACGCCCCTGATTGTGGCGGCCTACGATGGGCATCTGGAAGCCACGCGGCTCCTGCTGGAAGCCGGCGCTTACGTCGATGTGCAGGATGTTAGCGGCAATACGGCCCTAATGGGCGTTTGTTTCAAAGGCTACCCCGAAATTGCCAAGCTCCTGATCGAACACGGCGCCGACCTGAACGTTCAGAACGGCAACGGCGGCACGGCCCTGATGTTTGCGACGCTCTTCGGCCGAAACAAGCTGGTGAAACTCATGCTTGAACACGGCGCCGATACATCTATTCGGGACATTCGTGGACTGACCGCCTATGACCTGGCCATTCAGCAGGGGAACGAAGAAGCTCTGCAGCTCTTCCAGCAGCACGGCGCAGCGTAGTATTCTCCGAACAAAGGCCCTTCAAACCAGAGCGCGACGCAGAATCGGGAGTGTATTCACCCAACTCTGCGTCGCGCTCTGCTATTTACGAACGAGTGCTCTACTTGCTTTTCTTCTTTCCGGCAGGAACGGTTTCCGACGAGGAACCAGCCCGCGCGGGGGCCGCGTCAGTCCCAGCAGCCGTAGCAACAGGGTCGCCTTCCTTATCTAACTCAACGATTTCATAGCCCAGTCGCGCCAGGCCAGGGCGGATTAGCTCTTTGTTGCCCACAACCGTAATGATCATGTTGCTGACCGGCAGACGCTTTTTGGCGATGGCATCGATCTGCGCTTTGGTAATGTTGCGCAGGATCTCGCTTTGCTGCTCCACGTAATTGCGCGGCAGATCATAGTCGATGATCCGGCCGAGGAAGTAGGCTTTTTGCAGGGACGTTTCGTAACGGAGTGCATCGACCTGACCGAGCGAGCTTTTCACGAACGCCAGTTCCTGATCGGTAATTCCGGATTTACCGTAGTTAGTAATCTCCTTGATGAACTCCACTACCGAGCTATCCGTAGCAGCTGCTTTCACCCCTGCCTGCGCCGTGAACGGACCGGGCGTTTTGGTGCTCGAAAAACCCGACCGGGCGCCGTAGGTCCAGCCTTTGTCTTCGCGCAGGTTCATATTGATGCGGCTGTTGAACGCACCACCCAGCATGTAGTTGGCCAGCACAGTCCGGTAGTACTCGCCCGTTGCATCGTAGGGCATATCGGTGAGGTAACCCACGCGAATCTCCGACTGGGCGGCTTTTTCCTTATCGATCAGGTAAATGCGCGTTTTGTCGATTTTCCGGGTCGCGGCCGTTTTCGGCAGCGTTACGGGTTTGGCCGTCCATTTGTTCAGGAAAGCCAGTTTGGGCACCACAGCCGCCTGCTCTACGTCGCCGACGATGACCAGGTTCGTTACCGACGGCGAAAGCGAGTTTTTGTAAAACGTCTTTACGTCGTCGAGCGTAATGGCCTCAACGGTTTTGGTCGTACCACTCACCGGCACTGCCCGGATGTTACCGGCACCGTAGAGCAGTTTGTTGTAGGCTTTGTTGGCGATCACTACCGGCTGCGTGCTCTGGTTAGCAATCAGCTCCAGTTGCTGCTTCTTGAGCCGCTCGAAATCATCGGCTGCAAACTTGGGCCGCAGAAGCTTTTCCTCCAGCAGCGCCAGCGTGGAATCCAGATTTTTGGTCAGCGATTCAACCGAGATATTGATTTCTTCGGTGCTGGCCCGGATGTCTATACTGGCACCCAGCTTTTCGAGCTTTGTATTCAGTTCTTCGTTCGAAAAGTTCTGCGTGGCCTCGTTCATCAGCGCAGCCGTCAGCTGGGCAATGCCCGCTTTTGACGGATCGCTGGCCGATAGCAGGTGCCCGCCCTTAATGCTGAACAGCATCGTTACGGTTGGAATCTCGTCATTACGCGTGCCGATTACGTTCAGGCCGTTCGCCAGTTTATCGGTCCAGAACGGTGGCACTTTTAGGGCCGGGTTCGGGCCGGGGCCGGGTTTAACCTGCCGGTCGAAGCTGTCCTTCGCTTTGGTATAGGTCAGGCCCTTATAGCCATAGTCCGGGGCCTGATAACCCGCCGTCGAAACCGTGTAGTTGTCTGGTTTCGCAACGATCTCGGCTTTGCCTTTCGGGTAAACCGTCAGCAGAACGGCATTTTTGCCTTTGATATACTGGTTATACACCCGCATCACATCGGCTTTGGTTACGCTCCGGTAGCGTTTAAACTCCTGCGGGAGGTAGTTGGGCGTTCCGAGATAGGTCTGGAAAGCTGCCAGCTGCGACACCTTGCCGGACACACTCGCCAGGTCGCCGATGAGCTGGGCCTCGCGGGTGGCGGTAAATTGAGCAATATCGTCGTCAGTAACGCCCCGACGCTCAAACTCGCTCAGCGTCCGGCGTACAATCGCTTCGGTGCTATCTAACCGCTTATCGGGGAACGGCAATACCGTCAGCGCGAACTGACCGGCCAGTTCGGAGGTCGGGTGCGACGCACTCGCCTGAACAGCCAGCTGATTTTTGACCAGATTCTTGTAGAACAGCGAGTTCTTGCCCCCGCCTAAAATTTCGGCCAGCGCATCGAGAGGAGCCTCGTCGGGGTGGTAGTTCGGCACCGTCGGAAACACGATCTGCAGCATTGGGAAGCGCACGTTGTCTTCGTAGGATACGTACCGGTCTTTGTCGAGTACCGGCGTTGGCACCTGCGTTTTGGTCACCTCAGGACCGCGCGGAATCGAGCCGAAATACTTCTCAGCCAGCGCCACGACCTGTTTGGGCGTTACGTCGCCCCCCACCGTCAGCACGGCATTATTAGGGCCGTACCAGCGCAGAAAGAAGTTCTTCAGATCGTTAACATCCACCCGGTTCAGGTCTTCGATATAGCCGATGGTGAGCCAGGAATACGGGTGGCCGTAGGGATACAGGTTTTTGGCAACCGTTTCGCCCGCCAGACCATAGGGCCGGTTGTCGTAGTTCTGTCCCCGTTCGTTCTTGACGGTCGCCCGCTGAATCTCAAATTTCTTCTGCGTAACGGCATCGAGCAGAAACCCCATCCGGTCGGCTTCGAGCCAGAGCGCCCGCTCAAGCTGGTTGCTGGGCAGGGTTTCGTAGTAGTTCGTGCGGTCGCGGTTGGTCGATCCGTTCAGCGTGCCGCCCGACTCCGTAACGATCTTGAAGTGCTCATCGTCGGCGACGTGGTCGGAGCCCTGGAACATCATGTGCTCGAAGAAGTGCGCAAAGCCCGACTTACCGATTTCCTCCCGGGCCGAACCCACGTGGTAGGTTACGTCGACATGCACAATAGGGTCAGAATGGTCTTCATGAACGACGACCGTCAGGCCATTGGGCAGAACGTATTTCTCGTAGGGAATCAGGAGTTCTTTTCCCTGCCGCTGCACTTTCTCAACCAGCTTCGTTTGCGAATACGCAGCACCCGCTACCAGCCAGATTAGTAGTGTTGAGAAGCAAATAATTGTTTTTTTCATATAAGCAGATTGACGACAAGGTTGTAAGTTACGCAGATACGCTATAGCTAATGAGTACGTATCCGGCGAAATTCTCTGGTTTTTTGATAAAAGGTTTTTTTGCAGGCTGACTGGTTTTTCGAAACCTGCTGCAGGCGAGCGCCCGGCTTTAATGCGTCTATCTAAGCTACTCAGGCAGACGTCATTTTACCGTAAACCTGAATTTGCCTTCAGTCAGGGTATGGTCTTTGGAGAGAAGCTGCCGGACGCCCGTCGCCGTTTTATACTCCTCGATATTCTTCAGCGTAAAAGTTCCTTCCACAGTCCCTCCTTTTGCCGACTCTACCTTGGTCAGTTCAGCTTCACCGGCTATGCCCGTAACGGGAGTCTCATAAGCAGAATTCTGGGCATACGTAAAGAGGAAGAACGGCCGGTTTGTTACATCAGATACTGAATAGCTATACTTGCCCACCTTGAACGGTGTCTTGCTGATCAGCTGGAGATTGACGGTCTGGCTGGCTGGTGCCGAATGGGCTACCATACTGATCTGGTACAGGGGTAAGGCTGGCGTACTGGTCATAGCCAGGGCCGTCGAGGTAACGCCTATCTTTTCGACATACTGGTACGGTTTGCCGTCTAACTTAAATTCGATATAATCACCTCCGCCTACTGCGGGATTATTCATAACATCCGTTTCTTTCTTACAGGCAACTAAAGATAGCACACTGATAGCCAATAAACTATATTTCATAGTGTAGTGTAAATTAAGGTGCGATCATTCGTTTAACATTATACTATTGCTATTAGTCGCCAGTTGACGTACTGCCAGCTCGATAGCTTGCCCTCTGCAGCGAGGGTTTGGGCAGTAGTCCGGCCAATACCACGACTCGGTACCGGTAATGAGTACAGTTTTAGGCAGCGTATCGGGGTTATTCGGTGTAGCTAAACAACTGGAACAATGCTTGTTAACTGCTGCATACTACGTAAATCCCGGCGTATATATAATAGAACTAAGCGGTTATTTTTTTGAGGGCTTATATACCAATTTACACAATAGCCCTTCGGGCGGAATTCTAGGGACTGCTATTTTTATTCAAACAAAAAGCCCCTTAAAATTGAGAGGCTTTTTGTTTTAGCAGTTCGACTGAAGCCAAGCAGTAAATTCCTTTTTAGTTACTCCCATTGTTCGCAAATTAGTTTCAATATGGAACAAGGGGATTTCTTTTTCGGCTCCTCGGAAGATAACGGCGCGAAACACACCGGCTTTAGTCCATTTATCGTGGGAGGCTTCAGTTGATTTGTAGCACTACCCCTGTGATTACAGAAATTTAATCCAACACGATACTTTTACCGACCTTAATTGCCCCATTACGCCGTTACGTATTTCTCATGAAACTCTGTTTCGGCAGGTAGATTAAAGTTTTCAGCAATCTTGTCTAAACTAAAGTGTTCGGTGTTCAGTAATTGCTTATCCAGAAAAGGACGGCGCTCCCAGCCAAATTCACGCAGTTCTGCCATCACCTGCGCTTCGGTCATTTGCCGTAAACTATCAATATAGTCTTTCAGCACCACTTCAATCAGCATATAAAAAGCTTCTTGTTCGGTTTTGCCGTAACCAGACAAATTCAAGGACGGTATGTAGGCAATTTCATAATCGCCGTCCTTGAACGTTACGACACGCAGAAAGGCTCTGCCTGGCTTATCCTTCTTGGCAAAGTTGATTTTGATGTATTCATGTTGATTGCTAACCATACACAATCCTTTTTATAAGAGGACTTAACGCGGACTGCAAAACTAAAACAAACATATAGCACTTTTATATTCCACAAGCGGACAAATTGTTCAGGCAGCACTTTTGGTTTATGGGGTCCTAACGAATACGTTAACAGCAACTTATCTGCCTATCTCTGTGCGACGGGCTGATATCCTTTGCCCATCAATATCTGACCGGGGCGACGGCCGGTATGTTTGCCGTTTTCTATGACCGGCACGCCATTAACCAGTACGTAGGAAAAGCCGGTTGCATACGCGTGGGGCGATTCGTATGTAGCCGCGTCGCCCACTGTTTTTTCATCGAAAATGACAACATCGGCGGCATAACCGGGACGGAGCAGCCCCCGGTCGGCAAAGCCAAACCGCTGAGCCGGCAGCGAGGTCATCCGGCGAATGGCGTTTTCCAGCGGAATAATCTGCTGCTCGCGAACGTAACGACCCAGCACCCGCGAATTGGTCCCGTAGGCCCGTGGATGCGGCACACCCGAGTTAAACCTGGCGACACCGGCATCGGAAGCGATCATTGTGTTCGGATAGCGCATGATCGCCGTAACGTCCTCCTCCGACATGGTGTGGTAAACCATCTGGATTCGTTTCATACCCGCTTTTTCCAGGAGATCCATAATCAGGTCTGCTTCCGCTTCGGCACTTTTTTTACGGCCCATCTTCTGGTTTATTTTGCTGATGCTCAACCCATTCAGGGTAGTATCGGCGGCAAAACTGGCGACAACGGCATAGTCGAAGTCTTTCCGGCCGTTCGTTTTCAGCGCTTCAAGCATCTCCCTGCGGATTTTAGCTCGGGTTGCCGGGTCACGAAAGCGGACCAGCACCAGCGAATCGCTGTCGGCCAGCGCCCAGGCGGGAACAATGCTTTGCAGGGACGTACTGGAAGCCGTATAGGGGTATTGATCAACCGTAACGTCGATGCCTTCTCTTCGGGCCGCTTCGACCAGCGCAATCGTTTGCGCGCTCCCACCCCACAGCGGCTTACTGGCTACCTTGAAATGCGAAATCTGAACGGGCAGGTGAGCCTCGCGGCCAATCTGAATCGCTTCGTTGATGGCCGTCGTCACGTCCTGTCCTTCATTCCGGATGTGTGACGCATATACGCCCCCATAGCGGGCCACCTGTCGGGCCAGGTTAACAATCTCAGGCGTTTTGGCGTAGGTGCCGGGCGTATAAATCAACCCCGTCGCCAGTCCCACCGCGCCGTCTTTCATGGCCTGTTCGACCAGAGATTCCATCTCGGCCTGTTCGCGCGCAGTGGGCTCCCGGAACGCCGTTTTCATAACCCGGAGCCGGAGTGAGTTGTGCCCGATCAGCGAGGCCAGGTTAGGCGAGATTCCCACCGCACCCAAGGTGTCGAAATACGCCCGCAGGTTAGTGCGGGAGGTACCGCAGTTACCGGTAACGAGCGTGGTTACCCCGTCGTACAGAAAATTTTCGGCACCGGGCCGATCTTCCAGGCCACCCTCAACGTGCGTGTGGACATCGATAAAGCCCGGCGCTACAATCTGCCCTTTGGCGTCAATCTGGGTTTTTGCGTCCGTAGCCGGAATCATTCCGATCCGGGCGACCTTGCCCTCTTTAATAGCGACATCGGCATAATACCAGGGGTTACCGGAGCCATCAACAACCCGACCATTGCGAATAACCAAGTCGTAAGACTGCGCAAGAAGCGTTTGAGTGGCCAGACAGCCGGCAATGAGCAGAGCGAAACAGTTCATAAGAAGGCGGTTAGGGTGTCTAATCTACAAAATACGTTCGTTCAAACACCAGCGGCCCCGCTTCAACTTACTTCTGTTCTATTTTTGGCGGATAAAGCAATAAAATGAAGCTCTAAAAACGCAAAATGGGGATGGTTGCGCCCGAACGTAAGCTGCATCCACCCCCATTTTCTTCGATTAAGAACTCTCTACTTGCCGCCCGGCCGCGTCGGACGTACCTCTACTTTGCTCGGCAGCGTGCGCGGGTTCATTTTGAGCAGGTCATACACCAGTTCACCAATGTCTTCGGGCTGGATTTTCCAGGCGTCTTTCTCGCTCGGCTGGTTGTCGCCGAATTCCGTAGCGACCGAGCCGGGCATGATGGTCGATACTTTAATGCCCTCACTCCGCAGATCCAGCATGATGGCCTGCGTGAAGCCAACCAGACCAAACTTGCTGGCGTTGTAGGCAGAGCCTTTCTCAAAGAAGTTCGTACCGGCCAGACTCGCAATTGTGATGAAATACCCCTGCGATTCTTTCAGCGCGGGCAGGCTTGCTTTGGCGGTATAGAATACGCCTGTCAGGTTAATGTCGATGGTTTCGTGCCACTGCTCCGGGGTCATGTCCTGAATTGGTGCGAAGTGACCCACGCCCGCGTTGGCGATGACGTAATCCAGCCGCCCCCACTGCTTCAGAATGGCGTCGACAACCTGCTGCTGCGAGGCCAGGTCGCGCACGTCGGCGGCCATACCCAGGGCCGATCCGACGGGTTTATTGGTATCGGACGTATGCCCCGGCTTGATTTCGTTGAGCCGGGCCGCGGCTGCTTCGGCTGCTTCCTGCGAACGGCTGGTCACCGCCACGTTGATACCCGCTTTGATGAGAACTTCGGCTACGCCATACCCTATGCCCTTTGAGCCGCCTGTAATGAGGGCCGTTCTGATGTGATCTGCCATGAATACTGTATACTAAATTGGTAAAAATTGGCCTGTATAACCTGGGGCGATAACTCCGCCACCAGCCCGAAAGTTTTGAGGATAAAGTAACGTAAGGCGCGTATCGGCTTTATCTAAAAACCAAATTCGGCAAAGAAATTTGCTTTTGTTTGCGTACAGACCGATTCCAGACCCTACTCGCCTTTCTGATGAAGTTGTCCATCACGGCCCTCCTGTTCGTTCTTCTGACGTTTAGTACGTCCCTTTTGGCTCAGTCTAGAATCGACAGCCTTCTGCCCGTGCGGGGCTTCTGCATTGCGGCTCCCCAGCCCAAGCAGCTCGATACGTTTCTGAAATTCATTAACGAAGAGCTGGCTCCGCGACAGGTCAATACGCTGATTCTGCGCGTCGATTTCAACTATGAATACGACAGCCACCCCGAACTCCGCGACAGTATTGCTCTGTCCAAACGGGAGGTTAAGAAGCTGGTGAAAGCCTGCCAGAAAAACGGTATCCGGCTCATTCCGCAGATCAACCTGCTCGGCCATCAGTCGTGGGCCAGCACAACCCACAAACTGCTGAGCGTTTACCCGGAGTTCGACGAAACCCCGCACGTCAAAATGCCCGAGAAATACGTCTGGCCAAACCCCGACGGGCTGTACTGCAAGAGTTACTGTCCGCTGCATCCGGGCGTTCATGCGGTGGTGTTTGCGCTGGTCGATGAGATTTGCGATGTTTTTGAAGCCGACGCCTTTCACGCGGGCATGGATGAGGTCTTTTACATCGGCGACGACAACTGTCCGCGCTGCTCGGGCCGCGACAAAGCCGAACTGTTTGCGGGTGAAGTGACCGAGATCCGGAATCATCTGGCGCAGAAAAACCGGAAGCTCTGGATGTGGGGCGACCGGCTGCTGGATGGCAAAACAACCGGCCTCGGTATGTGGGAGGCTAGCTTCAACAACACGCACCGGGCCATTGACCTGATCCCGAAAGACGTCATGATTTGCGACTGGCACTACGAACGCCCTGACCAGACCGCCATTTATTTCGCTATGAAAGGGCTGAGCGTGCTGACCTGTCCCTGGCGAAAGCCGACTTTTGCCGTTTCCCAGACCC
The DNA here is from genome assembly GCF_013127955.1 of Spirosoma taeanense. Classification (NCBI taxonomy): domain Bacteria; kingdom Pseudomonadati; phylum Bacteroidota; class Cytophagia; order Cytophagales; family Cytophagaceae; genus Spirosoma; species Spirosoma taeanense. The sequence continues at coordinate 3,928,745 of NZ_CP053435.1, forward strand.
AGGACATGCTCAGGTTCCGGCGAACGGCTACCCCGCCCATGAAAGAGCGGTTTCAGGGTATGATGCAGACAGTCTGGTCAGGCGCAGGACCGTTTCTGGATGAGTTTTACGGTAAGAAGGTGAATCCGGAAGCCAGGGAGAATACAGCCAGCAACTGTTTCAGAACGCTGTTCGACGAAATCAAACGCATTGAAACCACCCCATGATTGACACCCACGCCTTTAACCAGACGCTCCCCACGGCAGCGCACCGGTCCGACCGCATTTACTCTATCGACGTGTTCAGAGCATTGACCATGCTGCTGATGATTTTCGTGAATGACCTCTGGACCCTCTCGGGCATTCCGGCCTGGCTCGAACATTCGCGGGCCGATCAGGATTTTCTGGGCTTTGCCGATACCATCTTCCCAGGCTTTCTGTTCATCGTGGGCATGTCGATTCCCTTCGCCATTCGGCAGCGCCTGGCCAAGGGCGAATCGACTCCGGAGATTGTCAGGCATATTGGCGTTCGCTCGGCAGCCTTGCTGATTATGGGGGTTTTTACGGTCAACGTGCCGGAGCTGAATGAGCAGGCCACCGGCCTAAGCAGCGAATGGTTTCAGATTCTGATGGTGATCGGGTTCTTTCTGATCTGGAACGTTTATCCCAAACGCGACGATTCCCGGAAATGGCTCTTTACCGGACTGCAACTCCTGGGCGTGGGTGTATTACTGGTGCTGGCCTTTACGTTCCGGGGAGGTGACAGCGCGGGCCGGATGATGCCGCATTGGTGGGGGATTCTGGGGCTCATTGGCTGGACGTACCTAACTTGCGCCCTCATCTACCTGTTCGCGCACAAACGGCCGGTTCTGCTGGGGCTGGCCTGGGCCTTTTTCAGCCTGCTGACCATTGCGGGACATGCGGGCTGGCTTCGCGACCTCTGGCCCGACGGTCCGCGCGACTGGATTCTGGGTAACGGCGCTTTTCAAAGCTTTACGTCCGCCGGAATCCTGGCTACGCTCCTGCTGACGCATTTTCGCACTACCGGCCAATCTCGGCGTTTACCCCTCCTTTTAGTCGCAATTGGTGTTTTGCTGGTGCTGGCCGGACTGGTGTCGCGCCAGTTCTTCATCATTTCCAAGATTCAGGCGACGCCCACCTGGGTGTTTTTATGCACGGGTATCGCTTTCATAGCTTATGCAGGCATTTACTCTCTGGTCGATCAGCAGCACAAAGCCCATTGGTTCGCCCCCATCAAACCGGCTGGTACCAGCACACTGACCTGCTATCTGATTCCGTATGTGTATTACAGCCTGGCCGACCTGTCGGGCCTATCGCTCCCCGCCGGGTTGACGTTCGGCCTGGCAGGCCTGGTGAAATCCCTGCTGTTTGCCTTCCTCATTATTGGTATCACGGCCATTCTGGGCCGATTTAAGATCCGGCTTAAGGTGTAATTGACATCGTTAGCCGTACACACATCCGACTAACCATTATTTTTTAATTATTTGAAGATAAATTAAAACGAAAGTACGATATTACACAAAGATAACTTCTAGGTCACAAATGGTCGCTGAGGGGCTTCAAACGTTACAAATCCATAACGGCTGGGTAACGCCGGGTTAATAATGTTGTCTTCTCTTTGCACCAGTAAAATGTTCTCTCCTTATATGAACCGACATCTATTTTCGCTTCTTTTTTTCCTGCTGTGTACCTGTTTTATGCTTCATAGAACACAGGCGCAAACTACGCAGGCTTCCATTTCCGGCCTTATCTCCGACAATCAGAAAAGTCCGCTTCCGGGTGCTACCGTTCAGGTCCGGAACGAGTCGACCGGCTTTACAACCGGCACCGTAACCAATGTTCAGGGCGAATACCTCTTTAAAGAATTGCCGTTGGGCGGGCCCTACACCATCCGCGTTAGCTACGTCGGCTATGGCGAGCAGAAACGAACCGGGTATATGCTCAACCAGGGCGACGCCATTCGGATCAACCTGACCATGCAGGCAAGTGGCCAGGAACTGGAAGTGGTTCAGGTAGTGGCTTCAGGCCTGAAAAACAAAACAGAAAACTTTGGAGCCGCTACGGCCGTAACGGCCAAATCGATTGCTACGCTGCCGGTCAACGGCCGGAATTTCACGACCCTAGTCGACCTGTCGCCGTTGAGCCGTGGGGGAAGCATTTCCGGCCAGCTGGGTTCGTCGACCAACTACACCATCGACGGCATGACGGCCAAAAACCCGACATCAGCCGGCTCAACCACCAGCCGCAGCGGAGCGCCTTATTCGATTTCGATCGAGGCCGTCCGTGAGTTCAAAGTAATCACCAACCAGTACGACGTTGTCTACGGGCGCGCAGGGGGCGGCCTGGTCAGCGCGGTAACCAAGGCGGGTACGAACACCTTCAGCGGCAGCGCGTTTAACTATACCCGCGCCAACTGGCTGTCGAGTCCGTACGACATCCGCGGAAACCGACGGAACAATAAATTCGCCACCAACCAGTATGGTTTCGCTCTGGGTGGACCAATCATCAAAGACAAGCTTCATTTCTTTGTGGTCTGGGACCACCAGCAGGATTCACGGCCGCTGATTATCGCGGACGTACAGACCCCCGCCGATGAAAACCGGTTCAACGTGACCCGAACTACCCTCGACCGGTTCGTTGACATTGCCCGGCGTCAGTACGGCGTTGCCAATACGCAGCAGTACGGGACGTTCGACAAAGCCCGCGGTTCGGATGCCGCCTTTGCCCGGATCGACTGGCAGATTAATTCGAAAAACCTGCTGACGATTCGCAACAACTTCACCAGCGACCGCAACAAGCTGGGCCTGCAGGATAACACATCCGTCAACATCTTCGAGTCATACGGAAACGATTTCAACGTTGATAACAGCCTGCTGGCTACGCTTCGTACGTCGCTAAGTCCGCGGATCACTAACGAACTGAAGGTTCAGTACCTGTACACCTACCAGAAAAGCAGTCCCGGCGATCAGCTACCAGCCGCCAACATTCCGCGCGCCATTGTTGAAAACGTAACTTCAACGATTGACGGAGCCAGCCGCTCGACCAACATTCAGATGGGTGGCCATCGCTTTGCGCAGGAAGGTTTTACGAACAACGTAGTTCAGCTGGTCAATAACCTGTACTACAATACCGACAAGATTCAGTACACCTACGGCGTGGATCTGATGTATACCCATGCCAAGTCCCTGTACGGCAGCGAGGTGAACGGACGTTTTCACTACACGGTCGATGCCGCGGCTGGCCTGACCGCCCTCGATAAATTTGAGCGTCTGCAGCCCTATCGCTACTACCGCGAAGTGCCGCTGGTGGCCGACCCAACCGTGTATGGTAACACCCTGAATGCGGGTGCTTATGGCCAGTTAAGCACGAACCTGGCGCGGGGCCTGAATATGACCGCCGGCCTGCGTTTTGACTACGCAGTCTACCCAAAGGCGCAGTTTAACCAAGTGGTTTTCGACGAGTTAAAACTTCGCACCGACAATCAGCTCAAATCGTTTGTGGCCCAGCCTCGTTTGCAGTTAACCTGGGATATCAACGAAGCCCACAGAGACTTTGTGCGCTTCGGCGCAGGGGTGTTCGCGTCGGATATCAATAACTACGCGATCATTAACAACCTGACGTTTGACGGTAAACACCTGGCTACGGTCGACGTCCGGGCTCCGAATATCCCAACGCCGGACTTTGCCGCTTACCGGAACAACTACGCCAGCATTCCGTCGTTAGCCGCTTTCCAGCTGCCAACCATCAACCTGACGGGTAAAGATGCCCGGGTACCGGTGATGTATAAAGCTAACCTCTCCTATAGCCGCTTCCTGACCGACAAGCTGAAGGTAGGCATTTCGGGCTTTATGACCCTGGGCCGGAACAACTATATGTACGTAGACCGGAACATGGTGGCCGATCCTTATTTCCGCCTGGCGAACGAAGACAACCGGGGCGTTTATGTTCCCCTCAGTTCAATGCCCGCCAACGGCGCAGGCGACTGGCTGCAGGGCCGGATCAGCCAGAAGCTAGGTCGGGTGCTGGAGCTGAACAGCGCGGGCAAAGTGAACCAGTTCGCCGTTGTAGCCGACGTAACGTATCAGTACTTCCGGGATGCCGAAATATCGGCCAGCTACACCTGGAACGACACCCGCGACAATGTTTCGTATAACGGAAACGTAGCCAATACCGCTACGCTGGTGCTGCCGGTGAAAGATGATCCACGGAACCTAAGCCGCATAACGTACTCGGATAACCAGTTCCGCCGGAAGGTCGTCGTTTACGGTACAGCGCCCAGTTTCTACGGCGTTACCATAGGTGTTCGCTACTCCGGTATTGGCGGCACGCGCTACTCGCTTCTGTCGGGGGCCAACAGCAACGCCGACTTTGTGTCGGGCACGAACGATCTGGCCTATATTTTCGACCGGAACAACGAGTCAGTACCGGCCAATGTCAGAACGGGACTGCAGGCTATCCTGGACAACCCGAACGCCAGCCAGAGCATCAAAGATTATATCAACGCCTACTCCGGCAAAATTGCCGAACGAAACGGCGGTATCAACGGCTTTTACGGGGTGTTCGATATTCGGGCCAGCAAACGGTTCCGACTCTATAAAACGCACGCCATTGAGGTATCGGCCGATATTTTCAACTTTGCGAACTTCCTCAACAAAAGCTGGGGCGTAAACCAGTCGCTGGGCACGCAGGCGCTATACGCCCTGGGTATTCCGGCCACCAGCACCAGCCCGGCCGTTGCCGGATTCGACCGGACCAATCAGCGGTTCGTGTACCGGGTCAACACGGCAGGGGTTGTGTCGCCATCGGGTGATCCGTACCAGATTCAGTTAGGCGCACGGTATAGTTTTTAAGACGTTTGTCTGTATGTATCATTTGTAGTCACTGGTAAGTCCTTAATGGTCATTTACCACGAATGGCTCTCCAATGACTACGAATAACCCATTAAATACCCATCTATGAAAAGCATAGTTTTATTCGGTCTGCTGTTGAGTTCTCAGATGCTCCTGGCGCAGGGACAGCTGAATCGGCAGGGACACCGGGGCACCCGGGGGCTGATGCCGGAGAATACCATTCCAGCCATGAAAAAAGCGCTCGATCTGGGCGTGCAGACGCTGGAACTGGACGTGGTCATTTCAAAAGACAACCAGGTGGTGGTTTCCCACGACCCCTATATGTCGGCCGATATTTCGCTGAAGCCAGACGGTACTCCGGTTACCGCCGATGAGCAGAAGAAGATCAACCTGTACCAGTTGACCTACGATGAGATTAAGACATACGACGTGGGCAGCAAACCGCATCCTCTATTCAAAGAGCAGCAGCACTTTCGGGCCTATAAGCCGCTGCTGGGGGAGTTGCTCGACTCCGTAGCCGCCTATGTGAAGGCTAAAGGTCTGCCGCAGCCAAGCTTCAACATCGAGATCAAGTCATCGCCGGCTACCGACAATGTGTATCATCCGGCTCCGGAAGAGTTTGTGCGGCTTGTTCTGCCAATCTGCCAGCAAAAGCTCGGCAATCGGTTTAATATTCAATCGTTCGATGCCCGGCCATTGCAGTTGATTCACAAACAGGCTCCCACTGTTCGGCTGGCTTATCTTACGGCTAACACAAAATCGGTGGCTGAAAATCTGGCCACGCTGGGCTTCAAACCGTATGCCTACAGCCCCTATTACAAAGGCGTGACGGCCGAAACCGTCAAAACCTGCCATGAGCAGGGTATACAGATTATTCCCTGGACGGTGAACACCAAACCCGAAATTGAGAGTCTGGTGCAGTTAGGCGTCGATGGCATCATCACCGATTACCCGAATCTATTCTAATTGACCCGACAATCAGGGGGCCTCATTCATGCACAAAGCCGCGCCCCAACGCGGCTTTGTGCGTTCTAACCCCGTATAAAGCAGACGTCAATCAGCGGGCTTCGCAGCCCTTTATCCGATACATCTTACCGTCGGCTTTCGTGTACAGAAAGAATTCATTATTCAGTCCCAGCCCAAAACGAAGGTCTGTTTTCTTGCTGCCGCTCAGGGCCTGAAACGTTGTTACGCTGCCGCCCACCTGAATTTCCATTTCCTGAATAGCCGCCTGCTGGCCGGGCTTCAGTTGACTGCTTTCGACGTAAAACACGCGCCCGTTCACAATATCGCCGAAGATATACTTTCCCGTCAGCGGAGGGAGATCCGTCCGCGAATAAACAAATCCCGCCGAGATGGCATTCCCTTCGTCGTGATCGTACAGGGCTGCCGGATACGTGTACTGCAGCGCAGCATCATCTTCGGGGAGGGCATACACCTTGTCCATTTTCGCCCGGTAATACATCCGGAAGTTGCCTTCCCGCTCCGGCCAGCCATAATCTGCCCCGGCTACGCCCAGGTTCAGTTCTTCGGCATTGGCATGACCAATATCCGAAATCAGCATCTTTCCGTCCGGCGTCCAGGCAATCCGGTTGGGGTTCCGGAAGCCCCGGCAAAAAATTTCGCCCAGTGTTGCCGGGTCATTATCCTGCGCGTAAGGGTTACTGGCCGGGATGCCGTAACGACCGTTTTTACTGTTGGTGCCCCGTGGATCGATCCGTAGCACCGAACTCCAGATGTGGTGATTGTCTCTGCAGATAAACGGGTAGCCATTTTCGGTAGCGCCCCCATCGCCCACGCCGATGTACAGCAGACCGTAATCCGGACTACCCGGCCGGGTGTGGGGGTTGAACGTAATCTCCTGGACGCCGTGAATGGGCGATACCATGTTAACCCGCATCATCTCGCGCCCCGAGCCGACGAATTTGTCGGCCGTTGGATTGGGTAGTTTCCACTCGGTCAGAACCCATTGCAGCGTTACCTTAATCGAATCGGCATAAGCAAAATCGGCGGGGGCCGCATGGGCTTTTTCGGTGTGCGTCGTGTAAAAAAGACCGTTTGTATTGAAGTCCGGATGGAAGGCGTAGCTGCCGAAGCCCGTTGCCAGTCCGGGCGTAGGGATAAAGCCGGAACGCTCTTTAGCCATCTCCATATACACCCGCAGCTTGTTGTCCACCATCTCATACAGCGTTCCCCGCAGATCCTGAATAAACAGTCGGTCGGGTTTACCCGGCAGCACCTGCATCTTGTTGATTCGCGCCAGGGGTACTTTTTCGGCGGTAGCCGGGGCGGTGGTAACCTCTTCCAGAATAAGCCGCAGACCCGATTTTTCTATTTTCTGCGGCATCGGATCGCTCAGTGGTGCACCCAGCCGACTCATATCAGCCGAGGCCGGTTCGCGCTTCTGGTTACGATGAACAAAGGCCATGATCGCCCGGATATCCGCATCGCTCAGGGTAGAGAACGGCGGCATCGCCTGCTTGTATTCGTCAAACAGCCGTTTGGCGCGGGCATCGCCACTGCTGATCATGGCCGGAGCATTCCGGATAAACTTATGTATCCAGGCGGGCGACACCTCGGAAGTCACCCCGCTCAGATTCGGCCCTATACCCTTCTGCAGAAAGTTATGGCAGGTCGAGCAGTTGGTCTGGAAGAGTTGTTCGCCCTTCTGAAGGGTTGGTTTATCGGTAGCGTACGTCGTTTCTCCCCTTTTGCTGGCAGGCTGCACTTTGGACGATTGGCCGTTTGCGCCCGCGCAGATTCCCAGAATACCCGTGATGATAAAAACCCAGAATCGTAGTTGCCGTTTAGCCGGCCGGGACCCATTGAAGAAATGCGTTTGAATAGGCATTGTTAATGAAACCATTATCTGCTCTCACCAGACCAGATGGCGTAACGTTACGATCCGGCCAGCCTTAGTCAAAGCACAGCCCGTCCATAATCTAATGAATCACAGACCACGAACCGACTCAGGCTAACTTTTAGACAGGGTTCGGGCCGCCAGCTTTACCAGAATCTGTACCTCTACCTCATCGGCCAGCACGAGACTGGATTGCCCCAGTTCAAAATCAAGCCGGTTAAGCCGAAAGCTGCCGCCGAACGTATTGTCGGCCGAATACGTAAACGGAATCTTTACTTCCCGCTCAATGCCTTTGATGTTCAGATCAAACAGGCCCTCATAGCGACCGCGCCCCGTCCTGCGGATCGTTTTGGACGCCAGCGTGATGCGCGGAAACTGCTCGCTATGAAAATAATCGGGTCGCTGCAGGTGCTTGTCGCGCAGGACAATGCCCGTGCGGATGCTGCTGACCGGCACCGACGCCCGAATGTCGGCATTGCCCAGGCGGTCGGGGTCAAACTGAACATCGGCCTCCAGACCCTCAAACGTTCCGTTGACGGTAATGCCCGCATTCTGGATGCGGAACGTAATGGCAGACTCCCTGATTTCGGACTCGCGGGTCGACCAGGCAGCACACAGGAGCAGTATGAACGTAGCCAGGAGTTTCATAATGTTCTGAGATATGCCAGCAGCGCCTTCCGGTCGGCTTCGGGCAGGTCCATACCAAACTCATGGCCGCGAACGGCCTTTTGCGTTACACCCGCGCCCCGGAAACCCGTCGGTACGTAGTCATCACGCAGCCGCCGGGGATCGAGCAGATCGTCCAGCGTCGCCAGCGAACCGTCGTGCAGAAAGGGGCCCCGATACCAGAGGCCTTTGAGCGACGGCACTTTATAATAGCCCGTGCCGCGTCGGGTTTTGAGTGCGTAACTCGGGTCGGTACCAACGGAAATATCAAAAATGTCGTATTTCTTCCGGTGTTCGTCGGGCACTTCAAAGCCATCCACTGGCGTCAGCATATTGTTGGTGAAGGCCGGTGGCGTATGGCAGCTCACGCAGCCCTGTTCGGCGTAGATCCGTTCACCCCGTTTTGTCAGGGCACTAGGTTTGTTCGGGTTGGCGGGGTGTTCAAGTGAGTAAATAAACTTGGCCAGCGCATATAACTGGGCCTCACTGTAGCGAATACCTGTAGCGGGTGCAGGCACCTCTTTAAAGCCTTTACCGGCCGGCACAAACCCGTCGTAGCTGGCGATCATATTCACCGATTGGTTGAGTGCAACGTAACGCATCAGATCGCCAATATTCCGGTGGCGGTTGACGCCCCCGTGGTCCATGTATTTCCGCTCGTTTACCCCAATCAGGTTGGGAACCTGCGGAGGAAACAGAATAGAAGCTCCTTCGCGCAGCACGGTGCCGGGAGGCATAGCATCCAGGGCGTCGGCAATGGCCAGTTTGGACTGTCTGCTCAACTGCGTATGCGGATCGTCGGCCAGCCAGGGCGCGCCCATCAAGGCCTTCACAAACCCCTGCGCAGCTGGTTCGGGTACTTCATACCTGCGGTACGTGTAAGCGACCCGCTGAGCATCGGGTGAGTTGCCCTGTGCGCCTTTTAAAACCGTTCCGTCCGGCATGACCCGCGTATGACACATAACGCATCCTAGACCGCTGACAACCACGAGCCCTTTTTTAGGAACCACGTACCGCGCAAACGGCATAATTCCTTCCTTTGTCAGGGGCATGTTGGTATAGGCATACATGGCCGAGTCCCGAGCTTCCCGAACCGTGAAAACGCCCGTCGTATCGGTGGGCGCATCGAATACCAGTTCACCGGCTTTAATCCAGTCGGCTTCGGTTTTGAGCTTAGCCGGGTCGAACACCACCTCGGGTTCCTGCTGGTGCAGCCATTCCCAATATCCTTTGGGTTCCCGACCGGGGGCGTAAATCGGGTAGCTTTTGTAGATGACCATTTCGGGCATCTGGTAGTAATAGTCCGGCGATACGTTTTTCGGCGAAGCTTTGGCCACAGCCAGTGGGATTTCGTAATCGGCCAGTGCCGCGCTGTCCCAGGTTCGGGGGATGTCGGGAACGAACGGTACCGATAGCAGGGCTTTCTCACCGTCGGGCCGGGTCGTGTAGGCCAGTAAGCCTATAGCTAGGGCAAGCAGCAGAATAAAACACAGTTGCTTCATGACTCGTTGGCATTAGTTAACCAACTGAAAAGTAGCAACTTAATCAACTCCGCCTATGCGGTTTTTCGTAACCGGCAATCCTGTTCACCAGCGGTCAATATTCATCGAGGATATCGACGGCCAGGGCGTTGACGGTTTCCCACGAAAACGGCAGCCACTGACTCTTTGTATCGTCGAACACTTCGGTAGCCGCTTCGCCCGGGAATAGCTTGTAGTCGAACTTGGGGTAATTACTGACGATGTAGCCGGGGTAATAGTACTGTTTCTGCTGGAGCCGGGCGTAATTGATCTTCTGGAGCATCAGGTATTTTCCCAGACTGTGTTTGCGATAGGCCGGGTGGTAAAAATTCATGATGCCCGCAATACTCTGATCACCATTGTCGAAAACCCCAACGGCAATCAGCCGGTCACCGTCCCGCACCTCAACGGCATACGACTCAAAGGCATCGTAGCGCGCGCCGTTGAGCAGCCAGAACCTGACCGATTCCGGCGCTTCGAAATCTACCGAGCTTTTATAGAGGCTATAGAGAGCTTCAACTTCCGGGGTAATTATGAACGGCTTCACCACTACCGAGAACATTTCGTTGCTTCGGAGCAGTCTACGCTGCTTCGGGCCATACTCCACCCGATTCAAGACAAAGCGCAGCCAGTGCACAGGAAAGATCGTGTTATCGAAAACCAGGTATCGGCAGGTAAATATGTCCTGATGCATGCGAAAGTAACCCAGGCTCAGGCACAGATCCAGCTTGCTTCCTTTCATTATGGGGCGGGCGTTTAGGTAATCCATATCAGGCCGTCAAGTTAATACGAAAGCCTAAACAACCTAATGGCCAGGCATAAATGCCGGAAAGATTACAGTCTGCCGTTCGTAAGTTAACTGTTCAGATAGGCTAGCTTCTGGCTCCAGACCAGCGCGATCTGAGTAGCACGCTGGCGTACCTGCTCGGCAGTGTCGCCAGTGAAATGCTCACTCAGCGTAGCCGAAAACAAAGTTAACCAGCGCTCAAAGTGTTCCCGGCTGAGCGTATGTGTCTGATTAACCAGCAGATGGGGCCGAAACGGGTGCCCGTCATAGGCGTTGTTGCCCAGGATTATCGACTCCCAGAAGGCATACATCTTCGGCAGATGACTGGCCCAGTCCACCTGCGCCACATCCGTAAACACAGGCCCGATCAGGGGATCGGCCTGGACTTTTTCATAAAATGAGTTCACCAGAAACCGGATGGCTTCGGGTGAATCGAGCGTTTGCTTCGTCATTCCGGTATATCCCGTCAACTTATTCGTAGCTGAATAGATTCCCGGATGGAATGTACGTTACGTTGATTCCCGGCACCTTCGGCTTCAGCCAGGTAACGAGCCATTCCATGCCGGCGGCTTCGCTCATGATATGCCCCAGCACCACCAGGGAAATTTTCTGTCCCTGCTGACGCGCATCCCGAATGTACTCCGGCGTTTCCCACTCACTGGCTTCTCCGCACAGAACCACATCGGGTCTGGCTGCAGCAATAGCCTTAATCTGATTGCGGCCACCAGCGGCACCCGGCAGCAGCAGGACGCGCTGACACACCTGGTTCTTATCGCCGACGACGCGCACCTGTTTGATGTCCAGTTTCTGTTTAACGTGCCGAATGAGCTGGTGCAGGGGCGTAGCGGGCATGGTCAGCAATAGCGCATTCTCCGGACTGCTGTATTTTGCCCAGTCCAGAGCCGACAGCATGCCGGTGGCGATACCATCGGGACGGTGTGAATGCCAGTAGTCATGAAAGCGCCAGACAGCAATACCATGTTTAGCGAGCAGGTTCTGTTTATAGGTCACAACAGGATCGTTTTTCAGCCAGTCGGTTTCGTCGAGGTGGTTGTAGAACGTAGGCTCGTGCGCAATAATGAAGTTAGCCCCGGCGGCAGCGGTTTTTTCAATCACCTCCGCCGTGGCAAACATGGTCGTGACAATGCCCGTCACGGGCTGCGACGCCATCCCCGATTTCAGCGTATCGACTGTCTTGGGAAAGGGCGCGCCGGGAATCGTTTTGAGAATCAGGTCCATTACCTCACCGACCGTGGGTGCTGCGTAGCTGTCGTGCACCGGCTGCGCCGAACTGAGAATGGGCGTATTCAGGAGCATGGACGTGCCAACCGCCTGGGTCAGGTTCACTAAAAATTGTCGTCTTTTCACTACGCGGTGCATGGTCGCAGGTGGGTTATAAGGAGCAAGAGTTTCAACCGGGACGTTGATGCGTAACGAATCAATGTCTCGTTTAGCAAGTTAAGTCGCCGTCCGGAAACTAAGCGTACCCGGTTCGGGATTATTACGCAAAGCACACATATACCACCAATTTTTCAACTAACGATGGAATTAGGGATCAGTAGCTTTGGCGACGTAAAACCGGATGATGTATCCGGTGGAGCCGTCAACGCCCACCAACGAATGCAGCAACTGCTGGAAGAAATAAAACTCGCTGATGAAGTGGGACTGGATGTGTTTGCCCTGGGCGAACATCACCGGCCTGATTTTGTCATATCGGCGCCCGAAGTGGTTCTGGCGGCAGCCGCATCGCTCACCAAACGCATCCGTCTGTCAAGCGCCGTTACGGTACTGAGTTCCGCCGATCCGGTGCGGGTATTCCAGAACTTTGCCACCCTCGATCTGCTCTCCGGCGGCCGCGCGGAGATCATGGCCGGTCGGGGTTCGTTTATCGAGTCGTTTCCGCTGTTTGGCTACGACCTGAACGATTACGATGAGCTGTTTACCGAGAAGCTGGAACTGCTGCTGGCCATTAACCGGCAGGAAGTCGTTAGCTGGCAGGGTAAACACCGGGCGGCCATCCCGAATCTGGGCGTGTATCCGCGTCCGCTTCAGGCGTCGCTGCCCATTTGGCTGGCCGTGGGCGGTACGCCGGCTTCGGCCGTTCGGGCGGGGCAACTGAACCTGCCGATGACCGTCGCGCTGCTGGGCGGTACGCCCGACCGGTTCGTACCTTTGGTGAATCTCTACCGCCAGTCGGCCCGGCAGGCCGGGCATGACATCAGTCAGTTACCCCTGGCCATCAATTCGCACTTCTACGTAGCGGATACGTCGCAACAGGCCGCCAATGAGTTCTTCCCGTCGTATCAGGTGCTGATGAACCGGGTTGGTCGGGAACGGGGCTGGCCACCGCTGGGCCGCGAGCAGTTCGAATACCTGCGTCAGTACGGGCCGCTTCTAGTCGGGAGTCCGCAGCAGATCATCGACAAGATTCTGCACTTCCACGAACTCTTCCAGAATACGCGCTATCTGGCTCAGGTGCTCGGTGGCCCCCTGACCGATCACGCAAAAAACCTACACGCGATTGAGTTATTCGGGACTAAAGTTGCTCCCGCCGTCCGGAAAGCCCTGCAACCGGCTCAGGCCGACGTAAACAAATAAAGCGAGCGAGACCGTCGGCTATGCCGCAAAAACGGCCTCGTAGTCGGCGGTCTTAAAGCCCAACGCCACAATCTGACCGTCTGCTTCAATCAGCGGTCGGCGGATAACGGACGGCCTGTCGAGCATGAGCGCGATGGCGCCTTCGGTATCGGTTGGCTTCTCCGCATCCGGCAGTTTCCTCCAGGTCACGCCCGACCGGTTCACGAGGTCTTCCCAGCTTTTCTGCGTCAGCCAGCGCTCAATCGTCGGGCGGTCAATACCCTGTTTTTTGTAATCGTGAAACTGGTACGTAATACCGCGTTCGGCCAGCCAGGTGCGGGCTTTTTTGACGGTATCGCAATTCGGAATGGCGTATAGAATAAACATCGAATTTAGGTAATCTGGCAAAAATACCGCTTTCCGGCTTTAGCGGTTCAGCAAGGGCGACTCGGACCAATAAAAAGCAGCTCATGCCGTTAACTGATAGCCGACCCAATGGGTTATTAAGGGTAATAAAACCTTTCTCAACGATGAAAACGTCTTTATTTCTTTTCGCCCTCCTAGGGCTTGGCGGGAGCCTATCGCTGACCTCCTGCCAGAAAGAGCCCGAAAGCGCCGTTGTCGGAACGGGGAATCCAACGAACACGGGCAATACGGGCGGTAGCCAGACCGGCACGCAAACCGGCACGCCAACGATTCGAGTGCAGACGCTGCTGACGAACTACGAGATCATCTGGGGCATGGATTTTCTGCCCAACGGCGACCTGCTCTTTACCGAAAGAAAAGGGCGGCTCTTCCGCTACGCTGGCGGCACAGCCACCGAACTAACCGGTCTGCCAACCGACATCAACATAAGCGGACAGGGTGGCCTGCTCGACCTTCGCGTTCATCCGGCCTACGCCACGAACGGCTGGATTTACTGTTCGTATTCGAGTTCACCAGCCGGTAGCAGGGCTACGCAGCTCAACCTGATCCGGTTTAAGATCAACGCCAACCGCATCACCAACCTCGAAACCATTTTCAAAACCTCGGCTACCAACACCTGGTATGGGCACTACGGTGCGCGCATTGAGTTTGACAAAAACGGCCTGCTATACTTCAGCGTGGGCGAAGGCGGGCCGAGTAGTTATGGAGGGGCTTCGTCGCCCAATCAGAACGCGCAGAACGTAAAAACCGAATGGGGCAAGATTCACCGGATGACCGACTCGGGCCAGGTGCCCGCCGACAATCCAACCCTGCCCGGCAACACGACGCCGACCACCATTTTCTCGTATGGCCACCGAAATCCGCAGGGGCTGGCGCTCAACCCGTTTACGGGCGATCTGTGGGAAACTGAACACGGACCGAAAGGCGGGGATGAGGTAAACATCATCCAGTCCGCAAAAAACTATGGCTGGCCGCTCGTATCATACGGGATAAATTACGATGGCACCCCCATTTCGACCAGCCCGACCCGCGATGGTATTCAGGCACCCGTTCATACCTGGACACCTTCCATCGGTACCTGCGGACTGGCCTTTATCACCAGCGACAAGTTCAAAGACTGGAAGGGCAATCTGGTAACGGGCTCACTGCCGCTCAACTACCTGAGTCGCTGCGCGATCAGCAACAATAAGGTTGTCAGCGAAGCGAAACTGCTCGAAAACCAGGGCCGCATCCGCAACGTCAAGCAGGGACCGGATGGCAGTCTGTACGTTTCCATTGAAGGACCGGGGCGGATTGTGCAGCTCATTCCAGAATGACCGTCGGCGGGATTCAGCCGCGCGCATAGTAGACTTATGGCTGGTCGCTGCTTTTGTCGGGGTAACACGCCATCAAGCTGCCTCATGCCTTATATCGCGCCTTTTTTCTGCTTTCTGCTGCTTTCGGTTATCAGCCCGTCCTGGCTGGAGCCGGTTACGTCCGGCATTTACCGCTGGAACGAAGCGCCGGTAACCAAACAGGCCGCTTCTGAACAGCGAGTCCTGCTGGAAGGTAGCCTGACCGATTTCAGCCACATGAAAGTTCACGCGACGACCCTACCGGCCCATCAGGCTCCGCATCCGGCGCACAAGCACACCGACGAAGAACTTATTATCATTAAGGAAGGTGAACTGACCGTAACGATTGCCGGAAAGACCAAAACCCTCAGTACCGGTAGCGTAGCTCTGATGATGCCCGGCGACGAGCATGGGTTTGAAAACAAAGGCGACCAGCCCGCCACCTATTACGTTATGCGCTACGAATCGAAGGAGCCGGTCGATCTGGAGCGTGGCCGCAAAGCCGGTGGGTCGTTCTGGATCGACTGGAAGGACGTAGCCTTTCATCCGCACGACAAGGGCGGTGTTCGCCGGATGTTCGACCGGGCTACGGCCATGACCAAACGTTTTGAAATGCACGTAACGACGCTGAATCAGGGACTGTGGAGCCACCCGCCCCACACCCACCGGGCTGCGGAAATCCTGCTTATGGTCGACAATAGCGCGCAGGAAAGCATCGACGGCCGGATGCACTCTGCCAAAGCGGGGGACCTGATCTTTCTGGAATCGAACGTTCCCCACGCCATCCAGAACACCAGCCCCGGAAGCTGTACGTACTACGCCTTTCAGTTTGAGTAACCTGTCAGCGTCATCATTCCTCAACCCAAGCCCGCAACGTAGGCCCTGTCTGGTCCTACGTTGCGGGCTTGGGTTACCCGGCAGTATATAGACGTAACGGCAATCCACAGCCGAAACACTGAATCGTCAGCACTCATTTTCAGCCAAACAATCCACTAACCTTATGGGTAAACTTCCAAATAACCAATCCGGGCAGCCTGGCCCGTTAACCGATATTGGGTATGGAGCAGTTACCATTCTCGCGTCGTGATTTCATCCACCGGCTGGGAACAGCTGCCTTATTCATGCCGACTCTGGCGACTTTTTCAGGCCTGCAGGGATGCGGCAGTAAAAGCAGCTGTTCCTCCGCCGAATCGGCCTCCTCGACAACCACCGAGTCGGGTGCGGCGCGTAAGCTGGGGATTGCGCTGGTCGGACTTGGTAAATACAGCGAAGGCCAGTTAGCGCCCGCTCTGGAGAAAACCAAACGTTGCCGACTATCAGGCATCGTGACCGGCACGCCCGAAAAAGCCGAGAAGTGGAAGAAAAAATACAACATCCCCGACAAGAACGTCTACAACTACCAGACCTTCGACCAGATAGCCGACAATCCCGATATTGATATTATTTACGTCGTGCTGCCCAATCCCATGCACGCCGAATATAGTATTCGGGCTGCGCAGGCTGGCAAGCACGTCATCTGCGAGAAGCCGATGGCGATGAACCCGACCGAGTGCCGGCAGATGATTGAGGCCTGCCAGAAAGCCAACAAAAAACTGTCTATTGGTTACCGGCTTCATTTTGAGCCGCACAATCAGGAAATGATGCGGCTGGGGCAGAAAGAGGTCTATGGCAAGGTCAATAAGATTGTTGCCGAGAATGGTCAGAATCAGGGATTTGACACACCCTGGCGTCTGGGCGAGGGCATTGGCGGGGCGGTCCGCTGCGCGATGTGGGTATCTATTGCATTCAGGGCGCGATTTACACGAAAGGCGAAGTTCCCGTTGCCGTAACGGCTAAACTTCACCCCGTAACCGAGCCCAAAAAGTTTAGCAAGGTCGAGGAAGGCGTTGATTTTCAGCTGCACTTTGCCGATGGCTCCGTCGCCGACTGCAAAACCAGCTACAACGACAAACTCAATCAGCTACGGGCCGAAGCGGCTAAAGGCTGGTTTGAACTGTCACCCGCCTATGCCTATTCCGGTCTGGAAGGCAAAACCAGCCAGGGCGATATGAATATCGAGAATGTGCCCCAGCAGGCCCGCCAGATGGACGCCTTCGCCGATTGTATTCTGAACAACAAACCGACCTCCGTACCCGGCGAAATGGGTATGCGCGACGTGCAGCTGATCGAAGCCATTTTCCAGGCGGCTAAAACCGGCAAACGAGTATCCACGCAGGGCGCAAAGAAAGTGCTGGACTCAACAGCAGCCATGCGGTGAGCTAGGCAACTACCAAGCCGAAATGCGCATAACCAGGTAGCTGATTATGCGCGTTTCGGTTTCTATTCAGGCCGATTTTATTGCTGCTGGCAAAGCTGGTTGTACGTATCCACCATCGCGCCAAACACCTCCCAGTCCCGGCGTTTAGCAACCGGGTAGTTGCGGATGAACGACGGACAGTCACCAAACAGTCGCTCGTGAACGGTCTCCAGATCACCCCGTTTCGCAATCAGCGACTCGCTGCCATTCTTCAACACGATATAGCTCAAATCCTGCCGTTTGCTGATAGAGAAATTCCCGAACGAATATTCCGTCGTTTTCTTCCAGCCCGACACATCGAAATACAGCGCAATCCGTCCGCCATCGGGCGTCAGCCGTTCCAGCAGCATGGGTTTGCCATTGCGACGGGGGTTGGGGACACGCTCGAAGATGACCCATTCACGCTCACGCGGGATACTGCCGGTCGAATAGGCGAAACCGGGAATCCGCTGGGCAATCAGCCGCAGGTCGTCGCCTTTCAGCTTCACTTTCTTATCGTCGGGCAACCGGATAACGACGCCAGCCGGGGAGTCGTTGATGAACGACCCAACCCGCACCTGCCCGCTAACCGTATCGTTCTGCATGGTCACGACGTAACCGTCGGTCCACATCGTAATGGCACCCACCGGATTGTATTGCGCCCTGGCAGCTACGCTGCTCAACAAAACGCCAAGTAAAACAAGGACTTTCATATTCAGGAATCAGGAATTGATGCACCAAACCTATCTGGTGAATCCCGCCTTCCCAGCGGCCTTCCGCCTGAACCGTAAAATAGGCCGTATGAACTGGCTAAAAAGCCCGGTGCCTTCTTTGCCCGGCTATTAAATTCCTGAACCGGCCTACCCGACATCAGTAAAATAAGGTGCTGGCTTCTTTTCTAGTCTGTATACAACCGACTAAACTTCCTGATGCGCTTAACCGCTACTTCTTTTCTTTCCCGTTCCGCCCATAGCTCCCGAAACGTCAGTCTCCTTACCCTTTTTGCGCTGTTGCTGATGGCCGGATGCCCGCTTTACGCCCAGACCGGCGGCAAGCTGAAACTGAGCGGGAAAATCCTGGATGGGCAGGCCAACACACCCCTGGTTTACGCCAACATCCGGCTCTTTAAACAGGCCGACAGCTCGTTCGTGACGGGCGCGGTAACCAACGACAACGGCGATTTTGTGATGGATGCGGCAGCGGGTAATTATTACGCCCTTCTGGAGTTCATGGGCTATAAAACGCAGAAAACCGCCCCGATCCAGCTGACCCGCGACAGTTCTCCGCACAGCCTGGGAACGCTCCGACTGCTGCCGTCGACGAATACGTTGAGCGAAGTAATCGTGCAGGGCGAGAAAAGCACGATGGAGATGACCCTCGACAAAAAGATCTTTAACGTAGGTAAAGACCTCGCTAACCGGGGCGGCACGGCTGTTGATATTTTGCAGAACGTGCCTTCGGTAGCCGTCGACGGTGAGGGAAACGTCAGTCTGCGGGGGAGCGGCAGCGTACGCATCCTGATCGATGGAAAGCCGTCGGGTCTGGTGAGTCTGAAAGGTTCCAGCGGTCTGCAACAGTTGCAGGGCAGCAGCATCGAACGGATTGAAGTCATCACCAACCCGTCGGCCCGCTACGAAGCCGAAGGCATGGGCGGTATCATCAACATCGTCCTGAAAAAGGAACGTAAAGAAGGCATCAATGGCTCCTTCGACCTCATCACGGGTTACCCGAGCAATTTCGGGGCGGCAGCCAACGTCAACTACCGACGTAAGAACCTGAACTTCTTCATCAACTACAGCGCTTCGTACCGGAATACGCCCGGCCGCAGCAGCCAATATCAGGAACTGTACCGGAATGATTCGACTTTCATTACCCGGCAGAACTCGACCAACCGCCTGAACGGGATGTACAACAACGCCCGGGCGGGAATCGACTATTATTTCAATCCCAAAAACATTCTGACGGCGGCCTATACGTGGCGCATCAGCAAAGGCAAACGCTACGCCGATATTCAGTACCTGGACTACCAGCCCAACAGCACCACCCTGCAGCGGATTACCAATCGCCAGCAGGACGAAACCGAAACCGAACCCAACTCGGAATATGCGCTGAGTTACAAACGGACGTTTGCCCGCGAAGGTCATGAGCTGACCGCCGACGTTCGGTATCTGGACAACTGGGAAAGCTCCGACCAGTTTTTTACCCAGCAGACCCTCCGGCCCGATGGTGGCGCTTCGGGCGTTCCGAACCTGCTGCAGCGCTCGCTCAACGACGAAACCGAAAAGCAGTTTCTGCTGCAGGTCGATTACGTCAAACCCTTTGGCAAGGAAGGAAAACTGGAAGCCGGTCTGCGCAGCAGCTCCCGCGACATGACCAACGATTACTCGGTTCGGGAGCAGGCGTCGGATGGTCTCTGGCGTCCCCTGCCGGGCCTGACCAACGATTTTCTGTACGAAGAGAACATCCACGCGGCCTACGGGATTCTGGGCAACAAGATGCGTAAATTCTCGTACCAGATGGGCGTTCGGGCCGAATGGACGGGCGTAACGACGACGCTGAAACAGACCAACGACGTAAACCCGCGCCAGTACGCGAACCTGTTTCCGAGTGTGCACATGACCTACGACCTGCCCCGCCAGCACGCCCTTCAGGTGAGTTTCAGCCGCCGGGTCCGTCGGCCGCAGTACAACGACCTGAGTCCGTTCATGACCTTCAGCGACAGCCGTAACTTTTTCAGCGGCAACCCCGACCTGAACCCCGAATTCACCAATTCGTTCGATCTGGGGCATATCAAGTACATGGGCAAAGGCTCGCTCAGTTCGTCGGTGTATTACCGCTATACCACCGGCAAGATTATCCGGATTCGTCGCGTTGATGACCGGGGTTACTCGACCACCCGCCCCGAAAACCTGGCGACCGAAAACTCCTACGGGGCTGAATTCACCGGCTCGTATGCATTCGTGCAATGGTGGAAACTGGACGGCAGCCTGAACTTCTTTCGGGCCATCACCAACGGCAATAACCTTGATGCCAGCTACCAGAGCGATACGTATAGCTGGTTTGCCCGCACCACCTCGCGGTTTACCTTCTGGAGAACCACCGATCTTCAGATGCGGGCCAACTACGAAGCGCCCCAGAAAACCCCGCAGGGACGTCGGCAGGCCATCGCTACGCTCGACTTGTCGGTTAGCCGGGACATTCTCAACAAAAACGGGACGCTGACGCTCAACGTGCTCGACGTGTTTAACTCGCGCCGGTACCGGACCATTACGCAGGGCAGCAATTTCTACACGGAGAACAATTCGCAGGGACGGCTTCGCCAGATCAACCTGACGTTCAACTACCGGCTGCGGCAGGCCAAGAAGAAAGTGAAGGAATCAACCGAGGGCGAGTTTTAACCAGCCAGGCCTATGGGGCGCTACGTTGCGGACGTAGCGCCGACCAGTTGAAGCAGATCGCGGTAGATTACGTTGTTTTTCCAGAACAGTTGCAGCACCATGGGAATATGCTTCTTGCCCGGCAAGAGTTTGAACTCGTGCTTGACGCCAAGCTCTTCAAGCCGATCCCGGAATTTACGGGTGCTGCGGGCAATGCCGGGGTAGGTCCGCTCGCCCACGAACACCAGCATGGGCGGACTCCCGGCGTTGATGTGGTACAGGGCCGACATCGCGCGCCAGACGGCCGGTTCTTTGCCGAACGGCACCAGGTATTTCTGATCGTCGGGATATTCCATCTTGTTGAGGTAATCAAACATATCCAGCCCGGCCGGATCGTCGAGGATAGCGCCTTTGACCGGATTCTGCGTTACGCCCAGTTTCGAAAAGAACCGATTGTCGGCCGCCAACAGAGCCGCCAGTCCACCACCCGCCGAGTGGCCCATTACAAAAATCCGGTTGGGGTCGCCCCCGTATTGGGCGATGTGCTGCTGCGTCCACAGTACGGCGCGGGCGCAGTCGTCGGCCATCCTGGGAACCTCCACCGCCGGAGCCAGCCGGTAGTTGATGATGACGGCCACCACTCCCTGCTTCGCCAGCCGCCGACCAATGAACCCGTAGATGTTTTTGCTGCCGCTGTCCCAGCCGCCCCCGTGGATAAATACCACCACCGGATAAGGTACGTCGCCCTTTTTCTTCGGTTCGTACACATCGAGCCGGTTACGTTCGGCATCGAAACCGGCGGCATCCGGGGCGATATACGGAATGTCTTTCGTGCGTTTGCTGGAACAGGCCACGGCGCATTCGTTGATGATCAGGACAAACGACAGGAGCAGGACGACGGCCAGAACGCCCCGGAATACTCTGGCTATGAACATAGTGCTGAAGAGTGAATAGGCGACAGTTCAGGCTTTATCAACGCAGCAAACGCGACCGATGTTCAGTTCGACCGTACCAGACGGAAACGCTCCCTCAGAAACCGCTCAGGTCGATCTCTGCCGTTTCGATCAGGTCAACGCGCTTCTTCATCTTTTTCTGGATGATGCGGAAATGGTGCTCATCGTCGGGCGTAATGAGCGAAATTGCCTGACCGGCAGCTTCGGCTCGACCCGTCCGGCCAATGCGGTGTACGTAATCTTTCGGGGAGCGGGGCAGTTCAAAATTAATGACGTACGGAAGAAACTGGATGTCAATACCCCGCGCAATCAGGTCAGTAGCCACCAAGACGTTGAGTTTGCCCGTCTTGAACGCGGCCAGCGCATCGGTACGGCCACCCTGCGTTTTTTTGCTGTGAATGCCCCCCGCCCGAATGCCGTTCTTGGTGAGTTTTACCACCAGATTGTCGGCCGTCCGGACCGACGACACAAACACCAGCACCTGCTGCATCTTCCCCGATTTGATCAGGTAGCGTAACAGCGGCCCTTTACGTTCGGCACTGACCCGATAGGCCGTCTGCGTAATCAAATCCAGATTGTCGGCTTCTTCCTCGACTTCGATCTTCACCGGATCGCGCAGCAGGTTTTCGCGAATGTCCTGAATGGCGTCGCCCAGCGTGGCCGAGAACAGGACGGTCTGTCGCTTCGTGGGCAACTGGTCGAAGATGGCGTCCATTTCCTCGGCAAAGCCCAGTTCGAGCATCTTGTCGGCTTCGTCGAGCACCAGAATCTCAACCTTCGACAGCCGCAGCGCGTTGACCGATAGCAGTTCGAGCAACCGCCCCAGCGTAGCCACTACAATATCGGCCCCGTGAACGGCCACCATCTGCGGGTTGATGGACACCCCGCCGAACACGGCCACCGTTTTTACCGGTTTGGGCAACGCAGCGCCCAGCGTCTGGAACACCTCGGCTACCTGCGCAGCCAGTTCGCGGGTCGGCACCAGCACCAATACGCTGACACCCTTCGTTTTGGCCGACCGGGTGCGGTGGAATAGTTCAAGAATGGGCAGCACGAAACTGGCCGTTTTACCCGACCCGGTTTTGGCTATACCCAGCACATCGCGCCCCACCAGAATAACCGGAATAGCCTCCTGCTGAATGGGATAGGGTTTGGCGTACTGCTGCTCCGCAACGGCCCGCAGCAGTGGCTCGGACAGACCGAGAGATGAAAACGACATGGATTAGTTTGCTTTACGTGACGATAGACGCTCCGCAAAACTACGGATTAACCGGCTGGTTAATGCATGCAGATAATTATCTACAAATCCTGTGGCAAGTAGTAGAAGCCAATTAAGCTTAACTTACCGCTCAGTAACACATTAGAATATGATTTGGAATTGCTTTGTCTAAGTAACTACTTTACTATTTTGCTGCTTTACAGACACCTAAAGCCAATACAAAAATGTGACACAAATTATACATAACAAAGATACAGTGTATACCTCAACTTGGCGTATAACATGACAACAGAACTCGCTTCTCATAGATAAATAATTGGTCAATCAGACAAATTATTAAAAATATGAAAATTCTGCATCACACAGAATCAGCAAACAATAGTTAGCATCGTTTATTGTATGCTTATACTGTAAACACAACTTCCAATATCTTTAATTAATGTGCTATGAGTTATAATATTGCTTTAACACGTATTCATCAAGCTGTAGAAGCAAAATCCTATTCTTTAGACTTAAGCTCTTTAAACCTAAGAGATGTACCATCTGAGATATCTGAGTTAACAAATTTGGTTGAACTTGATTTAAGCCATAATAGCTTAACAATTTTACCAAAAGAAATAAATCAATTATTAAACCTTAATTATTTAAATCTTAGTAATAATATATTTAATCATATTAGTGGTATAGGCTTTGAATTCCCATGCCCGCTACAGCTAAAATACCTAGATTTATCGCGAAACAATCTTTCTAAAATACCTAGTGATATTTTCAATTTAGACCTAAATTCTCTTGAGGATATTGACTTAACTGACAATCCAGCGTTAAATGGTATACCTGAGAGTATTATAAAAGAAGGAATCTCAGCAATTGAAGCCTTTTTTGATGAATTACAAATCTCAAAATACACAGACAGTCTGTTAGAAGCTAAGTTAATATTTGTAGGACAAGGTGAAGTAGGAAAAACTTCACTAATGAAGAAATTAATTGATAATTATTTCAGATTGGTTGTAGGAGATGAGCTAACAACTCACGGTATTATTATTAAAGAATGGGATATAAATATACCTTTAACAACAGAAGAAGCGATTCATTATCATTTTATATCTCCTTATAAATATGAGGATGATATAGATTGTTCTGATTATTACCAGGATGAGAATAGATGGGAATACGAAGAAGAAAGCAATAACAATGGTTTATATAAAATTAGTGCAAAGCTAAATATCTGGGACTTTGGCGGTCAAGAAATATATTATTCTACTCATCAATTTTTCCTAACAAAGCGATCAATTTATGTATTTGTTTGGGATGCAAGGAAAGAAGAAGAGTATAGAGGTTTCGAATACTGGTTTAATACTATTAATGTTTTAAGTGAGAGTAGCCCAGTTATAATAGTAATGAATAAATCAGATGTAAGAGTCAAACATATAGATAAAAGTATATTAACAAAAAAATTTCCTAACATAAAAGCTTTTCATGAAACCAGTTGTTTAACCGGCAATGGCATCTACGAGTTAAAAAATAGTATTATAAAAACATTTACTTCATTACCTCATTTTGGAGAAAGATTACCAAAGGTTTGGGTTGATATTCGGAAACGGCTTTCACATTTAGAAACAAATTTTATAACATATGAAGAATATTTAGCTATATGTAATACCTATAATATTTTACCAAATAGAGCTAACTTTTTGAGCGATTACTTTCATGATTTAGGTGATATATTACATTTTCAAAATGATCCTATCTTAAGAAATATAGTGATATTAAACCCAGAATGGGCAACAAATGCTTTCTACAGCCTAATTGATAACAGAATAATACAAGAGAACTACGGTCGCTTTTCTTTAAATCAGCTCAGTACTATTTGGGATATAAACCAATATCCTAATAAAATACATATAGAGCTAGTTAAATTAATGGAACGTTTTGAAATGTGCTTTAATTTACTAGGGTCTTACGACTACATTATTCCTGAATTATTACAAGCGCAAAGTGATTATGATTTTAGGCCCAAGTACATTAAACCAGATCTGAAATTTGAATACGAGTTTAAGTTTATGCCTGCAGGATTAATTCCAAGATTTATTTGCAGAAATTATATCAATATAGAAAAGGGTTCATTTTGGAAAAATGGTTTAGTCTACAAATTTGATGATTCATCAGCTTTAGTAATCAATGACCTACTAGATAAAAAAATAAAAATATTTGTTCAAGGCGAAGACAACGATATAGTTCTTGGGATAATTAGAAAAGAATTTAATGAGATATTCTCATCTCTTAAGCTGAGTAAAGAAAATGATTATTCCGAGATGGTACCTTGTATTTGTGATGAATGTTCACCTAATCCAAATCCTTATTTTTACCCTTATGATGTTTTAAAGAAATTTATTAGAAAAGGCAAGAAGACAATTACTTGCCAAAACAGTACAGACGAAGTTAATGTTAATTCCTTGCTTAAGGGGTACGATAGATTCAGAACAAATGATAGGATACTTGACAATATAATTATTGCATGTTCACAATTGCAAGGTATGCAAAAAAGCATATTTGCGAATGAAGATAGCAGAAACGGCTTTATAGCAAATGTACTAAATAATAAAGGAATAACCGCTAAAGACCAAACAAAATGGGGAAAATCCCCGTCTAAAAAATCTCAAGGAGAAATAGATATTAAAATTGAGAACAAGAATGGACTTACTATTAGTATTTTTGAAGGTTTAAACCTTACTTATTTAGATAGAAATAAGATACATTCACATATAGAAAAAATTTTCAACTATGACACTAATGGTTTGGAGAGTAATTACATAGTTGTATATGTCGACAACTCTGATTTTTCTAATATATGGCTTAAGTATCAAGAAGCGGCTGTAATGGCTAAATGTAAGTTTCCATTAACAGGAACTTTTGAAGATCTGTCAGATTCTTATTCATATGGAGCTCATTTTAAAGTGGGTCGAACAAATTACGATGTAAATGGCCAATCTAATTCGGTATATCACTTATTTCTTGACTTAAGTTGATAATTATGCAATATCCCTAAAACCTTGGTATATTAGTTATAAATATATCAACTAAAATTTTGTGTAAAAAACATAGTTGTAACAGCTAATTGAATAACTATAATCCTTTAGAAATATGGCATTAAACACTATTGTACTAAAAGTTTGGAAGTATATATCCAAAGCAAGTTGATTAGCCTAGTTATTAACTTACTTAGGATTAATTTTAAATAATTTCTAATTTTTTTTTCAACTAATCGATTAACTTCATATGAGCCCAGATTATATTCAAGCTATTACAAGTATAGCATCCGTACTTGTAACACTTGCAGGCTTTATACTAATAAATCGTCAAATTAAGCAGGTTGACAAATCGACTCGAGGCCAAACGCATAGCTATTTGTACACTCATCAAGATTCTATTACGCGGCTATTTATCGAAAAACCGGCTTTACGGGCGTTCTTTTATGACGATCTCACTCCTGATACTCGCCATAAAAATGATATTGTTATTAGAGCAGTGACGGAATTAGTTGCAGATTTTTGCGAGCACATATACTTACAGCTACCAAACCTACCTGATGATATTCGTAAAGGCTGGGACGGTTATATGAAAAATCTTTACAACAATAGCCCATTATTAAGAGAACATTTTGAAAGGGGAAGTGGAGAATGGTACAGTAAAGAATTTATAGAAGCGCTTTCGCATTCTTATGTACCAATGCAAAAGAAAACGCAGTAGACTCCTTTATAAATATATACATTATAAGGCATATTCCAAGGGATATCGCCGTCAAATGAGTAGGAATTGAGGTTATAAATATATTTATTTCTCCGAGTAGTTTCCTTTTCATTATCACTGTATGTATTAACCGAAGCCAACAAAGCCCCATAATGACAGAATCGTTACAGGTGAATGGGCATACTATAGAAATTTTTGGAAGTGCCTGGAATGGCAATGAAGTCGTTAAATATGACGGCGTTGAGGTTTCCAGCCGGCGGAATATCACGACTTCCTTATCCACGCATTCGTTTACCGTGCAGGAGGCTGGTGAAAACATTGTGTATGAAGTTCAGATTTCGGGCGGCTTTGTCGGCACTGGGTACGTCGTTCGCCGGAACGGGATTGTACAGGGGCACAAGCCTTAATTTTCCGGCTGGGCGCAACAGGCATCCGCAGTTGGGACGTAATGCCGTATTTTCGCCCGTTCTAACCCAATGCCATACGCTATGCAGAATTTACAGCCCGGCCCCGTAACGGGTCCCGTCACCGAGTCTGAACGTCTCTACGCAATTGACGCGCTCAAAACGACGCAGGCCAACCTGCACCAGTCGCTGGTGGGGCTGTCGGCGGAGCAGCTTACGTTCAAACCCCTCCCCGATCGCTGGTCCATCGCCGAGTGCGTAGAACATATTGCGCTGGTGGAGAAAGGCATTTTCCGGGCGGTGCAGGCCAGCATGAATGCTCCCGCCGATGCCGACAGGCGCAGCCAGATTCGGGTATCGGATGTTGACGTGATCAAGGCAGTACGCAGCCGGGTTGTTACCATGGCCGCGCCAACGCCCTTTGTTCCAACAGGCCGCTATGGCGATGCCGCCGGGGCCCTGCAGGTCTTTGATGAGCAGCGTCAGGCCGCCATCCGTTACGTAGAGACTGAGCAGGCCGATCTGCGCCTGCACTTTTTCGAGCACCCGGCGCTCGGCACTTTAGATGCTTTTCAGGCGGTTCTCCTGCTGGCTTCCCATGCCGAGCGGCACCGCAAACAGATCGAAGAAATCAAGGCCAGCCCCGGCTTTCCGCAATAAATTTTCAGCCCTCTCAAACCGGCAGAATATCTTTTTTGCAGTCGGCAAAACCTACTGACATAGGGCTGTCACCCCTCCGGCTTTACTTTGTCTCATCAACCAAACGCAATTGATTTATGTCCATGATTGAGATGCTGACGAAGGAAATGGAGCAGGAAGCCAACACCACCCGCCGAATGCTCGAACGGATTCCGGACGATAAACTCGACTGGCAGCCGCACCCGAAAAGCATGACTATCCGGCAACTGGCGACCCACATTGCCGAGCTGCCGAGCTGGGTTGCCCTGGCCCTGAACACCGACGGCCTCGACTTTGCTACTGCTCCCTACGAGCCAACCCCCATCCACAATACAGCCGACCTGCTCGCTTTGCAGGAGCAATCGCTGAACGAGGCAAAAACTGCCCTCAGCCAGGCTACCGACGAGCAGCTCGAACCCATGTGGACGCTACGTAATGGCGACGAGATTTACAGCCATACGACCAAAGGCGAGGTGGTCCGAATGAGTTACAGCCAGATTGTTCACCACCGGGCGCAACTGGGTGTAGACCTGCGCCTGCTGGATATTCCCATTCCCGGCAGCTACGGCCCCAGCGCCGACGAACCGTTTTAATCCAGATCACAAACAACGAGGCCAGCAACACGCTGGCCTCGATTATATTGTACCATCCCGGTTGGTCTATTCAGGCGTTACGTTAGCTGATCCATCGTTACGATTTTGGGCTTACGGGTCAGCAGGTGGATAATTGTCCAGGCAACCAGATACGTACAGCCGCAGACGGTGAACAGCACGTTATAGCCCCCCGACAGATTCCCGGCGGCTTTGTAGCTATCAAGCAGGCTCCCCACCAGAATCGGGAACAGAATCCCCCCGACGGCTCCGGCCATACCCGCAATCCCCACGGCGGAGCTGACGGCCTTTTTGGGAAACAGGTCGGATGCTAACGTAAACACGTTCGTTGCCCAGGCCTGGTGTACGGCCACCGCCAGACTAATCAAGCCCACTGCCACCCAGACATCGGTCGCGAACTGCGCCAGAATGATTGACAGCTCCAGGCCCGCGAAGGCAATGAGCACTGTTTTCCGCGCTTTGAGCGTTGGCCAGCCCCGCTTAATCAGCCAGGACGACAGATACCCTCCGCCGATGCTGCCCACCGTAGTCGCCGTGTAAATCAGCATCAGTTCGAGGCTCGGCTTTTTCAGATCGAGCTGAAACGTAGAGGAGAAATAGGACGGCAGCCAGAACAGGAAAAACCAGTAAATCGGGTCAATCAGTCCCTTGCCCGTAATGAGCGCCCAGGTCTGCGGCAACGTAAAGAGCTTCACCCACTTCACGGACTCAGTTTCTTCGGTTTTCGACTCCTGTCCGCTGATGATATACTCGTATTCCTCGCGGCTCAGGCGTTTCTGCCGGGCCGGAACATCATAGAAAATCAGCCAGAAAACTAACCAGATGAAACCGATCGCGCCGGTAATCCAGAACACTTCCTGCCAGCCGTAATGATTCAGAATCCAGGGCACGACCAGCAACGCCACGACCACGCCAATGCTCGTTCCGGCGTTGAAGAGACCCGTTGCCAGCGCCCGCTCCTTCTGCGGAAACCACTCAGCCACTGTCTTGACAGCCGCCGGATAGTTCCCCGCTTCGCCCAGACCCAGCCCAACCCTCGCTACGCCGAAGCCAAACGCGCTCCGGGCCAGAGCGTGCAGCATCCCGGCCACGCTCCACCAGATAATGGTGATCGAATAGCCCAGTTTCGTGCCGACCTTATCAATGAACCAGCCAAAGACCAGCAGACCCACGGCATAGGCCGCCGTAAAGGCCATCACGATCCGGGCAAAATCGGTTTCCGTCCAGCGGAATTCAATTTCGAGGATGGGTTTCAGCAGGCCGATGATCTGGCGGTCGAGGTAGTTGATGGTTGTCGCCGTAAACAACAGCACGACGATGCCCCATCGGTAACCGCTTACGTTCGTGCGGGTCGCGGGCTTGGGAGGTTGAGGAGTAATCATAGGAGATCGGTTAGGGTCGGTCGCTTACGGGTTTAGGTTGGGCAGGCGGCTCAGGAAATCCCGGAAATGGGCGTACAGGCCAGTCCAGTCTTTAGCGCGGATCAGGTTCCTGTCGAACAGATGGCTGCCTACCCCTACGCCATCGGCACCCGCTTTGAAAAAATGCGCCATAGTATCCAGACTCACCCCGCCGGTAGGCAGGAGCCGGATCTGGTTCAGGGGACCCTTCAGATCTCGGATGTAGTCGGGGCCGAGAGTCGTGGTCGGAAACACCTTCACCATTGGCGCGCCCAGCGACCAGACTTTGAACACTTCGGAGGGCGTAAAGGCGCCGGGAAAGATGGGAACGTTCCGCTGCAGGCAGGTGTGGATGACCTTCTCGTCGATGATCGGCGTAACGATGAACTGCGCTCCGGCCGCCAGCGCGCGCTCCAGATCATCGGGGGTGCAGACCGTACCGGCACCGATGTTCATTCCATCGGCAACGTGCATCCGCGCGTACCGGATCAGGTCTTCGGCACCGGGTGTATTCATCGTAATTTCAATGGTCGTCAGCCCGGCATCGCGGTACACGGGCAGGATTTGCCGGACATCGGCAACGGACAGGTTCCGGACAATGCCAACGATAGGCGCTCTGGCGAACAGGTTCCAGGAGAATGCGTGCTGGTTCATCGGGCAGTTACTTTTAGGGCCTGGTTCTGAAACAGGATGACCTGCCCCACACCGGCGGCTTTATCAATCAGTTCGGCCGGTACGAAGGTGGTCCGGGCCGACAGCTTCAGTTCGTCAATGGCCAGTTTATAGAAAGCGGCTAACCGGCTGCCGCTGCACAGGACCAGGGGCCAGCGTTCTTCGGCCAGCAGATGGTTCAGCTCGGAGCCGATGAGCAATCCGCTCAGGAAGAACGCATTCTCGGTTTTGGTGAATTTGCCGAATAGCTGATTCGTTCGAATCGTGAACAGGCCATTCAGGATACCCGTCGAAACCGACTGATGTACCCCCAGCCGGAACGCCCGAACGTTACCCTCCGAAAAATCGGTCAGGTGCGTCCGATCCACGGAGTCTTTCAGGATACTATGGCTCGCCATCAGCGCAAACAGCTCCCCGGTCATGTAGGTCGAGAAGCTGATCAGCCGTCCCTCCTGCATATAAATATGCTTGGAGTGAGTACCCGGAAAGATGAAAATGGCCTCCCGGTTTCCGTCGCCCGACAAGCCAAACAGGGTCACCAGCCCGATGAGCTGCGTTTCTTCGCCCCGCATGACGTCCTTTTCGCTGCGCACGCCGGAAATCAGCATGATCTCGTGCGGGAAGTCGGGCTGCGGCTCGAAGTGTCGGACGCTCGACTGGCTGCCATTGACGGCAAAGGGCAGCGTTGCATAGGGCACCTCGTCCATACCGATGGAAGACGATGCCATACCCGAAATAACGACGGGAATATTGGCTAAGCTGATAGATAACTTCCGGGCCAGGACGTCGATCTGCCGCTTTAGCTGCTGCCGGAAAAAGTGTTTTTTGGCAATGCCCTTCGTTTCGCCGGTTTTCTGCCAGGCGTCGAACGTATCGGCAATGCCTTCGGGCGAAAACACCTCCCCGACGCACTGATAATCCGAAAGCTTGAGCAACTGTAATCGAAACAGCGAAGTCCCCCAGTCACAGCACAATAAATAATTCGTCATTGAACGTCTGTTGATACAGTTGAATAGCAGCTTTTTATTTACGTAACGCCGATTCGGGCAGCGCAAAGGCGACATATGACCCACCCGGCTTCAGCCCGTAGCGGGTTCCTCCGGCAGCCAGGGCGATGTACTGCCGACCGTTTACCTGATACGTAATGGGCGTGGCAAAGCCCCCCGCTGGCAGCTTAGATTCCCATATGACCTTACCGGTTTTCCGGTCAAACGCGCGTAGCTTCTCGTCGTAGGTCGCGGCAATGAAGAGTAGTCCGCCCGCCGTTACGATCGGGCCGCCATGGTTTTCCGTACCGGTGTTCCGCAGACCTTTGGCAGCCAGCTCCGGGTACTCGCCCAAGGGCACCTGCCAGACGTATTCACCCGTGTTCAGGTTGATGGCGTTCAGCGTTCCCCACGGTGGTTTGATGGCCGGGTAATTGTCCTGATCGCGGAACTGCGTGTTACCATTGTTCAGGTAGGGCGGCTGGTACGGGAAATCGGCACCTTCGGGCGTCCGGGTCGTTACCGTCGAATTGTGAATATCTACCGATGCCGACGCCACCGGCTGGGGCTTGGTGTCCAGATGGAGCAGGAAGTCAACAATAGCTTCGCGGTCTTCTTTGGCAATGTGCTGGAACGACGGCATCCGGCCCCGCCCGCTGGCCAGCAGGCTATGAATCTGCGCTTTATCCAGTCGCTTGCCCACGTCGGTCAGGTCGGGGTACGCCTGTGCGGTTTTTGTTTCGGGCTTGTCTTTCCCGCTGATGCCATGGCAGACCGAACAGTTGGTGTTGAACAGATACGAGCCCCGCGTCTGGGCTACGCCTTTACTTTGCACCCGGCTGTCGCGCATCTTCAGCCACCAGAGCATATTGTTGGCATTTACGTAAAAAACCCCCGACGGATCGGCTGCGGTTCCGCCCCACTCGGCTCCTCCACCAAAGCCGAACACCAGCGACCCTTCCTCATTGGGCAGAACATACTTGCCGCCCTGCTGACTGTTCCGGTAGCGCTCCAGCACATAGGCCCGCGCTTCGGGCGTGCGGTTGGTGATGGTCGCTTCGCTCAGTTCCTGCAGGGCAAACGGAGCCGGTTTGCTCGGTACGGGCTGCGTCGGCCAGGGGTGTTCGCCCGGCAGCGCGGGTGCGGTCGGTACGGGCACTTCCTTCACCGGAAAGAGCGGCTTACCCGTATCCCGATCGAACACAAACACGTACCCATCTTTGGTCGCCTGCGCTACGGCCTCCACCAGCCGGCCATTGTGCCGGACGGTCATCAGGTTGGGCGGACAGGGCAGATCGCGGTCCCAGAGGTCGTGGTGAACGGTCTGAAAATGCCAGATGCGCTTGCCGGTGGTGGCGTTCAGCGCGATTACGCAGTTGGCAAACAGGTTCTGGCCTTCACGCGCGCCCCCATAAAAATCAACCGAAGGCGAGCCGGTTCCGGCATAGACCACGCCCCGCTTTTCGTCGATAACCATGCCCGCCCAGCAGTTAGCTCCGCCGAGTTTTTTATATGCGTCTTTCGACCAGGTTTCGTAGCCATACTCGCCCGGCAGCGGAAAGGTGTGAAACACCCAGGCCAGCTTGCCGGTGCGCACGTTGAACGCCCGGATATACCCCGGCGGGGCGTCGCCCCCTTCCGAAACACTGGAGCCCGTAATCAGTAGATCTTTATAGATAACCCCGGGCGTAGTCATCCGAATGGACAGGTTCGCTACGTCGTGGCCAAGGGTTTCTTTGTCGCCCAGCCCTTCGTGCAGATCGACTTCGCCGTTTTTGCCGAAGCTGGAAATTGGCTCGCCGGTCTGCGCATTGATGGCGTAAAGCGACGAACCGACCGAATACAGGATGCGCTTGTCATCCCCGTCTTCCCAGTACACCACCCCCCGGAGCGGATGGAAGCGGGGCCTCTTCTGCGGATCGGCGAAGGGGTCGAATTTCCAGCGCTGCTTTCCGGTGGCTGCATCTACGGCGAACAGTTTCATGCGGGGGGTCGTACCGTAAAGGACGCCCTTCACCACAATCGGCTGGCACTGAATGTCCATGCCCCGTTCGGCGGGATTGTTGTTCTCGCCCGTATCGAACGACCAGGCTAATTGCAGGTCTTTGACCGTCTGGGTGTTGATCTGGGTCAGGGGCGAATAGCGATTCCCCGCCGGGTTGCCGCCATACGTCGCCCAGTCCTCATTATTCGGATCATCGTCGCCGGGATTCAGCTCAGGGGTAAGCCGCATGCCGAAGTTCGGCAGGAGGGCACACGCGAGCAGAAGAAGATAAACTCGTTTCATGGAGTGGGGTTCTGGTAAAACGTATAGGTAATCGTCCACTTCACTTCCTGGCCGGGCTCGGCCCGCAGGTGGATATACGGCTCCGGGCAGGAGGTGGTTGAGCAGGCCCAGAACACCAGCTTTTCCAGCGGCTGATCGGAAGTGGCCCGCACCCCTGCGCCGGTCTTCAGGTTTTCAATCCGGATGTCGTAGTCGCTGGACGTTGGCCCGAAGCCTTTCAGCCCCGCGCTGTACACCTGTTCTCCTTTTTTGAGCTCGTCCGAATACATCAGGCTGC
Organism: Spirosoma taeanense; assembly: GCF_013127955.1. NCBI lineage: Bacteria > Pseudomonadati > Bacteroidota > Cytophagia > Cytophagales > Cytophagaceae > Spirosoma > Spirosoma taeanense. The sequence goes on from NZ_CP053435.1 coordinate 3,962,650, forward strand.
TGCCCCGCGCGTGAATGATCGAGCCAAAGCCTTTGCCTTCGGCTTTTACGTCGAAGGGAAACCGAACAGCGATCTGAGGACCGGTGGGTTCTTTATCAATTACGAAGAAATTGTGGTTATATACGCTGGTTTCGATGAGCTTCTGACCGGTGTTTTTCAGCCGATGCTCCAGCACGAGTTCGGGCTTGCCTTTGGTCAGCCGAACGGTTTTGGTGTAGTCGTAGCCATAGCCGCCGGCATCGGCCAGTTCGTGCCGGAATTCAACCCGGTCTTTCCGCGTTTTAACCCGCCATTGGCCATAATCCGCTACGTCGTAGGGCGCGGCAAAGGCATAGGGTTTGTCACTCGCTTTCCGAAGTGCGCCCACACCGATCTTCACAAACAGATCGCCGGGTTTGGCGTCGGCATAGCCCAGGGGCGTAAACTCCTCTACCGGCCCGTTAATGGCGTCGTGGGTTTTGGGGTTATAATTCTCAAACCACTGGTCCACATAGCTGTGCCCTTGGTGAGAAAGGCTCTTAAACGCCCCCGACCAGTCGAAGCGGGTGCCTTGGTAATAGCCCTGCCGGGCATCAGGCAGATACAGGATCGTCTGAATAAGCCCATTGGACAGCTCCGCCTGCGGCCATTCGGCCAGGGGCTGGATGCTGCCGCATAGGCCCCAGACGACGCTGAGGGCAAGCAGTGTTTTTTTCAAGGTTGTAGCCGGTTAAGAGCGTGTATTCCGGTCGGTCGTTGTTGTGACCAACTTCTGTTTGGCGCATGCCGGATAAAGAATGAAGCGTTAAGTTTGGGTGCTGGCCCCGCGTGAGACCGGCACCCGAACGACGGTTCCGCTTAATTCAGATTGGGGTTGATGGACGTATCGATGTAGGGCAGCGGGAACCAGTAGTTGGCCTTGGTGATCGGCTTGATGGGCTGTAGATCTTCGGGGCTCTTTCTGGCGTTCGCTTCTTCTACTTTTTCGAGCCGGATCAGGTCGAACCAGCGCGTCCGCTCGCAGGCAAATTCCCAGGCTCGCTCCTGCACCACTTCGTCGGCAAACTGAGCGGCCGTCAGCCCATCGGCGGGCGACAGCGCTTTCGTGCCTGCTGCCCGGCCCCGTAACCGAACCTGATTCAGGGCGTCGTAGGCCGCCTGATCGGGGCCGCCCGTTCCGCGCGCTTTGGCTTCGGCATAGATGGTCAGTACGTGCGGGTAGCGCATCATGACTGAAGGCAGCGAAATGCTGGAGGTGACGATATTCCCCTTGATATACCATTTTTTATAGTACGGGTGTTTGGTCAGGCTCTGCTGCCAGGGGATTTTGGTAGCACCCAGCCCAAACTCCGTGCGGAACGTAGCGTCTTTACGCGGCCCCGCCGGGAAGTCCCGGAAGAAAAAGAGTTCGGCAAACATATCGTCCCAGCCGCCTTCTTCGCCGGGCATCGTGGTGTTGCCATAGGTCGCGTTGGCCGTACCGCTGCCGCCCGTAAAGCCGTTGATCTGGAACACCGACTCCGGAATGATCGCCACCGCCGGGTCGTTATCGAACACGGCCGCGAACGTCGGCAGCAACTGAAAGCCGTAGCGGGCGCTGTTGTCAATGACTTCCTTCGCCTTAGCCGCAGCCAGGTCGTACTTGTCGGTCTGCTTCAGCGGCCAGCCCGCCATGGTCAGGTACACATCGGCGAGATACGCCTTTGCCGAACCGGCGTTGGGCCGACCCGGATCGCGTCGGGTGTTGGGCAGCATGGTTTCAGCTTTTTTCAGATCCGAAACAATCAGGTCATACACCTGGGCGGGCGTTGACTTTTTGATCGTCAGCAAACTGTCGGAATATTCCCCCGACATCACCAGCGGAATGTTGCCGTAGAACCGCGTCAGCCAGAAGTACGAGAACGCCCGGATGAAGTGTGCTTCGCCCGCAATGATGTCGATGGTCGCTTTTGTACCGGTCGTCTTCTGGTAATTATTGATGACGTTGTTGGCGCCCTGAATAGCTTTGTAGCAACCATTGTAGACCGCACCAGACCGCTGATTCGTGGTCGATACGTTGAACTGATCGAATTCGCGCCAGTCGGCTTTGTTACTGGCCGGGTGGGTCGTTACGTCGTCGGCGCCGATGGTGGCGGCATTGGCCGAAGGATGCAGAAAACCATAGGACCACTGGGCACCCAGACCCCGGTAAGCGCCCGTCAGCGCCGACTCCAGACCTTCCTGGGTCGAGAGAACGTTCGGGCCATAGAGCAGGCCGGTGGTATCTTCTTCCAGGTAGCCCTTGCAGCCTGCTCCCAGCACAGCTATGAATGAATATAAGAGTAATTTTTTCATGATTAAGGAGTTTAGAAGCCCAGATTCAGACCCAGCGTGTAGGTTTTGGCGTTTGGATAGGAACCGTAATCGATGCCAATGGCCGTATCGGTGGCTGAGCCTACCCGCGCCGACTCCGGATCGGGCCCTTTATAGTCCGTGAACGTCAGCAGGTTGGTTGCGCTGGCAAACACCCGGATGCTGGCTTTGTTGCGGATGAAACCGGTGGGCACCGAGTACGACAGGGTTACGTTCTTCAACCGAATGAAGCTGCCGTCTTCCAGAAACCGGCTCGACTGCGTAAAGGGCTGATAGGTTTTCGTGAAGGCCGGAATGTTGGAGGTTTCGTTGCCGGGCCGGTAGTAATCCCGGATTTCGGCCAGAATGAACTGCCGCGCATCGCCCGAACCCGATAGGGCAGCCGCCCGCGTGTAGTTGAGCTTGTCGACGCCAAACACGCCGTTGAAGAACACGTTCAGGGTCAATCCTTTGTACGTAAACGTATTGTTCCAGCCACCGGTTGCTTTCGGGAAAGCCCGGCCAATAATCTGAAAATCGTCGGTTGTGATGGTGTTGTCGCCGTTACGATCTTCGTAGTGCGGGTCGCCCGGTACGCGGCCAAATCTGGCGGCCAGATCGGCTTCGTTGGGTTTGAAGGTGCCCAGGTATTTCAGGCCCCAGTATGAACCCAGCGGTTCGCCCGGCATGAGCATAAACTCGTTGGTGGTCGACATCCCGGCGCCTACACCCGTGCCCGTGCCCAGCCGGGGCAGCCCGCCCAGACTGAGTACCTGGTTCCGTAAGGTCGAAAAGTTCAGGTTTGTCTCCCAGCGGAATCCGGCTTTGTCGATTGGCGTCCCGCCGAGGGAGAACTCAAACCCTTTGTTTTCAACCTCGCCCACGTTTCGGGTTTGCGTACCGCCACCGGCATAGCTCGGAATGGCTACGTTCAGCAGCAGGTCGGTCGTGTTTTTCTTGAAGTAATCCGCTTCCACCCGAACCCGGCCGTTCAGGAACTCCATTTCCAGACCCACGTCGACCTGACGGGTTGTTTCCCAGCGCAGATTGGTGTTGCCGGGATTGCCCAGAATGACCCCCGCCGTAGCCGCCGTGTTGTTGAAGGCCGAAACAGCGGTGTTGTACAGCGACAACGTAGCGTAGGGATTGATCGCCTGGCTACCTGTCATGCCCCAGCTACCCCGCAGTTTCAGGTTGCTGAATACGTTGAGTTTTTTGATAAACTCTTCCTCCGACAATCGCCAGCCCAGCGCTACTGATGGAAAGATACTATTCCGGTTTGCCGCGCTGAACTTGGACGAACCATCGCGCCGGACGGCCGCCGTTACTAGATACTTGTCTTTATAGCCATAGTTAACCCGGCCCAGCAGCGACAGCAGCGTCCATTTCTGATACCCTGACGCCACCGACGCGGCTGCATTCGGCCCGATGTTGTCGTAGCCCAGTTGCGGGAAACGGAGCCCGGAAGCGCTGGCCGTAAAGTTCCGGTCGGTGAACTGCTGCGTCTCCAGAACGGCAACGGCATTAATGGAGTGATCGCCCAGCTTCAGGTCGTAGTTCAGCGTGTTGGTGTTTTGCAGGGTTAGCTGCTCCGCCGAAAACCGGCTGGCCGTCGGGTTGTTGTTCGATAAGCGTCGGCCCGTAAAGTTCAGGTTCTGCGCGTTCAGGTAATTGACGGCATACTGCAGATCGAGGGAAAGACCTTTTACGGGCAGTTTGTAATTCAACCCACCGTTGACGTTCAGGCTCGACCGGTTCGCGTCAATAGACTGATCGTAGAGATAGTCCAGCGGATTCCGGTAGACGGAGCCAATCGGGTCCGTAAAAGTAGGCTGTCCGTCAGCGCCGTAAGCCGGCGTTGTGGGTGCCCAGGCCAAAGACTGCGTAATAGCGCCCCCGTCGAGGGTGTTGTGGTTTCGGGACTGCGTTCCCCACAGGTTCAGCCGAAAGGACAGCTTATCGTTAACCTGCGTATTGAGATTGGTTCGCAGAATGTATCGTTTGAAACCGCTGTTATTGACGATGCCGCTCTGGTTCAGGTAGTTGCCCGAAATCAAGAAGGTGGTTTTATCGCCCCCACCTGACACCGTTACCTGGTGCTGCTGTCCGCTGCCGGTCCGGAACACCAGACTCTGCCAGTCGGTACCGCCTTTTTGCCTGAACTGGGCAATCTGATCGGCAGTAAACGGCAGATTCGAGCCGGTGGCAGTCGCGCGGGCATTCACAATCTCGGCGAACTCCCCAGCCGGTAATACGTCGTATCGCTTGATAATCTCCGAGACGCTGCCCTGTCCTTCGTAGTTGACTTTCAACCCCCTTGCGCCTTTCCGGGTCGTAATGATGACGACCCCGTTTGCTCCGCGACTCCCGTAAATCGACGTCGAAGCCGCGTCTTTCAGGACCTGGATAGTCTCAATGTCGCTCGGGTTGACAAAGTTGAAGTTAGCGCCCACGTAACCATCGACCACATACAGCGGGTCGTTGTTGCCGAGTACCGAATTGGCGCCCCGAATCCGGATGCGGGCGTCGCCACCGGGTGCGCCGTTGGTTTGCGTGACCTGCACGCCCGCGGCCCGGCCCTGCAGCACCTGATCCAGGCGAGTAACTGGCTGCTGGGCAAACTCCTTGGTCGAAATCGAGGTCAGAGCGCCCGTTACGTCGGTTTTGCGCTGGGTCCCGTAGCCAACCACCACTACTTCGTTGAGGGTTTTCTGATCTTCGGCTAACTGAACGTTAAGAACCGAACGTCCATCCACCGGCACGGTCTGACTGACGTAACCAATGTTGGAAAACACCAGCGACGCATTCCGACCCGCATTCAGCGAGAAATTACCCGACGCATCGGTAGCGGTACCGAGCGTCGTGCCGCTCACCTGCACGTTTACGCCGGGTAGGCCCTGGTTGTCGGGACCGGTCACTTTGCCGGTAATCCGGCTGCTCTGCGCAAAGGCCAGACTCTGGCCAAGCAGCAGAAGCAGGGAAAAGAATTTGACATAGTTTTTCATGTAGAGGGTTTATTTAGGATTGACACTTTAGAGTTATTAGTCATCCATTGTCGGCTGTCGGGGCCCGATTGCGGTCGATGACAACTTATGACGACCATTGCCTATCAATGACTAAGAGCTTTTACCAGTCGACGACGGAGCCATCGAGCGCGTTATAGGATTCAGGATTCTTCCAGTCGTGACCGATTTTTCCCTTCATCTGGTCTTCGTCCAGCTCGATGCCCAGCCCCGGTCCTTTTGGAATCATCACCGTCCCGTCTTTCTGCAGCTTAAAGGGGTTCTTCAGATAGCCTTCGCCCAGCGTGACCTGCTCCTGCACAAGGAAGTTGGGCACACTGGCGGCCAGGTTCAGGCCCACCGCCAGCGAAATCGGCCCCATTGGATTGTGGGGGGCAATGGGAACGTAATAAGCCTCGGCCATACCGGCGATGATGCGCCCTTCGGTAATGCCCCCGGCATGGCAGAGGTCGGGCTGTACGATGCTGGCGGCCCGTTTTTCGAGGATTTCGCGGAAGCCCCACTTCGTAAAAATCCGTTCGCCGGTGGCTATCGGCAGGTGCGTTCCCCGTGCAATGTCGACCAGCACGTCTACGTTCTGGGCCTGCACCGGCTCCTCCACGAACATCGGTTTATACGGCTCCAGCTCTTTGATAAGTAGCTTGGACGTCTGGGGCGGAATGCTGCCGTGGAAATCAATGGCAATGTCCATGTCGTCGCCACCGGCTTCGCGCAGTGATGCGAAGTTGTCAATGGCGTATTTGATGAACTTCGGGTTCTCGACGAAATCGGACGGGTTCTTTTTGGCAACGCCCGTCTTGATCACCGTAAACCCTTCGGCCTTCCGTTTCTTCATGTCCTCGGCATTGCTGGCGCGGCCGTAAACCCGCACCCGGTCGCGCGTGGGGCCACCGAGCAGTTCATACACCGGTACGTTCAGCAGCTTGCCCTTAATATCCCACAGCGCATGGTCGATGCCGCTCAGCGCACTCGTCAGGATGGGGCCTCCCCGGTAAAAGGCGTGGCGATAAATGGCCTGCCAGTGGTGCACCACCGCCCGGGGGTCCTTGCCAATCAGATACGGTTCAATCTCCTTAATGGCCGTCTGAATCGTGAGCGCACGACCTTCGAGCAGGGGTTCGCCCAGCCCGACAATGCCTACGTCGGTGTGAATTTTGAGGAAAATCCAGCGGGGTTTGACCAGGAAGGTTTCGAGTTTGGTAATCTTCACCTTGCTGTAGTCCCGAAAGGGAGCGGGATTGGCGGCATAGGACGATTCGGGCAGCACCATCGTGCTCGCTCCGGCCAGACCCAGCACCGACTGTATGGCCGAGCGCCGGGAAATACCCGATTGTTTGGAGGATGATTTCATAAAGGAAGAAGGTTAAGGAAGATGATAGGGACTGAGGGAGCGAAGACCGAGAGCCATTCCTCCTGCAATCCCGTACTACTCAGGGCCGGATCAGGGTGCCGTCCATTTTCCGCACCTGCCAGTTAGACCTGGTACCGATAGGATACTTGGCGGCTTCTTTTTCGTTGATATCCACCCCTAATCCCGGCACTTCGTTGACCGACATATAGCCCTTATTCATAGTTGGGCAACCGCTGAAGACCTCCTGCATTTTATCGGAGAACTGCACGGCCTCCTGAATACCGAAGTTCCACACTGCCAGGTCGACGTGTGCATGGGCCGCGTGCCCCACCGGCGAAACGTCGCCCGGCCCGTGCCAGGCAGTGCGAATGTTGAAGAACTCGCCCAGCCGGGCTATTTTCATGGCCGGCGAGAGACCGCCAATCTGCGAAACATGGCACCGGATAAAATCGAACAGGCGGTTCACCATGGGCTCTTTAAACTCGTTAATGTTATTGAATAGCTCACCCATAGCAATAGGCACCGTAGTCGACTGGCGGAGTTGTCGGAACCACTCCATGTTTTCGGGCGAGAAGGGGTCTTCGATAAAGAAAGGCCGGTACTCTTCCAGTTTCTTAATCATGTTGATGGCTTCCATGGGCTGCACCCGCTCGTGGATGTCGTGAAGCAGTTCTACCTCGTCGCCACAGGCTTTCCGGACCACCTCAAACATCTTCGGTACCGATTTCAGGTAGAGCGGCACGTTCATGTAATTGTCGGTTTCGCCCCCAAATCCGGCCGCCTTAAAGTCGGGTTTGTCGGCGGTGGCCCCAACAGCCCCGTACCCGCCCTGCTGAATGCGGATGTGCCGGAACCCACGTTCCATGAATTTCTTCACGTCCTCGGCAACGGCTTCGGGCGTGTTTCCATTCGCATGCGTATAGCACGGAATGGCGAAACGGACTTTACCGCCCAGCAACTGATAAACCGGCATCCCCGCCCGCTTGCCTTTAATGTCCCAGAGCGCCTGGTCCAGTCCGCTGAGGGCGTTGTTGAGTACGGGGCCGTTTCGCCAGTATGAACTGACATACGCGCCATTCCATATATCCTCGATGTTGTCCACATCCTTGCCCACGCAGAAATCATTGAGGTAGGCGTTGATAGCCGTAACCACGGCAACTGCTCGTTGCGTGAAGGTAGCGCAGCCCAGACCGTAGAGCCCCGGCTCGGTTGTTTCGACTTTCACCACGATCAGGTTCGACCCCTGGGGTGCCGTAGCGATGGCCTTTACACTCTTGATCTTGACGGGCGCCATGCCTTTTGCATACTGCGGAGTGCCCTGCTGTTCGCGGGCCTCGGCATTGGAAATACCACCAAACAGGCCCAGCATTCCGGCCGAAGAGCCGAAGCCCAGCATTTTCAACGTCTCACGACGACTTTGATCAGGTTTATTCATGAGTAAGAAGTAGGTATTTAGGTAAATGATTGGGGGATGGGTCCCCCCGGTTAACCGGGGAGACCCGAACACTCGTATTATTTCTTATCCCACCAGACGCGGGTGTCCAGGGTGTTAGGCCCCTGCCGCGAGATCGCTTCGTTCAGGCTGCCCGAATTGACGACAATCTCACTGTCTGGATACGGCAAGCGCCGGATAAAGTCGCCCTTCACTTCCGAGCCGGGATAAGGGTTCTTCTTCAGGGCCGGGTAGCCGCTGCGCCGGAAATTGGCGAAGGCTTCGTTGCCGTCGAGGAAGCTGGCCACCCAGTACTGCGTATTGATCTGCTCCAGCGCCTTGCTTGTATCCAGCGGGTGGGCATCCAGATAAGCCTTGATACTCGCTTCCGGAATGAGGGAACCATACGCAGCCATCTGCTCCAGATTGGCCCGGATACCTTTTGCGTAATAATCAGCCGCCGAGCCGGACACCCAGCCGCGCACGGCGGCTTCGGCCAGCAGCAGCAGCGTCTGCGCATACGTCACGTGAAATTCGGGTGCGTCGAGCTTGAGTACGGTGTTCAGGTTTACCTGCGAGAAATCCCACAGACTGGCTACGCCGTTCTGCGCCAGCACCGACGTAATGGACACGTCATTGTAGCCCATGGGCATGCCGATCTGTACCTTCGGATCGGACGAAGCCCGCGCGGCTACCTGCTCCTGCCCGCCTTTGGCACCGACGTAACGCACGGCAAAAATGGGCAGCCGGGGGTCGTCGTTTGCCTTGAGGTAATCCACAAAGGGGGCCGCGAGGTAAAAATTGGTTTTCTCCCGGGCCGCTAAGTGGTTGGCGATAAAGTTATTATACGTAGACGTATGCCGGAGAATCGAGTTATCGGCGTTGGATTGCAGGACTCCACCCGCTACCGCCTTTTTTACGTAGGCTTCGGCCATTGCCGGATCGACTTTCGTCAGGCGCATGCCCGCCCGCAGCATAAAGGAATACCCCAGCTTTTTCCATTTGGCAACGTCGCCCCCGTACAGGATATCGGTAGTTACCGGAGTCTGCGCGGTCGTCAGAGCTGCCGAGGCCTCATCCAGTTCCTTCAGGATATCTTTATAGATGGCCTGCTGCGGGTCGTATTTGGGCGTAATGACCTCCGTGGTATAGCCCTGACCCGCTTCGAAATACGGAATGTCGCCGTAGGTGTCGGTCAGGATCATAAAGACATAGGCTTTCCAGATTCGGGCCGCGTTATACGTGTTCGACTGCTGCGGATCGGCCTTGGTCTGCTCCAGCACGGCCACCAGTTGCTTGAGCACGTTGCGGTAAAAATTCTGCCAGACCAGGGGCGTGTTGCTGTTGTTCACCTGATCGTAGTTTGCGCCCGACAGCGAGCTGCCGTAGGGCGTAATGATCTGCTGCACAATCCCGAAGTTGTAGGTCAGCATACCCAGTGTACCGAACCCGTCGAGGTAGTTGGTGTTGATAATGGCCTTGTTGAGCACCATCGAAGGAGCCAGATAGGTCGGGTCTACCTTATTGGTGTTCAACTCCGTAAAGCCTTTATCGCAACCCGTCAGCAGGCCCAGCGAGAGGCCCAGCGTAAGGGAGTATTTCAAATAGATGTTCATGATCTCGTTTCGGTTTAAAAGGGTCTTTTTCTGCCGTTGAATTGCCTGACGACAACGGTAAATCAGAAGCGAACGTTGAGGTTGAAGCCGATACTGCGGGTAGGCGGCAGGCCCGGCCAGAAGTCCAGTCCCACGGCGTTATCCGACGAAACCAGGGCTTCTTCGGGGTCCATGTTCTCGGTCCATTTTTTCAGCACCAGGACGTTGTTGGCAACGGCGTTCAGGCGCAGTCCTTTGATGAACAGCCGTTCGGGCAGCAGCTTCGTGAAATCATAGCCCAGCGTAACCTGCCGCAGTTTCCAGAAACCGGCGTTGAAGACAAAGTCTTCATTGATACCCAGCGGATTCAGGGATTCGTAGTAGGGTTGCACGGCGGCTTTGGTCTTGTTGACCTCCCCGTTCGGGTTTACCCCGTTGCCAATCACGTAGCCGACATCCCGGCCCGGCAGCGTCCGCTTCGACAGCCCATGCCGCATGTAGTTGATGTTCCGGCCAGCAATCAGTTTGTGCCCCAGCTTGAAATCAATCAGCGCCGACAGCGATATGCCCCTGAACGTAAACGTGTTGGTAATACCCCCGAAGTAGGTTGGGAGCGCGTTGCCCACGTTTTTCAGCGTGTTGTTGCGTAGTGGTAGGCCGCTGTTAGCGTCGAATACCTGCCGGCCCTGCGCGTCCCGCATATATGTAAAGGTGTAGAGCTGACCAATGGGTTTGCCTACAACCTGGTGCAGGTTCCGACCACCTCCCGAGCTGACCGTGATGACGGTATCGTTTGGCGACAGACCCAGCCGCAGAACTTTCGAGGTGTTGTAGGAAACGTTGGCGCTCACATCCCAGCGGAACGATTTGGTCATCAGGGGCGAGAAGGTCAGCAGCATCTCAAGGCCCTGGTTCATACTGCGCCCGACGTTAATCAGCTTGCTGGTGTACGAGGAAGCATCGGAAATCTGAGCAGCCAGAATCTGATCGTCGGTGGTTTTGTGGTAGTAGGTAAAGTCAAAGCCTATTTTGTTGTCGAACAGCTTCAGTTCCACCCCTACTTCGGCTTCCTGAATGCGGAGGGGGCGCAGGTTCTTGTTTGGAACGACCGACGCGTTGATACCACCAACGGGGACTAGCTGCCCCGTCGGGTTCGGGAACGAGTTGTTATCTACCTGGTAATACAGCGCATTGGAATACGGGTTTACATTGTCCGACCCTACCTGCGCGTAGGCCGCCCGCAACTTACCGAAGGATATCCAGGTCGGTAGTTTTTCGAACGCCTGTGAGAACACAAAGCTACCCGTAACGGATGGGTACAGAATGCTCCGGTTCGAGGGGGCCAGCGTCGAGAACCAGTCGTTCCGGGCCGTCATGTTCAGAAACAGGTAATCCCGGTACGAAATCGTTGCCGCGCCGAACAGGGAGTTGATTTTCTTCTCCGACAGGGCGTAAATCGGATTTTTAATTCGCCCGTTGGCTACCGTATACAGACCCGGCACGATAAAATCCTGCACCGTAACGCTGTTGTAGTCGTTGCGGGCGTAGCGGGCGTTACCGCCTAACGTAATGTCGACGCCAATTTTCCCGAACGTTTTATTACCGCCCAGGAAGAAGTCGATGTTCCGCTCGGTATTCTGCCGCACGTCCTGCGTGTAGGAACCATTCACGTAGCCCACGGGGGCTCTGGCAATGGGTGCGTAACCGTTGGGAATGTTGTAATCCTGATTCCGGATATAGTAATCCTGCGCAATCCGGCCCTGCAGATACAGCCAGTCGGTAAACTGATACCGAAGAGCAATGTTGCCGAAAATCCGGTCCCGGTTAATATTCTCGAAGTGTTTATTCATCGAATAATACGGGTTGTTCCGGACCAGAAAGCGCGAGAACACAAACTCATCGCCATTGGGCAGGGTCTGGTTCTGCTGCAGCGCTTCGAAGGGCATGGAGTTGGCCAGCGTGAATACCACCGTTGACACCGAAAAATCCTGCGTGTTCAACTGGGGCGGGTTGATGTTGTTCTCCTTCGAATAGTTAATGTTTCCCGAGGCCGTCAGTTTGCTGGTGATGTTCTGGGTAAAGCCCAGGTTGATCACTTTGCGGTTGAACGTGTTGTTCTGCATGATGCCTTTGTTGTCGGTGTTCCCGAACGACAGGCTGAACCCACCATTCTGGCCGTTATTTGATACGGTCACGGTATTGGTGAAGTTGGTCCCGACGCGGTAGAACTTCCTGACGCGGTTAAAGACCGGTTCATACGGCCAGGTTTCGTTGTCGAACAGAACCTGCGTCATGCCCGGCTGGAACTTCTCGCCGAAGCTCCATACGCCCGAGGTCGGGTTTGGCGTCGTGGGTCGTTTACCACCTTCGCCCTGCCCGTATTCATACTGAAAATCCGTAAAATCGAGCGGGGTATCGGTCGTAAAGTTGGTGTTGTAGGTTACGCCGAAGCCTTTGCCCGTCCCCCGGTTTTTGGTCGTGATCATCACCACGCCATCTTTGGCGCGGGAGCCATACAGAGCGGCTGCTGTCGCTCCTTTCAGCACGGTCATGGTTTCAATATCGTCGGGGTTGATGCTGCTCAGGCCGTCGCCACCGTCGGAGCTGTTGGCCGCTCGTGAGCCAAAATCACCACCGAGGGAGTAGTTGGAGTTGTCGATCGGTACGCCGTTCACTACAATCAGCGGGTTGTTCTGACCGCTGAACGACGACTGCCCACGAATCCGGATTTTAGCGGTTCCGGCGGGACCCGTACCCATGCTCGTGATATTCACCCCGGCCATTTTGCCCTGCAGTCCGCTCACAAAATTGGGCGTGCGGTTAACGGAAATCTGATCGGCATTGACCGTAGCGGTGGCATACCCCAGCGTCTTGGCTTCTTTCCTGATACCCAGCGCGGTCACGATTACCTCGTTGATGTTTTTCGCATCCTCCACCAGCTGCACGTTAATAATTGAGCGGTTGTTGACCGGCACCGTCTGAGTTACGTAGCTGATGTACGAAAAGACCAGCGAGGCATTCGCCGGCGCGTTAATTGCATAGTTCCCCGACGCATCGGTAGCGGTACCGAGCGTCGTACCGCTGACCACCACGTTCACCCCAGGCAGACCCTGGTTGTCTGGACCGGTTACTTTACCGGTTACCCGGCTGCTCTGGGCAAAGGCATAACCCTGCCACAGAAACAGGAGGATGAAAAGCACGTTTACAGGTTTTTTCATGATTTAGGAATAGTTAAACGTGATAGGCACTACAAGCACTGAACTCACCAGTTGTGAATTGCCCCATCTGGGCTTTTCAGAATCGGATGCGGGAATTGCGTATTGGATGCCACTTCCATGACGAACGTGGCTTTCTTCGGGTCGAACTTTACGCCCAGGCCGGGTTCGGGATTCAGGTAGAGCTTCCCGTTTTTGAAGTTGACGAGGTCTTCGTTAAAATAGGCGGGACGTTCGGGTTCGCCCCCGCCCAGCTCCATCAAACAGCGGGTTGGGCTGCTCGAACCCAGCACATGCACCAGCGTAGCCGTAGCCAGCGGCCCCGTGAAGTGCGGGATCATACCCACGTAATGTGTCTCGCACATGGACGCGATTTTCTTCATTTCGGAGATTCCGCCGGTGTTGGGCAGGGTAACGCGGGTGTAATCGATCAGGTGCTGCTCAATAAGGGGGTTAATGTCCCAGCGGTCGCCAAACTGTTCGCCTACGGCAATGGGCACCGTCGTCATCGGCCGCAACGTTTTATACACATCCGGATTTTCGGACCGAACGATGTCTTCGACGAAGTATGGCTCGGTCTCTTCGAGCGCCTTGCAGATTTTTAACCCTTCTGTCGTGTCGAAACGGGTGTGCAGATCAACGGCCCATTTACCGCCCCCACCTACGGCCGCATCGATTCGTTTGCAGAATTCAATCGTCTTTTTAGCGTTGTCGTAGAAGTCAAAGGCAACATCGCCGTTGCCCCCGGTTGGGCCAATCCGGTAGGCGCGTAAACCGGCCTCGATGCAGTCCCGGGCACGCTCCTCTTCTGTTTTCGCCTTGGAGGCCCGGAAACCCGTGGCGTAACATTCGACGTAATCGCGGGTTGCTCCGCCGAGCAGTTCATACACCGGCACGCCCAGGGCCTTGCCTTTGATGTCCCAGAGCGCCATATCCAGCGCCCCCTGCGCGTGGAGTTTTTCGCGACCCGGCGGGTAGAACATGCCCCGGTACAGATTTTGCCAGATGTGCTCGATCCGGAATGGATTCTGCCCAATTATCATCTGGGCGCACTGCTCAATGGTATCTTTGGACCCACCTTCTCCGATGCCGATGATGCCGCCATCCGTTTCGATCTCAACGATGCCGCGAGCCTGGTTGAACAGGGGTTTGTTGTAGCCCGGCGCGTTGTAATACCGGACTTTGGTAATCTTTAATTTAGGCACGGCGGCCTCTGAATCTGCAAATGGAAACCCGGCCATTACGGCGGTTGAGCCAAGTACGGCAGATTTCAGAAAATTTCTTCGTTGCATAAAATTAGGTATAGGGTTCAGAGAAGGAGTAAATTTGCTTAAACGATTAAGCAAAAGATTAAAAATGATGGTCTAACTAACGGCTGCTTTTATTTTTGAGGAATTCCGGGCAATTAATCTGGCTTCCATCCGAATCTGCCGGGGTTCGGCCTGTGGGTCTTTCAGTTTGCTCACCAACAGTTCGACGGCTGCTTTGCCCAAGTCTTCCATCGGCTGCTGCAGATAGGTGATTGGACAGTAATACAGATCAAATGCTTCGGCCTGCCCAAAACTAACAATCGCCAGATCATCCGGCACCTTCAGGCCAAGTTCGTTGATGTATTTCAACCCGCTGATCGCCAGCCGGTAAGTTGCAAAAATCAAAGCGTCGACGGTGTTGTCTGACGCCAGCATGGCATCGATACCCGCCCGAATCTCTGATTCAATCCGGTTAAACTCTACCTCGGTCAGCCATTCGGGCCGGAACGTAACCCTGTTCGCCTGCAGGGAATCCAGATAGCCCTGTATCCGCTCCCGCATATGAAACAACTGCGACCGGTAGGCAATCATGCCGATGTTTCTGTAGCCGCTTTCGATCAGATGCGTCCCGGCTTCAAAGGAAGCCTTCCGGTTATCCAGCACGACGAAATCCGTCGGAATCTGGGGAAAGTGACGATCCAGCAGGACAAATGATACGTTTTTACTATTCAGGTATTCAATCTGATCTTCGGAACTCTCCGACGAAACGATGATAAAGCCGTCAACCTGACGATTCAGCAACACATTGATCAGGTCCCAAGACTTATCGGCATCTTCGTCGGAGCTGCCAATGATGACCGTATAGCCATGTTTTTTTGCTTCATCTTCCACAATCCGGGCAATGTTCGCAAAAAAAGGGTTAGATATATCTGCAATAATCAACCCGATGGTCTGGGTTTTGCCACTCCGCAGGCTCTTGGCCAAATAATTCGGCTGGTAGCTTAGTTCACTGGCTATCTGCCGGACTTTTGCCGCAATATCCGGCCCAACCCGGCTTTCCTTCTCTTTCCCGTTTAGTACGTATGATACCAGCGCCGTTGAAACGCCTGCTTTCTGCGCTATGTCCTTCATTGACACCTTTTTCTTATTCATAGTGGAATGGACAGGCAAGCGGGTAGGCTGGTTACATACGACTAATGCACTATAAGATTATGGCGCTAAAATGTAAGCTTAATCGATTAAATGCAAGGATAAATTGATAAATTTTTCTATTTACTTTCATTATATCAAGAAGACTCAATGAGCAGCACTTTCCATTCGTACTTAAACCCGATAACAATTCTGAATCAGACCCCGCCTGATTGCATTGTCGTTCCTGAACCTGCTTAGCTGAACTTTGGAGCCAGTTCACTCAGGCGGTTAATGAACCGGATCAGTTCCGGCACATCCAACACATAATCGACCGGTGCACTCAGAATAGCCTGTTGGGGCATGAACCCGACCTGCGCGGTTTCGGGCTGCTGAGCCACAAGAACCCCACCGGCTTTCTTAATGGCTCTCAGCCCCGCGGTTCCGTCGGCATTGGCGCCCGACAGCAGAACACCAACCAACGCCGGGCCGTAGACATCGGCGGCCGACTCAAAGGTTACGTCAATCGACGGTCGGCTATAGTTAACCTTTTCAGAATCGTCAAGCGAAAACGTGCCGTCCTGTTCGAGCAGCAGATGGTAATCGGCGGGTGCCAGATAGATATTCCCCGGCAGCATAGGGTCTTTGTCGTCGACTTCCCGGAGCGGAAGGTTTGTTTTGAAGCTGAGCAGATTCGCCAGCGTGGAGTCGGCCGTGTTTTTACGGTGTACGACAATAATCAAGGCGAACGAAAGCGGAGGACGTAAAGCAGGCAGCAATTGCAGTAATACGTCGATACTGCCGGTTGAGCCGCCAATCAATACAGCTTTATATTTCTCCATTAACCGATTTTCCGCCATATTTTTCGTTAGCTACCTGTTTAAATCTGGATTGTGTGGGTGAAAATTTCAGCGTTTCCCTGGCGCTCGGCGCCAGGGAACTGAGCGGCCCGAGACTTTCGTCGAACAGGCCAAGGACAGATCAGGTTCTGAAAACCTGCCGGATAATTATCAATCGTTTATTTACTTCATACAGATTGCTCAATCAGAGGCAGCGTAACCAGAAACTGCCCGTCGGCCTCCCAAATGACCGGCTTCTTCTGACCCAGCATCTGGTATTTGGCCAGAATATTGGATAACCCCACCCCGTTGGATGCGACCCGACTGGTCTTGCGCTGGATGTTATTGCGCACCAGCAGCCGGGCCTCAGCATCCGTCGCAATATCAATCTGGAGCGGCTGGTCGGGCAGTACCACATTGTGCTTTACGGCGTTTTCGACCAGCAGCTGCAGCGTCAGCGGGGGCAACTGGTAGTTCAGGTAGTGCTCATCGACCCGCAGAAAAAGCTGTACGCCATTCCCGTGGCGGGTCCGCAGAAGCTGGTAATAGGACTGAATAAAGGCCAGTTCGTCGGCGAGCTCGGTGAGGGGTTGCTCATTGGCACGCAGCAGATACCGATAAACCGAACTCAGTTCATCCAAGAAAACGTGGGCCTGTTCGGGGTCGTCTTCGATGAGTGAGTCGAGTACATTCAGGCTGTTAAACAGAAAATGCGGATTAACCTGCCCCTGCAACGCCCGGATGTGGGCCTCCGCTTTTTCCTGCTCCAGCCGCTGCACCGACAGTTCGGCCTCCAGGTGTTCGCGATGACGCTGTTCGCGCTCGCGGTCCAGTTCCTGCTCCATCATGGCATGACGAACGGCAATCTGGCGCTGCTCGTAACTCAGGCCCAGCGAAAAGCAGATCAGTTCCAGAATGACGCCCAGCTGCAGATACGCCAGCGAAATGGTCCAGAGCGGTCCCGACAGATCGTCCATGGGCCGAACCAGCGACAGCCCCTGGCTAACTAGCGAACCGACCTGCACAAACAGCGTTCCGGCCAGAAAATACCGTGACAGCGTGTCCTTCAGCTTCACCAACTGAACGACCGCATAAAAGCCGCCGATAGCCAGCAGGGCTCGTACAACCCCGAAAGCGGCCTCGTATAGCCGGGGGTGCCAGTCGGGCAATACAAAACAAAGGATTACCTGAATGGCAATGTAAACCAGAATAATCCCTTTCGCGTAGGGAAACAGCCGATACAGCGCGGGCAGGCGCCGACGAAGCTCCAGAGCAGCATCGGCAAAATCGAAATAAACGTAGAAGGCCATCATGGACGCCGTAGTCCGCACGAAATGAAACGCATTCGGCGAAAGCCAGTCCGGAAAGGTCTGCACCCGCAGTAGCCAGGCCAGCATATAGAGCGTATACAACCCATAGATGCGCGTCCGGTAGGTAATCCACTGAATAATGTTTAACAGCAGAATGGAGGCCACCATACCTGTGAAGACGAAACCCCACATCTGGAAGGTCATAACGATACTGAGCTTAGGAATCCGAAACGAATCTAGCGAAAACCTCTTACTTCAACCACAAGCTCGACTGCCTATTATATGTAAGGCTGCTGGCTCTTATTTCTTTCCACCCCGCTTGATCGGCCGACCGTATTTAGCCCATTTTTCGGCTGCGTGATCCCGACGCACATTTACCTTCTGGTTCTTGGCGATCTTTTCGTGAAAAGCCGGGCCTACCTCCTCCCGTTTAGGGACTTTTACGGTCGGGATTTTCATGTGTACCTTCGGCTTCTCATCCTCGGTCAGTTCCTCCGAAATAACCAGATTCTCAGGCAAAGGCAGCATGGGAATCGAATAATTCATCAGCTGCTCGATGGCCGCCTGATTTTCCTGCTCTTTCCCGGTAATGAACGTAATGGCGATACCCTGCCGGTCGGCCCGCCCGGTTCGACCAATGCGATGGATATAGATCTCGGGCACGTCGGGCGTATCGAAATTGATGACATGCGATACTTCGGCTACGTCCAGTCCCCGCGCAATAATGTCGGTGGCAATCAGGATGCGAGACGTACCGTCCTGAAACCGATTGACGGCTTCGAAGCGGTGGTTCTGCGCCTTGTTGGAGTGGATAACGCCAACCTGATCCGGAAAGTCAGCGGCCAGCTGCTCATATAACTGGTCGGCCAGTTGTTTGGTCGCCACGAATACCAGCACCTTCGTCATGTCGGCGTTCCGGTTGAGCAGCAGTTCGAGCAGGTTTACTTTCGTGTAGAAATTCGGGACGGCATAGGCCGACTGGGCGATGTTCTCCAGCGGGGTTCCGACGGGGGCGGCCTCAACCCGAACCGGATTCGCAAAATACGTATCGATGATCTGCTCGACCTCGTCGGTCAGCGTGGCCGAAAACAGCAGGTTCTGCCGCCGGGGCGGCAACAGATCGAGAATCATCTTCAACTGAGTCCGGAAACCCAGATTCAGCATTTCGTCCACTTCGTCGATGACAAGTTTCTTGATAGCCTTTGTCTTCATAGCTCCGCTCGACAGCAGATCGACCAGCCGACCGGGCGTAGCAACCACAATGTCGGCCCCCTGCTGAACCTCAGCCACCTGCGGTTTCAGGTTGACACCACCATATAGCCCCACCACCGCCAGATTCATATAGGTTGTCAGACTTTTGACCGTTTCGACCACCTGCACGACCAGTTCACGCGTGGGTACAAGGACTAAAATCTGGGGGAGCTTCTCGCTGGCAAACTGGTACTGTCGCAGACAGGGCAGCAGATACGCCAGGGTTTTGCCCGTTCCGGTCTGCGCAATGCCGCACACATCCCGCCCCGACATAACCACCGAAAACACGTTCTGCTGAATGAGCGTGGGGGTCGTATAGCCCAGATCAGTCAGGGCATTGATCAGCGGTTTATTCAAATTCAGTTCTTCAAACGTCATAGCAAGGCTGTTCAAACGAAACTACGAAGGTACGGCGAATTAACAGAACCTCTCATCATCAGCGGTTAAGTCCAGACGTTTGTCAATAAACGTGCTCTATCAAGCATGTTTGACTGCTGTCTTTATACAGTAACCGGATTGGCGAATTAACGTTGACCGATTATCTTTCAACAACAAACTAATCACGCGTACAGATATGGATGCCCGCCCACGAAAAGTCGCTGATGATGTCAAACAAGCTATGCAATCACTTTATGGTCATCGTCTCGACCGCGTTGTCCTGTTTGGCTCCCATGCTCGGGGTGATTATCGCGCCGACTCAGACATTGACTTCCTCGTTGTTCTCAATGATGAACGAATCTCGCGCTTAGAGGAAATCAATCGATTTTTAAGTGCACAATCGGAGATCAGTCTGAAGCATGACATAACCCTATCCATTTTACCTGTCAGCCGCAAGAAATATATAGAATCTGCAATGCCAGTTTACTACTTTGCACGTATGGAGGGAATTACACTATGAAGGAGATTAGCCGACCGGTTTGGGAACGTGCCCTTGAAAGTTTAGTGATGCAGCCGCCAACTAGCAGGATGATCGGTATCTCGTCACAATAAACCGAAGCTATTATGCTGTTTTCTATGTCCTTATCACGCTGCTTTACGAAAAAGAATATTTATATACCAAAAGCCATTCGGGTGCACATGCCAAGTTTCGAGAGCTATATGTCAAAACCGGCTTACTCCCCAAAGAAGTGAGTTATTGGTTAGATAAAACCTGGGAACTTCGACAGGCTGGTGATTATGATTTTGAAGACAGGGTCACGACAGAGGAAGCGGCTGAAGCGCTTGAAAGTGCCCAGCAATTTATCAGAGCGGTTGCCGATTATCTGCAAGACAACGAATTATTTAATCCTTAGTAATACCCCAATCTCCCTCTTCTTAAGCTACCTGAACGTTTACCCCGTAATAGTCAATGGTTGGCTGTCCGGCGAAATAGTTGCCCATGTTTTTAAGGAACATCCTGCAGAAAACCGTTGCTTTCGGCGGCCTGCCGATGCTGCTCAGTCTCCCACAGCGTTACCATCAGGCCTTTACCGGTTGAGGAGTCGGTGAGGAAACGGCTGTTTTTAAAACCGTCCTGCTGTTTGAGTGCTGGCCCGACCGAATCGCGGAAATAATCGATGGCGTCGGTTACGTGTTCGGGCTTTAGAGGGACCTGGATGATTCGGGCGTACATTGGGCGGCAAAGGTTTACGGGTCAACCTGATCAGGAGCAGAGCGTATGATCGCTGGGCAAAAGAATGAATAATACCTGCTCTATCAACCAGAACAACCGGACTCTTATTTAAAGGATAGAACCGAACTTGCCACCTATCGTATCAGGTTCCGGGCAGGTAAAAGATTGTATCCGGACTTTCGGCGTACTTTTGTCAAATGATAACGCCCGAACAACAGGACCAGATTCTCGCCAACCTGGGGATTGCCGCTCTTAACCCCATGCAGGAAGCTGCGCAATCGGCCATTTTGCAGGATACCGACCTGTTTTTGATTGCACCCACCGGCTCCGGCAAAACTCTGGGTTTTCTTTTGCCTGTTCTGCAACTGCTTACTCCTGAACAAAACGCCGTGCAGTGCCTGATACTAACACCGTCGCGGGAGCTGGCTCTGCAGATTGAGCAGGTCTGGAAAAAGATGGCGACGGGCTACAAGGTCAACGTGTGCTACGGTGGGCATTCGATGGAAACCGAAATCAAAAACCTGAGCAATCCACCTGCGCTGCTGATTGGAACGCCCGGCCGCATCACCGATCACATCAGCCGCCAGACATTCGCCCTCGATGGCATCCATACGTTGGTGCTCGACGAGTTCGACAAGTCGCTGACGCTGGGTTTTCACGAGGAAATGGCGTTCATTATTGAGCAGTTACAAAACCTCAGCAAGCGGGTGCTGGTATCGGCTACGGCAGGCATTTCCATTCCTGAGTTTATCCGGCTCAATAGGCCTGTCCGGCTGGTATTTAACGCCAGCGACGACGCGCCGGGCGGGCTGACCCTGAAGCTGGTTCATTCGGAAGCGAAGGATAAAATCGACACGCTGATTCAGTTGCTGTGTTCGCTGCATTCGGAACCGGCGCTGATCTTCTGCAACCACCGCGATGCCGCTGAGCGCACCAGTACGCTGCTGGGTGAACACGGCATTCATTCGCTTGTCTATCATGGGGGACTGGAGCAGGATGCCCGCGAACGCGCGCTGATTCAGTTTCGCAACGGCAGTGTTCGCTACCTGATTACGACCGATCTGGCGGCCCGCGGCCTGGATATTCCCGAAATGAAGCACGTCATTCATTACCACCTGCCGGCTCACGAACACGAGTTTACGCACCGTAACGGCCGCACCGCCCGCATGCAGGCGTCCGGCACGGCTTACGTCATCCTGCACGCAACCGACCCTCGCCCACATTGGCTGCCGGACTCCCTCGATAAACTGCTCCTGCCCAGCGACCAGCCCCTGCCTGAACCACCTGAATTTCAGACGCTGTACATCAGTGGCGGCCGAAAAAACAAGCTGAATAAAGTAGATATCGTCGGGTTCCTCTCCCAAAAGGGTAAACTCGGCCCCGGCGATCTCGGCCTGATTGAAGTCAAGGATTTTATGTCCTTTGCCGCCGTCAAAACAGGTAAAGTCCCGGCATTGCTGACGCAAATCCGGGATGAGAAAATGAAAGGTAAAAAGTATAAAATTGAAGTGGCCCGGTGAACTGTCAGCCAAACAGACTTACCCGTACTCAGCACTGAATCCTCTTCCTCATGGCCGAAGAATTACCCCTGGGCAATCCTGCCTTACTGACCGAGTTAATCCAATATTCAATGCCGTTTGGCAAGTACAAAGACCGTCTGCTTACCGAACTCCCGATTTCGTATCTGGAATGGTTTGCACAAAAAGGCTTTCCGCCGGGCAAGCTGGGTATGCTGCTGCAAACGCTCTACGAAATCCGGCTGAACGGACTCGACTATCTGCTCGACACCTTAAGAAAGCAGCAGCGGTAAGCCCCAATGGGCTTACCGCTGCTTTTACGTCAACGTTGTACGTTAAGTCTTACTCCTCAGCGGAGCCGTATTTGGCTTCACGAATCGCCATCCACTCGCGGGCGGTGCCCCCGGCCGAGAAATGATCATCCTCGTCCTGAATCTCCTGATCCCAGCTGAACTCGGTCGTAAACTGCCCCTGCACGGTCAGATCCATTTGCAGGTAGTTCGCCCTGGGGTTGCCTTCGTTCTTATGCCGCAGGTATAACTCCAGAACGGCCTCAGTTACCTCGTCCGGGAAGTCGGTGTTGAGCGGTTCGGCCTCGCCCGTTGGCGTCAGATACGTACCATCGAATTCAATATCCTGTCCGTCGGTCAGAATCTGAACATTCAGGCGGGCAATCGTCCACTCGTCGGGAATAGCCCGACTAATCGCATCCGTGAGTACGTCAAAAATTTCGTTGGTTGTCATTCGGCCAGGCATTTAACCTCTTACTGATATGTTCAATAACCTGTTTAAGCGAGTTTCGGGTTCATACTGGCGAGTTTATTCCTTCTCGGTTGGGTATGTGATTGGTAGGCAATTCAGGCTCAAAACCGAAGATCGTTATCCGCTGCTGGATACTTACGTCCGATCAAACCATACGGGTTGTGTAGCGATTCGGTAATTCGTAATTATGTTGGTCTCTTTTCAATCATCTCATAAACCCGCAACGCTTGTGGTAAAGACGCATTCGCACAGAGTAAAACTCATTTTATTGCTTTGCATACTGGCATTGGGAGCCGGAGCCGCGCAGGCTCAGAGCCTTTACATGCCGCGCAACATCAAAAAAGCTTACCAGCAGGGTACGCGCTCAATGAATGGCCGGCCCGGCCCGAAGTACTGGCAGAATACGGCCCGCTACAACATCACCCTGACGGCTACGCCCCCGAGCCGCACCATCCGGGGCACCGAAGAGATTACGTATATCAATAACAGCCCCGACACGCTCCGGGCGCTTACGTTCAAGCTGTTTCTGAACAGTCATAAACCGGGCGCGGCCCGGCAGGGTGCCGTTTCGGAGAACTACCTGACCTCCGGTATCCACATCGACAAATACACCGAAAATAACGCGGCCGTGAATTGGCGGGACGCAGGTGCTGCGACGGTCAGACAGACGGCGCTGAGGAAACCCCTGCTGCCCCGCGACTCGGTTAAGCTGTCATTCGACTGGCATTTTGACCTTTCGCTGGAAAGCGGCCGCGAGGGCGTACTCGATTCAACAACCTTTTTCCTGGCCTACTTCTATCCCCGCGTGGCGGTGTATGACGATTATTACGGCTGGGATCGAATGCCGTTTACCGAGGCTCAGGAGTTTTACAGCGATTTCAACGATTACGTCTTCACGGTCAATGTACCCAAAGATTATATCGTCTGGGCCACCGGCGATCTAAAGAACGCCGACGAGGTGCTGCAGCCAACGTATGCCCGGCGTCTGGCCGAGTCCATGCGAACCGATTCGCTCGTTCACGTCGCGACGCTTCAGGAGCTAAACGCCCGCAACGTAACCCGGCAGCAGCCCACAAACAGCTGGCGGTGGCAGGCTGGTTACGTTCCCGACATTGCCCTGTGCATCAGCAATCATTACGTCTGGGATGCATCGAGCGTGGTAGTTGATAAGAAAACAGGTCGGCGGGCGAGTGTGCAGGCCGCCTTTCTGGACAATGCCAACGACTTCCATCAGATGGTCAGTTTTGGGCGTCATTCGCTGGACTGGTTTTCCAACAACTGGCCCGGCATTCCCTATCCTTATCCCAAAACCACCGTCGTGCAGGGCTTTGCCGATATGGAATACCCCATGATGGTGAACGACGCCACGACGCAGGATCTGAATTTTTCGCGCTTTGTGGCCGAGCACGAGATTGCGCATACCTGGTTTCCATTCTATATGGGTATCAACGAAACCCGCTACGGGTTCATGGACGAGGGCTGGGCCACGGCGCTCGAATACCTGATCAGTCAGGCCGATCTGGGCAACGAAACGGCTACGAAGAACTTCCAGCAGTTTCGGGTAGACTACTGGAGCAAAGACCCATCGGCCGAGCAGGACCTGCCCATCGTAACGCCCGCCAACGTGCTGAGTGGGGCGGCTCTGGGTAATAATGAATACGGCAAAGCAGCCATCGGGTATCTGGCCCTGAAAGACCTGCTGGGCGACGCACTGTTCAAAAAGTCACTCCACGAGTTTATGAACCGCTGGAACGGCAAGCACCCGACGCCCTGGGATATGTTCTATAGCTTCAATGACGCGTCGGGCCGGAATCTGAACTGGTTCTGGAACAACTGGTTCTTCAGCAACAACTATATCGATCTGGCCATTCAGCAGGTTACGTCTTCGGCTACCCAGACAACAATCACGCTCCAGAACATTGGCGGTTACGTAGCGCCCGTCGACGTAGTTGTACAGTTTGCGGATGGCACGAAAGAAACGCATCACCAGACGCCGGCGATCTGGCAAACCAACCCAACGCAGGCCGTAGTAAAAATTCCCACCCGGAAGACAGTCCAGTCGATTACCCTGGAGGGCGGAATTTTCATGGACGCCGACGAAAGCAATAATAACTGGAAAGCGAAGTAACGCATTAACCAATAATAGAAACTCCGTACCTCTAACTCATAACGCGCCGAGCTAGGGATACGGGGTTTTTCTTTATGATATAACGAAACATAACATAGAATAAGTATCGTAATACCTTGTGCACAAGAAGTATAGTTGCTACTTTTTCTCCCTTGGTCTAGCTGGAATATATGGCGGTTCTGGCAGATCTCGCTTTAAGCGATCAGGGTCTTGACGCTCAGGTACATTAGTTTCTCGCCAACGTTCTGGCTGGGTAGGAGTAGGTCGTTTAGGCTCATCATGTCGTTCTCGTTCCCTCTGTGGTTGTTCCATTGTTACTAGTTTTGAGATTTAAGAATTTTTGGTAATCGGGTAAAGTTCGTTTTTCTAGAAAGTTAGGTTTCCAACTCGTTATAGAAGCGTCTAGCCTTTTGATCTCCTGCTCACACTTTTTAAAATCAACAAAAAGGATTTTTGATGCTTTTTTTTCCTCTTTGATATGGCCTAGTAAACAATCATAATATAGCTTTTCAACTCGGTCAAAATGCTCTTTTAACTTCGCCTGAAGATCCAATAACTTCTCAAATCCCTCATCAGAAAGAACAATATTATTTTCAATAAGTGATATTAATTGTACAATACTGGTAATGACGTAGGATGCTAGCAAAAATTTACCCTCTTTCCAAATTCCCCATCCTAAAATCCCCCTGTCGAAAAAACAAGAGTTATTAGCTTTACAGCCTTTCTAAGGCCCTTTTGCCAAGCAAGATTAACGCATGTATACTTATATTGATACTGATATCGGCACAAGTCCTCCCAAATACGATCTAAAATAGTCTCCATCAATAAGTCAGGAACTGGATAGCTTATATAAGTCAAATTTACTCTATATCCTTATTAGTAGCCCAAAAGAGCTATTTTAAAGACTGGCGAAATGTGTTTCTTCACTTTGAGGTTTGTCATTAATCAAAAAACACAAAGCAGATTTCGGGGAATTGCTTACTGTTTTGCAACTCTAAAAAATTTTATGTGCATTCTTGGTTTGTTTTTATTACTTATTTTCAGGATAATAGTCTGATTGATCGGATCCAATAAACCTCAATTATCTACATCCCGGATTACCGGGCGAGAATCGTTGAGCCGTGTTTCGTAGATCATTCGAAACTCGCTCAGATCGGGCGCATACTGCCGTTTACGCTTCAGTTCATATTGGTAGATCGTCTGCCCTAACTGGTACAGAAACGGGTGACCCACGCTTTCGTATTCATACTTGTCGTCGTTCAGGATGCCGTCGCGGTTGACGTAAATTGTGGCCGTCAGCATATACTCAACCTTGTTGGTAAAGTCGGCCACGTACGACGCATCGGTCAGAAAGCCGTAGGCCCAGCCAACTTTATTGAATACCCGCACGCACGCCGGCAACTGATGGTGTAGGCTATCCAGAAAGAAGAACTTTACGTAACTGTCATAGTACTGAGCCGCATCGTACTTGGGGTAATTTGTTTCGCCCGGAAACTGGGACAGGTATTGACGCACGAACTGGTAGTCAGCCTGGGTCAGCGCGAACCGCTGCACGGGTAGAACCGAGAGCGGAAACATCACCGATTGCAGTATCTGCTGAAAAGACTCCAGCGGAAGCTTATTACGGCCCGTAAAGTCAAACGGCTTGCGCACCAGACTGTCTTTCCCCACGACATACCCCCTCCCCAGCGTATCAATACGTCGCGCATCGAATGGGTCGGGGTTATAAGCTGGTGGCTGAGCGTAAAGAAGCTGGCCGGACGGACTTATGAACCGAACGGCATTGGTATGCCGGTTTTCGTCGGGGCTCATCCGCACGAACCGGTGCGTAATGCGCGTATCCCGGTAGCCTTTGGCGTGCAGCGACCGGTTGATTTCCTGCTGACCCACAAACTCATACATTCGGCTGTAGGCATCATTATCGCTCACCAGAAATGCTTTTTTGATGAAATGGGCAATAGATGGATACCCACTCTGCGCCGTCGTATCGGTCCATTCTTTGGTCTGCTTTGCGTAGGAACTGTCGAACTGCATCGCCGTAAATTTGTCTACCTGCGGCCGGTTCAGGCGATTCAGCTTTTCGAGGGCGAGCAGTGCCAGCGGCAGTTTCACCGTTGACGCCGGGTTGAAATACTGCGTGCTGTCGACGTTAACATAATAATTCCGGAATGATGGCCGATTTTGCCGGTCGCGATTGATCTGGGTGTAGATGATCTGGAGCCGATAAATCTCCGGATGCTGAATGACATTCTGAAAAATGGGGTTTTGGTTGTTCGCAAACAGTTTGGTCAGGAAGCTGTCCGTTCGGGCCTGGCCGTAACCCGTTGTTGCCAATACACCGACCAGCAACACGCCAGCCAGGTAGTTTAGAAAGTTCTGCATGGCCAACAAGATACAAAAAAGGGCTTCACTGCACGTAAAGCCCTTTTCCAGAGTAACAGAAACGTCCTGCTTATAAATTCTTCATCCAGATTTCCCGAAGCTGTAACTGCTGCGGACTGGCCTGCGGATCAGGCTCGAACTTGTAGCGCAGAACAAGCTCTTTTTCCAGAACGGGCGTTTTTACGACCATCTCCTTGCCATTCCGGCGAACGGTCAGGTCGTAGGTATCGCCCGGTTTCAGCTGCATCAGTTCGCCCTGAATGGTACGTATACCCTCCATCGTTACGGGCTGCTGGTTATAGGCCACCCATTCGTCGTTTTCCTGCAAACCGGCTTTGACTAAGGCCGAATCCAGTTTGGTCAGATAAAATTTGTTGTCGTTAAACGCTGGCCGCATTCCAATCGTCGGTGTTTTCTGGCCCGTATTCACCGCCGGGGTGTACATAATACCGAGTTTACCGTAATACTCCTTAAACGGCAGCGGCTCGGTTGCTTTTACGTACCGGTTGAAGAAATCGCCAATCTCCGGGTACGTCTTCTGAGTGAAGATGGTGAAGAACTCTTTCTCCGGAAACGCTTTGTTCGGTCCATACAGAGAGGCCAGTTCGTTGATGACTTCCCGCAGCCCCCGTTTGCCATTCGAGAGTTCGAGCAGACGAATATCCAGCAAACTAGCTACCAGGGCCCCACGTGCGTAGATGTTGCCGTACTGCCGCTGGCCCTCGTCGGTATAACAGGTCAGGCCCAGGTTGCTCAGGCTGTAGGTGGTATCCAAGCTTTTATCGTAAGCAATTTTTTGGGTCAGCTCGTCGAGATACGTAGGCAGGTCCATAATCTTGCCACGCAACTGCATGGCGTCGCTGGCCCATTCGGTTACGCCTTCGTAAAGCCACAGGTGCTCCGACGGCGTTGGCGTTACGAAGTTAAACTGCTCAATCACTTCGCTGTGAATGTTCAGTGGCGTAACGACGTGGAAGAATTCATGCGCGGCAATCGACGTAATGTTGTCGGCCAGTTTCTTCGTAAACTCATCCTCCCGCATGACGTACTCCGAGCTATAGGAATGCTCCCAGGCACCCCAGTCCTGATCTTCGAAATGGTACAGGAACGTATAGCGCTTGACGGGCAACTGTTTTAGAAATTGACCGGCCGCGTTGAGCATGGCCTGCATATTATCGAGCAGTTGGTTCGACTTCACCTTATCGCTCTTGGAATAGGTGTAGACGTCAATCTGAGCCCCGGCAACGGTGGTGCTGGCTTTGGTCAGCCGACCCAGCAGGATGGGCGAATCAACAATCCGGTCGTAGTTGGCCGCGGAGAAATTGCCTTTCGCATTTTTGTCCAGGGCCGTACCAACGGTCCACTCCATCGGGTAATTCAGCTTCACTTCAATGGGAGCCGCCTGCATTCCGCTCGGGAAACCAAACACGCCCTGACCGTTGATGAGGACATGGTCGTTTTCGATGGACGTACCGCACATGTTATACGGCTTGTGTTCGTTCACGGGCGTGTCCCAGGTTTCGGCGATACTGTATTGAATCGTCCTGACGGCCTGGGGCTGATCCAGCTTCCACTGGTTGGTTGACACCTGCTGGGTTTTGAGTTCGCGGCCTTTGGCGTCGAGCGCTTTGAAGGAACGGACGTAACGGCCAATGTCCATGATCTGATACGTACCGGGTGCCGTAGCGGCAAACTGGTAAACGGCATTGTCGGCCGTCAGGCCGTTGACCCGTAAGGTTACCTTAAACTGGTCGTCGGCGCGGTCGTTGAGGTTTACTTCATACACCAGGGGCGTAGTGGGCTTCGCCACCACGGCTGGCGAAACAAAGGCAGTGGCGGCTAAAAAAAGAAGGTGTGCTATCTTCATAAAGACGTTTCGGATCGAATGAAAGACAATAAGATAGTTGATTCTGGTATACTACCGAACGCAGATGGTGTTTACGGAAGTATTCAGGGATAAGCGGTACGTAACGGTTTTTCTGTATTCCTTTTTGGCAGTAATCGGCAACCCTAACTCGATAGACTCAGCACGATTTTGGCATGTTGACCGCGACAGGCCATTTCCAGCGCATTGGGCAGCCGATCGAAGGATTCTTTCGCCGAAATGATCTGGCCGGGCCTCAGAAAGCCCGATTCAATCAGAGCAATTGTACGCCGGAAGTCAACGGGATGGTCGTAAATGATTGAGGTCAGGATGGTAATTCCTTGACGGGTAATGCTGAATTCGGAGAGGTTGCTTAACCCATCGGCCAGCCCCGCCACAACCACGTAAGAGCCGCGCGGAGCCGCTTCCAGAGCCATTGTGAAGGCCGGTGCCGCGCCCGCACATTCAAAGACGGTATGCACCGAGGCATCTTTCCAGATTTGCGCTATCTGCGCGGTCGTCGTGCTGGCGTCAACCGGCACCGCGCCCAACTCAACGGCCCGGTCCACTTTTTCCTGCACCCGGTCATAGGCCAGCACCTTGTAGCCCATCCGCACGGCCAGATAGGCCACCAGCAACCCGATAGCGCCCATGCCAACCACGGCAACTGGATCGCCCGGCCGGGCCGGCGACGTAAACAAGGTATGCAGGGCTACGGCCGTTGGCTCTATGACCACCGCGTCATCATCACTGACCGCGTCGGGAACGCGCCACACAAAGTGTTCCGGTGCCAGAGCGTAATCGGCAAAGCAGCCCGTCTCGCGTACGCCAAAAATGCGCTTGTTCGGGCAGATATTCCCACGTCCCTGCCAGCAGAAATCGCAGTGACCACAGGGAAAATTAGGTTCGATAACCACCCGATCACCAACCTGGAGCTGGCTGACACCTTCGCCCGTTTTATCGACGTAACCCAACCCTTCGTGCCCAATCACCAACGGAAAAAGCAGGTCAGGCCGGTGACCCTGAAAAATCGATACATCGGAGCCACAGATACCTACCGCTTTCATGCGGATTCTGACTTCGCCGGGGCCGGGCTCCGGTATGGTCTGCTGTCGAATAGCAATTGCTCCGGGGGCCGTCAGGACACCCGCCCGCATATAACCTTCACTCATTAAAATTCAATCATTTAACTATATGTCTGGTAGCTTTATCTAACCATTCGGTTCAAATCGGCAGGGCAGCCTCGTTGGGCTGATCGGCGGGGAGTTTCACCGGTTTGAGAACGGGTAAAACAACATGAATGACAAGCAGACCAATCAGATACGAACAACTGGCAAAGATAAACATGGGCCGGTAGCCAAACAGCGCCACAATATAACCCGTTGCTGCGGCAACGCCCATGCTGGTTATACCGCCGAAAAAACTGCCCAGGCCCGTCGCCATAGCAACCGAATTACTCGGAAACAGGGTAGCGGCCATGGCGAATACGTTCGTCGACCAGCCCTGATGGGCAGCCATCGCCAGCGCCAGTAGCGTCACCATCAGCGTAAAACTGTGCATCGACGAGGTCAGGTAAACAGGCGTAATGGCGAGCGCACAGGTCAGTAGGGTTAGTTTGCGCGCCCGATTCTCGCTCCAGCCGTACCTGATCAGTCGCGTCGCCATCCAGCCAAAGAAGATGCTGCCCAGATCAGATGCCACGTAAATGATGAGGAAAGTCAGGCCGAAGTTTTTAAGATCCAGCTTGTGATCCAGCAGACTGTTGGTACTCAGAAAATCAGGTAGCCAGGTCAGGTAAAAGAACCAGACCGGATCGGCGAAGATTTTCCCAAAGATGAACACCCAGGTTTGCCGGTAGCGAAGCAGTTCTTTCCACGAAAGCCGGTTTGTTTCGCCGGTTGGCGCGTCGTCCGACTGGTCCTGTGAAATATACGCATACTCAGCTGGTGTCAGCGTCCGCTTTTCTTCGGGTCGGGCATAGCTCGCCCACCAGAGAACAAACATCAGGACGCCCAGAACAGCCGACACCAGAAACGATACCCGCCAGCCGTATTGCTGCACCAGCACCGGAATCAGCAGGGCCGTAACGATGACGCCCATGTTTGAGCCCGCGTTCAGAATACCGGTAGCGGTGGAGCGCTCGGCTTTCGGGAACCACTCCGAAATGGCTTTTATAGCCGAGGGGAAATTGGCTGATTCGCCAAGTCCAAGCAGCGCCCGAACGAGTTTGAACTGACCTACCGTTGACACAAAGGCGGAGGCAATACTGGCCACGCTCCAGACCGCAATGCCTACCGCAAAGCCTTTCTTGGTTCCAATCCGGTCAATCAGCCAGCCAACAACCAGAAAGCCAATGGCGTAAGCGGCTTTGAACGCCGAGTCGATCAGGCCCATCTGAATACGAAACAGCTTCAGGTGCTCATCCGTCAGGAGCGTATCCGGGGCCAAGCCGAGCAGGGTTTTCTTGAACCCTTCATCCGTCATGACGAACGACAGAGCCTGCCGGTCTACGTAATTAATCGTCGTGACCAGAAACAGGAGAGCAATGATTCTCCACCGATAATTTTCTTTCATCAGCATACGCTGTTCTATATTCCGCTAGCGTTAAAAGCCCGCCGTTCCTGACATTACGCAGTACTACAGAAGGAGGCCAACGTAAGGATTTCTACTCAACCACCTTCAGGCCGCTATCCAGCCGGTAGCGTTTACCGGCCTGCGTCTGGAGCGTAATCACCTGATCGCCGTAACGAATCTGGCAGGGCTTGCCGAGTTTGGAGAGTACGCTGACCTGCCTGAGTTTTCCGTTCTCCCAGTCGAGGTCCAGTTCGTAGCCGCCCCGCGCGCAGATGCCGTGGATATGACCCGTTGGCCAGGCAATCGGCAGGGCCGGAAGCAGATGCAGTTCACCCGCATGGCTTTGCAGCAGCATTTCGGTAATGCCCGCCGTTGCGCCGAAGTTACCATCGATCTGGAACGGGGGGTGATTGTCGAACAGGTTGGGCAGGGTTGATTTACGTAAGAGCGCCAGCAGGTTCTGGTGAGCCGCTTCGCCGTCCTGCAGACGCGCGAAAAAGTTGACAATCCAGGCACGGCTCCAGCCCGTATGCCCGCCCCCGTGCGACAGCCGGTAGTCAATCGTTTTGCGGGCGGCTGCCAGCAGCTCGGGCGTCTGGCGGGTAATCTGGCGACCGGGGTGCAGACCAAACAGCTGCGAAATATGCCGGTGGCCGGGTTCCGGCTCCTCAAACTCCTCGGTCCACTCCATAATCCGTCCGTCTTTTCCGATGCGGGTCGGTGCTAAGCGGGTCAGGGTTGTTTCGAGCTGCCGCCGGAAAGCCGCGTCGGTGTTCAGGACCTTGCTGGCTTCGATGGTGTTGGTCAGCAGATCGCGGATAATCATGTGGTCCATGGTGGGGCCCATGACCATCGTAGCGACCTCGCCCGTTGGTGTTTTGAACGTATTCTCCGGCGAAATCGAAGGACCTGATACCAGCTGCTTCGTCGTTGGGTTGGCAACCAGCCAGTTGACACAGAACTGGGCGGTTTCTTTCAGAATCGGATAGGCCGACTCCTGCAAAAACTTCCGATCTTCGGTAAAAAGATAGTGTTCCCACAGATGCTGCACGCTCCAGGCCATCCCCATCGGCCACATGGCCCACTGCGGGCGGCCGTAGGTTTCGGTAAAATGCCAGGGGTCGGTGGTGAAATGCGCGACCGTCCCCGTCAGGCCATACATGTCCTTCGCTGTCTTGCGGGCATCGGGCCGCAGTTCATCCAGAAACGTCAGAAACGGCTGGTGCATCTCTGATAGGTTCGTGACCTCGGCGGGCCAGTAGTTCATCTGAATGTTGATGTTGATGTGATAATCGGCGCTCCAGGGCGGGGTCAGGCCATCGGCCCAGATGCCCTGCAGGTTAGCGGGCAGACTCGGCACACCGTTCAGGTTCGGCCGTGAACTGCTGATGAGCAGATACCGCCCAAACTGGTAGTACAGGCGAAGCAGTTGCGGGTCAACGTTGCCGTTCTGCAGAGCGGTCAGGCGGGCATCGGTCGGGAAGTAAGCCGCGTCGGAGGTTCCCAGATCCAGATCAACCCGTTTAAAGTACTGCTGGTAGTCGGCGATGTGTGCCTGCTTCAGGGCGTCATACGCCTGCGTTTCAACAGCCGCCATCTGCTGTCCGGAAATTGCCAGCGGATCGCCCGGACGATAGTCGGTGGCCGCCGTTAGCAGCAACGTAACGGCATCGGCTTTCTCAACCCGAATGGTTTCGCCCGCTACGGCCACCGTCCCACCCTGATTGAGCACTCGGGTACGCGCCACCATAGTGACTCCTACCCCATTGCCCACATGCTCCCGCATCATGATTTCATTACCGGCTGCATTGATTGTGGCTTTATTACCGGGACGGCTCAGTTTCAGGGCAAACGTGAGTGAACCGGGTTTGCTAGCGGTGAGCCGCACAACCAGCGCCTGACCGGGCGCACTGGAGAAAATCTCGCGGGTAAACGTCGTCTGTCCGACGCGGTAGCTTACCCGGGCAACGGCCGTTTCGATATCCAGCTCCCGGCGGTAGTCGGCAACCTCCTGACTCGGCAGGTTAAAATCCAGGTTCAGATCGCCGAGGGTCTGGTAGTTACTCTCAACGGTTTTATTGCCCATCATTTTCTCCTGCGCCATCTCCTGAGCTTCAGCATACTTTCCGGCAAACAGCAACGCCCGGATCTTAGGCAGGGCCGCTTTGGCTCCGGGATTTACGAAATCGACGTCCTTCCCGGTCCAGACGGTTTTCTCGTTCAGTTGCAGACGTTCGGAGGTTACGTTACCAAACACCATGGCCCCGAGCCGTCCATTGCCTACCGGCAGGGCTTCGTTCCAGGTCGCAGCCGGGTGGGTGAACCACAGTTTCAGGTCATTGGGGCGTTGCGTCTGGGCATTGGCAACAACGGATACGGTAAAACAAAAAAGTAACAGCAGGTAGCGGTTCAGGCGATTCATTCGGTAGATCAGCATTACAGCAGGAAGTCGTTGGCTTATACGTCGGTTTGTGCCATTTGCGGCCAAAGGTCGGAAATTATAAAAGCGCTGCCTTCGGCCCGGTTACTATTTTCAGTCGTACGTCAATGAAACACGGTGTCAGTCGGCTTGGCCTTCGGCTCGAACAAGACGCTATTTTGCTACCTTCGTCCGCATGATAACCGCAACGCAAGTAGCTACGCAACGCCTAATCAGTCAGCAGTTAGTCAACGCAAGCTGTCCATCGGCAGCCAGGGTTGTTCAGTGGATGGGTGCGATGCAGGCGCAGGATTACGACATGGCCAGGTGGGCCATTGGCATACGGCTGCCGGGCAGCACTGAAACGCTGGTCGAAGACGCCCTTGACCGGGGTGACATTCTCCGTACGCACCTGCTCCGGCCAACCTGGCATTTCGTGGCGGCAACGGATATTCACTGGCTGCTCGCCCTGACGGCTCCTCAAGTTAAGAAATGCATGACCAGCATGAACCGGAAGCTCGAACTGGATGAGCGCGTATTCCGCAAAAGCAATGCGGTGATCGAAAAAGCGCTGGAAGGTCACACCTATCTGACGCGCGAAGAGTTGATGACCCGACTGCAGGAGGTGGGTATCCAGACCGACGGGATACGTTCGGCGCATATTATGATGAATGCTGAACTGGATGGAGTCGTCTGCAATGGTCCTCGTCGTGAATACGACCGTCGTGGATACGATCGTCGTGAATACGATCGTCGGGCTAAGCAGTTTACGTATGCTTTGCTGCCGGAACGCGTTCCAATTCGCCAGAGCCTCAGCCGTGAGGAAGCGCTGGCCGAACTCGCCAGGCGCTATTTTACAAGCCACGGACCCGCTACATTGAAAGATTTCGCCTGGTGGTCGGGCCTGAACGCCACGGACGTAAAGCAGGCGATTGAAGGCGCAAAACCCTATTTGCACTCCATGCCCGCCGATACACAGACATACTGGCTGGGGGCAACCTTCGCTGGGCCTGAGTCCGTTTCCGAACAAATCCATTTTCTGCCCGCGTTCGATGAGTTCATGGTGAGCTACTGCGACCGAACGGCCTCGCTGCAACCGGAGTTCGCCCGGCAGACGAATACCGGAAACGGCATTTTCTATCCCATCATCGTGGTTAATGGACAGGTAGTCGGTGTATGGAAACGAACCGTAAAACCGAAGGAATTAGCTATGGCGCTGACGTTCTTCTATCCCCTACCCGACGATCTGACGGAGCGTATCCGGGAGAAAGCCAACCTGTACGCCACCTATACGCAGTGTAAACAGTTCGTGATTACGTAATCCGCAACGTCATGGTTACGCTTATCTCAAAAGCAAAACCGGTGGCCGATTACGTAATCGGCCACCGGCTTATTAAGCAGATCTTTTATGCTTCCTCCAGCTCTTTGATGTTGAGCTTGCCCATTTTCATCATGGCCGCCATGACGCGTTTGGCTTTTTCCCGGTCTTTGTCCTGCAAAAGCCGGCTCAGCGCCGAGGGGACAATCTGCCACGATACGCCAAATTTATCTTTGAGCCAGCCGCACGGTCCTTTCTGGCCGCCTTCCGAAAGTTTCTCCCAGTAGCGATCCACTTCTTCCTGCGTTTCGCAGTTGACAAACAGGGAGATACCTTCCGAAAAAGAAAAGTACGAGCCGCCGTTCAGGGCGAAATACTCCTGTCCTTCGAGCTGAAAGATAACCGACATGACGGTGCCTGCCGGCATGGGACCGCCCTCCTGGTAGCGGCTGACACTAAGGATTTTCGAGTTATTAAAAATGGAGGTGTACAAATTTACAGCCTCCTCCGCCTGATCGTTAAAGGCTAGAAATGTGGTGATCTTCTGCATTTCACTTACTGGTCTGGCTGTTGATTTAAAATTATTTAGGCGGCAGAGGATGCATCCTGCGAAACCTGCTCCGGATTAACGGCGCTCGGGTCCATGTACATAACTTCCCACAGGTGTCCGTCCGGGTCCTGAAAACTACGGCCATACATAAAGCCCTGGTCGATGGGATCATACGAAAAACTTCCACCCGACGCCAACGCCTTGTCGGCCAGTTCATCTACTTTTTCCCGGCTGTCGGCCGAAAGGCAGATGATTGATTCGGTGGTCTTTGTCGCATCGGCAATTTCCTTGGACGTAAATGTCTTGAAGAACTTCTCGACCAGCAGCATGACATAGATGCTGTTTTCGCTCACGACCATGCAGGTAGCGTCCTCGTTGGTAAACCGGGCATCGAAGCTAAAGCCAAGCTGGGTGAAAAATTCGACCGACCGGTTGAGGTCTTTGACGGGCAGGTTTACAAAGATCATGGTTGCCATTTGTATTTGTGTTTTAGTGTTTACTTAACAAAGGTACCCCCGGCAGGGCGACGGGCAGATGGGTAAATGCGGCAAGATACGGGGCAGATTGCGGCAATTTTCATCAGGCAAAATTCCCCTGTTGTTAACCCATAAACAGGCTAAATACCGGGCTCTGCCTCTCCTTCTTTTTGTCATCTTCAGGCGCGTCAGAAACGGCAGCGGAGATAATAATTCGGTCGTTTGCCGAACAAAGTAAACCGGTAGCAGGTCTTCCTGACAATAGAAACCCAGATATGAATTTAGCAGCAAACACCGTCCTGATTACGGGCGGAGCGTCCGGCATCGGCTGGGCATTGGCCGAACGATTTCTTCAGGCGGGCAGCCAGGTCGTGCTTTGTGGGCGACGCGCCGACAAGCTTCAGGAACGACAGCAGCAGTATCCTCAACTTCGCGTTCGGGCAGGCGACGTCGGGCGGGCATCCGAACGTGTGGACCTGTTTGAATGGGTCCGTAACGAGGTCCCGCAGGTCAACGTATTGATCAACAACGCTGGTATTCAGCGTCGGATGAAACTGACTGACAACACGGAAGACTGGAGCCAGACGCAGCAGGAAATCGCCATTAATCTGGATGCGCCCATTCATCTCTCTACGCTGTTCATTCCGCATCTGAAGCAGCAGCCAAACCCCGCCATCATCAACGTAACGTCCGGACTGGCCTATGTACCGGGGGCCTTTGCGCCTGTTTACAGCGCCACCAAAGCGGCCCTGCACTCGTTCACGATGTCTTTACGGTATCAATTACGCGAGACGCCAATCAAGGTAATTGAGCTGGTGCCGCCCGCCGTCAACACCGATCTGGGCGGTACGGGTCTGCATACGTTTGGTGTACCAGTCGGCGATTTTGCCGATGCGATGATGCAGGGTCTGGAGGCTGATGCACTGGAAATTGGCTATGGCACGTCTGAGCGTAACCGAATGGCCTCCCGTCAGGAAATCGACGAAATCTTTCAGCAGATGAACAGTCGATTTTAGAGAGTAAGCCCTTTTAGAGGTAACCGCCTGTGAGGATATAGGCGACTACCGTTCGTGATGAAAACGTTACCCCTTACGCTCTTTTTACTGGCCAGTGCTCTTGTGTGTTTGCAGGCCGGCCCGTTTCCGAAGCGCACCAGACGCGTGCTGTTTCTCGGCAACAGCATTACCTACGCCGGTGCTTACGTCTCGGCTATCGAGGCTTACCTGATTACGCATTACCCCAAACAGCATTACGAATTCATCAATGTCGGATTGCCGAGCGAGACCGTTTCGGGGCTGAGCGAACCGAACCACGCCGACGGACGATTTCCCCGCCCCGATCTGCACGAACGACTCGACCGAGTGCTGGCGCAAACCCGGCCAGACGTCGTGTTCGCCTGCTACGGCATGAACGATGGGATCAGTATGCCGCTGGCGGAAGAACGGTTCAGGCCCTATCGGGAGGGAATGAAATGGCTGCATACCGAACTAGAGAAAGCCGGGGCGAAGCGGATCATTTTCCTGACCCCGCCCGTGCATGACCACCCGGAGCTGGGCACGCAGGGCTACAACCGAACCTTGGATGCCTATTCGGAATGGTTGCTGGCCCAGAGAGACACGCTCAAGTGGGAAGTGGCCGACATTCATTTCCCCATGACCCGTTATCTGGAAGAAAAGCGGCAGACCGATTCCCTGTTTAAGTTGGCGAAAGACGGCGTGCATCCCGGCGAGTTAGGGCATTGGCTGATGGCCAAACCGGTTCTGCTGTACCTGGGCGAAAAGGTTGACGCAGCCGAGTCGATTGAGCAGGCTTTAGCCGATCAGCCGCAGGGCGAAGCCATTCTGAAGTTAGTGAGCCAACGCCAGAACGTCATGAAAAATGCCTGGCTCAAAGCGACAGGCCACAAACGACCCGAGATGCCTTCCGGCGTCTCAATGACCGAAGCCCGCCAAACCTACAATACAATTGAAAACCAGATACGGGCGCTTCTTCGGGAGAGAAAGGGGCAGTAGACTCTACTTCTGGTTATTTGAACTGGCGATAAAATCATGCTATTCTGCAAAATACTCAGATAGCAGTCGTTCAACGCACAGCCTCAGCGGTTCTAGTCTCTGTGTAATAATATCCAAAAGCAGTTCAAGGTCGATACCAAAATACTCATGAGTTACAAAGTTGCGAAAGGCAACAATTTTCCGTAATTCAGTTTCCGGTGCAGCCTCTTTAAGCGTGTCAGACAGATGATTAGCTGCTTCACCGATGATTTCTATTGGCGTTCAACCGCAAACCGAAACATAGGCTCATCGAAAAGCGCTGCTTTGGAGCGGCTCTCTAAAAATGTGTCAATGTAGGCAATGGCTTGTAAAATGTGGAGTAAGCGAGCTTTGTCGTCAAGCAGCCTTTTCATAAATTAGTTGCTTTTCGCTATCAATATAAGGCTTGATATACGGAGAAAGTCCGTTTGCACTCACCAAATCTACAGGTCTGTTCAGCAATGCCGATAACTGCTCCTGCATGGTAAGGAATTGATAAAAGTCAGCCCCCTGCTCGTAGTCAAGTTCAACAAGTATATCGATATCACTATCTGAAGTTTGTTCGCCCCCAGCTACCGACCCGAACACATAGGCCCGTTTTACCGGCTGCCCCTGAAAGTACGTAACGAGTTGTGGAAACATACAAATTCAGTTAAATCTTTAGAAAGTTACTCAAAAGCTGCGAACATTGTTTTCGCTCCATCAATTCTTCCCCGAATACGTCTGCAGGGCTTTCCTGAAATAGCGTCCCTGCCGGGTGGGCGTATAGTTCCAGTCGCTGAACAGCGACGGAGCCCACTGTGGGTCGAACACCCAGACGACGTATGAGATGCCGTTCGTGTCGCAGTAGCGGGTGATGGCGTCGCCGTAGGACTCGTCGCTGATGACGGGTACGTGCGCCCCTTTGTCGTCGGGTCCGCAGAAGCCGATTTCGGTTAAAATCACCGGGTATTTCTGCGCGACGTAACCCCAGTCGGCGGTCCATTTGTCTTCCCAGGGCTTTTCGCGTTTCATCGGATACGGGTGACTGACGTAAGCAATCCCTTCGGCGTTGATGGGGTTCTGAGCCACCTCGCGCAGATCATACGCCCAGTTGAAACCGGCCACCAGCGGAATCCCTTTACCGCCGTTGGCCCGAATGATGGTGATGGTTTCCTCCATCAGCTTCTTCCACTCGGCCCAGCTGCATGTACCCAGTTTACCGCCCATGACGGTCGGTTCGTTGAACAGTTCGAAGAACGCTACAGTCGAGTTGTCTTTGTAATGATCGGCTATCGTCCGCCAGAACTCAAACGACTCCTTCTGGGTAGTCTCGTACATGGGGCTCTGGTACATTTCGTTTTTGAGGTTGCCGATGCTGTGCCAGTCGATGATCACGTACAGGCCCAGCTCACCTGCCCAGGCAACACCTTTGTCGAGCAGTTGGAGATACTGGTCCTTGCCCCGGCTGCGCCAGGCCGTCGGGTGAACCGGAAACCGGACAAGCGTAGCGCCCCAGCGTTTCATTTCCTCAAAGTACGCCTTATCCCAATGGCCGCTTTTTTCGAGCCGATCGGGGTCGCTGGCATTCAGGCCGCGAAAAACCAGCGTTTTGCCTTCGGCCGTAACAAATTTATTACCCTGAACCTGTACCGGACCCAGTTTGGTCGTCTGCGCAGACGCCTGAAAGAACACAAAAAGAACTAGGAATAGACTCGATAAAGAAGCTTTCATTAACTAAACCAGACTGATTTTTAGCCAGAAACCGATCTCCGTAAACCCAATGAGCATCCTCTCAACTAGTACCATCAACAGGCGAAGGGCAACTGGTAGACAGATTGATTCGCAACCTAGCGTGATTTGTTCAGTTTACCAACTCCACCTAACTGCTGATGAAGGCAGGACGGATTCCATTTTTAGCGCGGCCATTTGTCCAGCGGCAGCACTGGTTTTGTCGCCTGCTGAATGGCTTTTTCGGGGATCAGCATTACGGTCAGGTTCCCTTTCGTGTTAGCGGGCATCGTCACCTCAAAGCCAACCAGCTGCGTACCGGGATTGGGCGCGTCGTAGTCATGGGGCGGGTCGGTTGGCCAGGTTTTCAGCGTAACGTCTGCGGGTTCCTGAACCTGAAGAATAAGCTTCTTGCCATCTTTAGTCAGTTCAGCCCGGTTCCTGCCTGTCAGGTTTACG
Organism: Spirosoma taeanense; assembly: GCF_013127955.1. NCBI lineage: Bacteria > Pseudomonadati > Bacteroidota > Cytophagia > Cytophagales > Cytophagaceae > Spirosoma > Spirosoma taeanense. Next base: position 4,003,155 of record NZ_CP053435.1, read on the forward strand.
GTGGCTCCCGTCAGCATCGTCCAGCGAACAGTCGCGTTTTTGGCGGCAGTTTCCAGCTCATCGCGCACTACGACGTACGCCTGATCGACGATAGCAATGCCCCGGTTGGCGCTCGCCAGTGAGCCTTCATACAGGCCCGTCAGGTTAGTGGCCGCGCTCATAAAGGGAGGTTTTTTCGAGGCATGGGTGATGGTGGCGTTTCCGTTAACCCGCTGCGCTTCGTTGTTCACGGTAAGCGTATTGTGTACCTGATTGGAATACCGGTACACCTGCCACCGCTGCGAGTTCTGCTCCTTATCCCACAGCTTTACGCCTTTGGATTCGAGCGAGTTATAATCCTGCATGCCAAAATCCATCGCCCACCGAACGCCATCGGCTTCCATCACGAACGAGCCAACGTCCATGTGCGCGTGATTAACCGAGGGCGAACCGGCTTTCAGGCCCACGAACAGCGCATCCGGATCGGTCCAGGAGGTTCGCATCAGGGCCACAGGGCTTTTTCCTTCGCCAACCCATACCGTTGCCTTCGGCTCGGGTATGCTGTTTACCCGGATGCCTCCGCTCCATAACATGATGGCCGGCATCAGCCGATCCCGGACGTGGCTTTGGGCGTCGCTGTTCAGCAGGCGATTTCGTTCTACCCACAGCAGCGAGGGGTCTTTTAGCTTATTGGCAAACCAGAACATAGCCGGTTGCAGACTACCGCCCGTTCCGGCATCGGAATAGTTGAACGAATTGCCCGACGGTCCGGTCATATTGGCCAGATACCCGGCGGTTTTCAAAAAACCGGGCTGATTCGACAGACCAAAATCCTGACCAAACGCTTTCTCCAGGGCGCTGATTAGCATTACGTTGAAACTGGTTCCGTACCCCCAGTAGCTATACCCCTCGGGGTAAGCGCCATCCGGTGCGTAATCGGCCATGGGCAGCACCACGCTTTCGATAGCCCGATTGATAACCGTTCGGGCGAGTTCGGGCTGGTCTTCAGAGATCGCCAGTGCGCCATAGGTCATGCCCGCGTTGCACACCTGATTCCAGTTGTGCGAGGCTTTCAGCCAGCTGTTGTACCGCGTATCGAATGAGGGTTCAATCCCTTTTTTCAGAATAGCGTCTTTGATGGCCGAGCGGGCAGCGGGCGACAGATCGTTGTACAGCCAATCGTACCCAATGGCGACGGCCATGGTCATTTCGGCCACGTCCAGAAAGTGCGACGGGTTCCAGTCGCTGAATGCCGACACGGCCAGTAGTTCCTTTTCCGCTCGCTGCAGATACGTTGGCTGCCGGGTCATCCGCCAGGCGTAGGACAGAAAAAACAGCCGACGTAACGCTTCCCGCGATTTGTCCAGCAACCGACGCCCAATCTGGATGCGTTCGACCGGCGCAACGGCCAGCATTCGGTCGCATTCGGCCAGGATGGCCTGATGAACGTTCTGCCAGGCGTTGTCGGCAGCAATGGTTTTCCGGATGGCCTGCTCCTCGCCCTGACGTAACAGAATCCGGGGGTGGGCTGACAGTGGGGTCGTGGGCCCGATGGGGTTGTTCTGCGCCTGTACGCCAACCTTGGATAACACCAGAAACGTAACGCAGACCAGGAGCGAAAAAAGAGGGTTCATAAAAAGCCGATTTATTGAAAAAGCCGCCCGCTGGAGGCCAGCCGCAGCCAGGTCGGGCGGCTTTGTTTCGCAGCCTTAGAAATCCGTGTCGGCCTGGTTAAAATCCATCTCCTTAATCCAGATGTTCCGATACAGCACATCATGCCCTTCGGCCTGTAGTTTAAGCCCGCCGGGCGCATCGGTAATGCCTTTGCCGCCGTCGTTACCGCCGTCCATGCCGGAGTTTGGTCCGCCCCAGACCTGATTAATCGTCTGGTTCGTGTGCACTTTCTTGCCGTTGAAATACATCGTCATCATCGCGGGTTCGGTGCGTTTGCCGTCCTGAAAACGAGCCGCCCGGAATTGAATGTCGTAGGCATTCCACTTGCCGATACCGTTGTAGGCGTAATAGGGCGAGGGCGATTCGTTGATCACGGCTCCCAGTCCGTGCCGGGTGGTGTCGCCGTCGAATATCTGAATCTCGTAGCGGTTCTGCAGGTACACGCCACTGTTGCCACCGGACTTGCTGACGTAAAACTCGACGTGCAGCCGGAAATCGCGGTACGGTTTCTTGGTCACAATGTCGGCGGCTCCGTATTTGCCGCCCGCAGCTGAGGGGTCATTGCTGTTCAGGGCCATACCGCTCCCAGCCGGATCATTCTCAACCGTCCACTTGATGGGCAGCGTAGCGGCCAGTCGCGGCCCCTGCCAGTACGTCCACTTTTCGTCGAGCGTTTTGCGGGAACCATCAAACAGCACCTCAGCCCCTTTGGGCGCTTTGACGCCAATGCCTACGTCGGGCTTACTGACGGAGATCATGCCAGCGCTGACTACCAGCAGCAGTAAGGCAGGCAATACGATACTTGGATTACGGATGAACGCGATCATGAGGTCGTGACTGGTTAGATTAAATTAACGAAACGATACACTTACGTAAGAATATCCGTCGCCACATCTACCGGTGTCGAACGACCATAGCTTATTACCGAAACCTAAAGTTATCAGACTAGATTATCTGGATTGGAACAAACGCGCAGGTGTAAACGTCTTTTCAAAGAAGCTCCGTCCTGAACGCATGACACGCCGACAGCATTTTATAATTATTTTGATCCTGGGGACGCTCTCCACGATCAGTCCCTTTTCGATTGATATGTATCTGCCGGGCTTTCCGGCCATTGCCCAAAGTCTTCACACAACCATTGCGCAGGTTCAGTTATCGCTGACGGCTTACCTGATTGGTATTTCGGTGGGGCAGCTTCTTTACGGACCCCTGCTTGACCGTTACGGCCGGAAACTGCCGCTGTATGCAGGTCTGGTTATTTATCTGCTGGCTTCGATTGGCTGCGCGACCACCACCTCCATTGAAACCCTGATTCTGATGCGGCTTTTGCAGGCCCTGGGTGGCTGTGTGGGTCTGGTGGCAGCTCAGGCGCTGGTGCGCGACATCTTTCCGGTTAATGAAATTGCGCAGGTCTTTTCGCTGCTGACGCTGGTTGTGGCCGTCTCCCCCATGATTGCCCCAACAATTGGCGGCTATGCCACTGTCGCTTTCGGCTGGCACTCCATCTTCCTGATTCTGGCCGGTATTACGGCTCTGATTCTGGTCAGCATTTATTTTCTTCTGCCGGATGGTAAAGCGCCTGATCCTTCGCTGTCGCTACGTCCGAAAGCCGTTCTGGGTAGTTTCTGGATGGTGTTGAAGCAGCCGCAATTTCTGACGTATGCGCTGGTGGGCGGCATCGCTACGTCGGCCCCCTTCGCCTATATCTCCGGCTCGCCCGATGTGTTCATGAACATCTATAAAGTTAGCGAGCAGGAATACGGCTGGATTTTTGCCTTCCTGGCCATTGCCATCATCGCCCCAACCCAATTGAACCGTATTCTCCTGAAACGATTCACCAGCGAGCAAATCATCCAGACCGTCCTGATCTATCAGTCTCTTGTCGGGGTGCTGCTGGTGGGGGGAACCTGGGCGGGCTGGTATGGGCAATACGGCCTGATTGGTATGCTGTTTCTGTTCCTGGCCGGGCAGGGGCTGACCGGACCAAACGCGTCGGCGCTTTCACTGGCTCCGTTTGTCCGGCACGCGGGCAGCGCTGCGGCCCTGATGGGCAGCTTTCGGATGGGGTTTGGCGCGCTGGTATCGGCTACCGTGAGCCTGCTGCACAACAACACGGCCGTTCCGATGGTGGGTGTCATGACGTTCTGCGCCGTCAGTGCCCTACTCATTCTCCTCATTGGCCAACGCGCTATTCAATACCGAAGTACCCGGGAAACTGATCTGGAAACTCCGCTTTCTGAAGCGATACTTTGATCGTTGGTCCATCATAAAAACTCAGTACGATGAAAATCCGGGCAATCATAACCGGCGCTACGGGTATGGTCGGTGAAGGCGTTCTGCACGAATGTCTGCAACACCCCGACGTTGAGCAGGTGCTAGTGATCAACCGACGACCGGGTGGGGTGTCGCATCCGAAGCTGACCGAGATCATCCATACGAATTTTTATGATTTCTCGTCCATCGAGTCTCAACTGACGGACTTCAACGCCTGTTTCTTCTGCCTGGGCGTATCGTCGGTCGGCCTGAACGAAGCCAGGTTCTACCGGCTGACCTACGACCTGACGCTACATGTCGCCCAGATACTTTCCCGGCTGAATTCCGACATGACGTTCTGTTACGTTTCGGGGACGGGCACCGATAGTACCGAACAGGGCCGAACCATGTGGGCACGGGTGAAAGGCGCAACGGAAAATGCGTTGATGCGGTTACCGTTCAGGGCTGCTTATATGTTCCGCCCCGGCTACATACACCCTACGAAAGGGCTGAAAAATACAAAGCCGTATTACGCTGTTCTTTCCTGGCTGTATCCCATCCTGCGCCGATTCTTCTCGAAATACGTCTGTACTCTGGAAGAAGTTGGTATGGCCATGATAAACGGGGCCAGCCGGGGCTATCCAATCTCCATTCTGGAAGTAAAGGATATCGTCCGGCTGGCCCACAGTTAAGTAGTCGGTTCAATTTGCTACTGGTTTTTGGCCTGCACGGGCAGGTCTTCCAGTTGGGCGTAACTCAGTTTCCAGTTGTTATCGTCAGCTTTTTTCCAGAGCAGCATATAATTTCCCTCACCGAAACCGTGGGGTTGCTCCGGGCTGCCGGGCAGCACATCGACGGAGAACGTACCCGCTTCGTAAGCCGTCCGGTCGTCCGTGCCGGAACTGACTACGTTGGTCTTCAGATCGCTCAGCGTTGGCAGGGTTTCCTGGACCCACCGCTTGGCTACTTCTGTCTTCCCTTTGAAGTGGGTGCTACCTTGCAGAAACTGGACATCGTCGGCCAGGTACGAAATAATCTTGTCGCCGTTTTTATTGTTCCAGGCATCAATGAACTGCCGGTTAAGTTCCTGAACATTGACGGTATCGCCGGATTTTGAACATGACGCCAGCAGGGCTGACAGGAACAAAATATGAATGATCGCTTTCATAGGTTGTGGTGTTTAACTGAATGATGCAACATTTGGGCAGTTTCTTCCCTACGCCCGGTTACTGAGCGGATACGTAGGGAAGAAACGAGGTGGATCACCAGCTTTTCCGCCGGTATTTCGAGTCGCCGTAGGGCGTCGACGGATCACCGTAGGATTCATTGAGCAGGAATCCATCCTCCACGAGGAACGGTATGGGTGCGCTGGGCGTATCCAGAATTGTCGCCGGGCGAGTCGCGGTCGCTGCACTGGCTCTTCGGCTTCGGGTGGGCGCGGCAGAAGCGACCGTATAGGTCCGGTTCATATTGCCATGGGCCAGTTCGGTATGCTCTTCGGCGGCCTGGGCAGCGGCCCGTTCGCGGGCTTCCCGTTCGGCAGCCGCAACCCGGGCGGCTTCTTTACGTTTGTTGTCGATACGCTTGCCGATTGCATAACCCGCGGCTCCGCCGGCAACGCCACCAATCACCCCACCGACGACGCGGTTCCGTTTGTTGATCACCGCACCAGCGGCTGCGCCGGTGCCAGCGCCGATAGCCGTACCTTTGGCCTGGGGACTCCAGCGACGACCGTTTTTGCCAACTGCGTAACCGGCTGCGCCACCAGCTACAGCGCCCACCACGCCCCCTACGACGCGGTTTCGTTTATTGATAATAGCACCAGCCGCACCGCCGACACCAGCGCCAATGGCAGCACCTTTTGTTCCGGGGCCCCAGCCACGGAGGGCCTGGGCCTCAACAGAATGACCTAACACCAGGGTGGATAAGGCCAGCATGAAACAAGCTCGAATCGTTCTCATAGTCTAAGTTGTTTTAAGATTTACAGACCCCAGAGGCTTGTAAAAGCTAAGTAACGGGGCTTATTCCGTTATTGTTTGGAGCTTAGAACAATGGAACCCCCGATGGTTTAATATTATTTCTGAACTGCACCGATCCTCGCCAGCGCTGGGCTGTCCGGTTCCGCAGGGCGTATCCTCAAAAAATTCCGTAATTCGCAGCCTAACTTTTTTTAATGTTACGTCCTCAACCTCTGCCTATCCTGTACCAGTCCGACGATCTGGTTGCGATCAACAAGCCGCACGGTCTGCTCGTCCACCGCTCACCAATTGCCAGCGACGCGAGCGAGTTTGCGGTGCAACTTCTCCGCGATCAGCTGGGTCAGCGCGTTTATCCGGTTCACCGCCTGGATCGAAAAACGGGGGGCGTCCTGCTGTTTGCCCTGAACGAAAGCATGAACAGTGCTATGCAGCAGCAATTTGCTGATGGGCTGGTCACGAAAACGTATGTGGCGATTGTACGCGGCTTTACGCCCGATGAGCAGACCATTGATTACCCGCTCCGCCGGGACGATCGTCCCGATGAGCCTGTTTTTCAGGAGTCCGTAACGGTGCTGAATACGTTACGTCGCACAGAGATTTCGCTGCCATCTGGCAAACACGCTACATCGCGCTATTCGCTCGTTGAGCTAAGGCCGCTGACGGGCCGGATGCACCAGTTGCGCAAACACATGGCGCATATTCTCCACCCTATTATTGGTGACCGTCCCCACGGCTGCAACAAGCAGAACAAGCTCTTTCTGGAGCAGTTCAGCATGAACACGATGCTGCTTCATGCCCAACAGATTCGCTTTCAGCATCCCGTTACCGGGCAGGAGATTACAATCAGCGCGCCCTGGCAGGCTGAGTTCAGCCGAATGGCTCAAACGTTATTTCTAGACTCTGACGTAACGGCCGTGGGCAGTTAGTTCTTCTCCAGTTTCTTTAACTCCTTCTGGATGAAGGCTTTCGACAGCCAGTTCGTGCCGATCATAACGCCCTCGATGTTTCGGGTCTGGTTGATGTCGCGGAGCGGATTGCCATTCAGCAGCACCAGGTCCGACTGGTTTCCAGCCTTGATTACACCCGAATCAGGCTTGTTGAGATAAGCCGCTACGTTAACCGTTCCGGTACGCAGGGTTTCGTAAGGCGTCAATCCGGCATCGACGATGTATTTCATTTCGTGGTGGATTGAAAAGCCCGGTACGTTAAACACCTGGGGCGCATCGGAACCCAGTAGCAGCGGCACACCATTCTTCTGACATTCAGCGATGAGCTTCCGGCGAATCTGAATCAGCTTTTCGGCGTGTTCTTTTGAGAATTCGGGGTTGGCGGTGTAGGTATTCTTCGCCCGGACCCAGCCCTGCACCTCCTGCGGTTTCATGTATTTCATCTCCGGGTCGTTGGTGAAGCGTTCCGCCGGCAGGGGCGACAACCAGCGTTCTGCCAGAGCCTGCGTCGGTACCACACGAATCTGTTTGTCGCGCAGGCCCTTCATCAGCTTCGGAATCTGCGCGGCATCGGCCCGGTAGGCAATCCACGAGCCAAACAGGCCCGTTTCCTGTTCAGCCAGCGTGTCCGTTCCCGGCGTGATGGCTTCGATAAATCCGTCGAGGTGATCAATGGAGGAATAATCAGCCTCAATGGCCCGCCAGACACCCACGTTGAACGAAACGTGTCCGACGAACGGAATACCGACTTCATGGGCAGTACGGGCAATGGCCGGAAAGGTTTCTTTGGTCAGGCCCGGATGCAGCTTAAGAAAATCGTAGCCAGCGGCTTTCTGCTCCCGTACCATTTCGGCACCCCGTTCCGCCGTCTTTACGGTCTGCCCATTGAACGACGGACCGGTCGTATAAAAATGCGGTCCCAGAATTTCCCCGCTATTGACTTTACTGCGCAGTTCCAGATGTTTCGGATGGCCCAGCATCCCGCGAATGGTCGTGATGCCGTTGGCGAGGTAGAGCATCAGCACGTCCTTCATCGGCTCAATGTCGTCGATGGGCGGCACGTGCGCGTGCATTTCGGCCCAGCCGGGCATCAGGTATTTTCCGGTTGCATCGATTACCAGGGCATTGGCCGTTATTTTCTGACTACCCGCATTCCCCAGTGCCGTGATTTTACCATTCCGAATAACAACCGTCTGATTTTCCAGCACCCGCTCCCGGTCCATTGGAATGACATTCACCCCGCGAAACACAATATCGCGCTGGCGGTTGCTGATCAGTTCCTGCGCGTAGCCCGAAACAGACAGCGTAATGCATAGAAGAACAGTAAGGAATTTCATAGCGTAGCAGGGTTTAGCAGTTAGGAAATGGTCCGGCCGGACACCGGTAAATTTATCTAATTCGCCCTAAATCTGTTCACGATTCTGACGGTGCGACCAGAACACTTACGAATCGCATTCGCTTAGGCGATGACCGGTCGGGAATCTACTGTTCGGACCCGGATTACCGATGGCTCAATACCAGGCCAGACAGGCAGGTAACGAATTTATTAATAGCTAATTTCAATAGCGAAGTAAATTATAACGTGCAGCTTTTATGAAAAACCGGACCAGATCTCTTGTGCTTCTAGGCTTACTGCCTTTGTTTAGCCTTTGTTTTACGCCGGTCAGTAAGCCTGACATTACCGGCGCCTGGCGAATGACAGCCCACCGAATATCACCCGCCAACAAAGACGGCATTTCCGATCTATATGCTCATTTTAAGGATTTGTATGGGGGTTGTCGGGAGGATATGGGCGTTACGTTCAATGCCGATGGAAGTCTGAAAACCAGTCCGGTGAGGGGTTGTCAGAACCCCTTAGGCAACCTGATCATGAAAGCGGCTGCGTCGTTTATGCCCTCCGGAAAAACGTCCTGGGAAACGACGGACAGCAAAATTATGCTCAAGGATACGAAAGGGAATCAGCGGGAGTATGACCTGCGCGTAACCGACGCGACGATGCAGTGGCTTTTTGATGAGAAAGATAAGGATGCCACCGTGCAGCATACCATCGAATTCAAGCGGGAGTAGCTGTTGGCAACTCAGCCCAAACAAAAAGCCTGTCCTTATACTGGACAGGCTTTTTGTTTACGTTGCATTCCATTAAACGGCGTTGCCGATTTTCATCTTCATCGGGTCCCAGCTGACCACTTTCTTCTGGAACAGGCTCATGTTGCCGCACTGCGTTGGACCGCAGGCCCGCAGACCAAACGTAGCGTCCTCGATGTTCGGCTTGTTGTCGCGCATCGAGTTGAAGAAGTTCACAAAATGTTCGTAACGATCGCCTTTGTAGTCTTTTGGAACGACGTATTTGAACTCCTTCGGTCCTTCCATTTCGGGACGCGATGGGTACATCTTGTTGTATTCCGCAATGAACAGCTCCTTCTGGTCTTTGGGGAAATTGTCGATCGACATACCCGGTGCTTTCGGGAATTTGTTCTTCCGAACGGTCAGGCTGTCCCAGCCCAGCGACAGGTCGCCTTCGGTACCAACCAGGCGCACAAGATACCCTCCGCCCCCGCCATCGACAAAGTTCGAACGGGTCGTCAGGTTGAACTCCGGATGCTCCGCCGTTTTCGGGTAATCATAAATACTCAGTTGAATATCGGGTACGTCGCGGCCGTCTTTCCAGTACCGCGTGCCTCCGCTTGAATACACCCGGTTTGGCCCGAGCGAGCCGGTGATGGTGTGCAGAGTTGTGAGCAGGTGTACATACAGGTCCCCGGCGATGCCGGTGCCGTAGTCCTGGTAATTCCGCCAGCGGAAAAAGCGGAGCGGGTCCCAGGGGCGCTTGGGGGCGCTCCCGAGGTAGGTATCCCAGTCAACCGTTTGGGGTGATGCATCGGGCGGAATCGAATACTGCCAGGCACCCATGGCGCTGTGGCGGTCGTACTGGGCTTCGGCAAAAACCAGTTCGCCAATATCACCCGCCTTCAGGAGTTCCTTCGCCTTGGCAACGATAATCGAGCTGGCAAACTGGCTACCAACCTGGAACACCTTGCCGGTATCTTTCGACACTTTGATGAGCGTATGCCCGTCGTCGACCTTCTGCACCATCGGCTTTTCGCAATACACGTGCTTGCCTTTCCGCATAGCGTCCGATGAGATTTTTTCGTGCCAGTGGTCGGTTGTCGCGTTGATCACCGCATCAATGTCATTCCGGTCAATCAGTTCACGATAATCTTTGGTGACCATGATGCCATCGCCCCAGAGCTCTTTAGCCCGGCGCAGGCGACCATCGTACAGGTCGCAGGCAGCCACCATTTCAACACCATCGACCATCAGGGCCGTTTGCGTATCGCCGATGCCCATCCCGCCGGTCCCAATCAGGGCCAGCCGCACCTTGCCATTAGCCGTCGTGCTGGCGTGATTCTTAATCAGGTTCAGATACTGGGGAGTAGCCACACCCGCGGCTTTCGTTTCGGCCAGCGCGGTGGGTGCGGCAGCGGCTGCAACACCAAGCGTTTTCAGAAACGACCGGCGCGAATTTCCGCTCGTGCTGCCCGTTGGCTCCTGCTCATTGTTTTTCATAGAATCGTGTTAATTGAGGATATTGTATCCGGCATTAAGCCGGACCGATAAATCGGATATTACAAATAAAACGATTTTTGGCCATTTATTAACACCCTGAAGGCCGCCTTATCCGTTCACAGCCAGGGCTTTCTTTACTTTTTCATAGAATACAGGGACTTTCTGGCGCGGATCGCCCTTGCCAAGCGTTTCAATGGGCAGATAACCCCGATAACCAGACGCACGCACGATCTGCACAATCCGGCCGAGATCCGTCGGCACCTCCCGCCCGTCTACGAACAGGTTTTCCTTGATCTGCCAGGTAGCCGCATAGGGTGCTACCTGAGCAATCTGTGCGTAGGGGTCGCCCAGTTTAAAGCTGCCAATATCCAGGTTTGCTCCCAGCCATTCTGAATCGACCCGCCGTATAATTTCGAGCGTTTGATCGGCCGTCTGCACGTAATCCGCGTGGTTCTGGAACACGATCATAACGCCCTGTTTACCGGCGTATTCGGCGCATTCCCGAATGGCATCCATCATCCAACTGGTCACTTCCGCGCGCGGCTGACTGGGCGACAGTTCTTTACCCAGCCCGGCAAACACCCGCACGACGGGTGCGCCCAACCGGGCCGCTACGTCGGTCCATTTACGGACCAGCTCGACTTCGGCTTTCCGACGCCCCGCATCCGGCAGGGTAAAATCGTTACGAACGCCTGTACCGCTGATGTCGAGCCCCAGCCGAAACGCTTTCCGCTTGATCTCGTACACGTAACGGTCGTCGGGCACGGCCGGATAATTGGGAAAGTAATAGGCGGTTGGGTCAACGGCGTCAAAGCCCAGATCAGCACAGAATTCCAGCACCTGTTCGAGCGTCATCTGCCCGTTCATTAGCGGTTCGTTGAACGAATACAGATTACAGCTTAGCTTGACAGGGCCCGGCTTCGTGGCGCTCGGGGCCGTAACGGTTCCGGCCAATGTCCCAACGCCCGCCGTTGCCACAAGCGGTAGGCCGGCAACGGCGGTTTTGAGAAATGCCCTTCGGCTTGCCTGTGGATTGTCCATATGTGCGCGTTCAGTTCGTCATGTAGCCGAAAACGTTACGTCCGGCAAGCGTTACAGCATCACCGGCTGACCCGTCCGCACCGACTCGTCGCAGGCAAACGCGATTTGCAGACTATTGACGGCATCCTGCATGTGATCGGTCAGGTCGAGGTTTTCCCGAATCGCTTTCAGGAAATACCGCTGCTCCCGGTTGCAGAGCTCCTGATGGTCCGGCTCGTCCTGCATATCGATCCAGGTATCGGCTTCGACAAACTGATCGTCCTGATTCAGTCGGGCACGATGCACGCGCAGCGATTCGGTCTTCGTATGCGAATCAACATTGTCTGACTTGCCGGTGGCTCCGGCGTTCTTGGCAACAATCGACACGCAGCCATCCGGCCCGATTACGTCCTTGACAAAGAAAGCCGTTTCGCTCATCATCGGTCCCCAGCCCGCTTCATACCAGCCCACCGACCCGTCGTCGAACCGAATCTGTAACTGACCGTAATTGTAGTTATCGGCCGGAATATCGTTCGTCAGCCGCGCACCGATGGCGTTCACCTGAACGGGCTTCGAGCGGGTCATCTGACACATGACGTCAATATAATGCACCCCGCAGTCGACAATCGGGCTGAGCGATTTCATCAGGTTACGGTGAACCGTCCACATTGTGCCGTGGCTTTGCTGGTTCAGGTTCATCCGCATCACCAGCGGTTTACCCAGGCTCTGCGCCACCTCCACAAACTTTTCCCAGGATGGGTGATGCCGCAGAATATAGCCCACTACCAGCTTTTTATTGGCCTTCCGAGCCGCTTCAAGCACCCGTTTTGCGCCCACTACGGTATCGGCAACGGGCTTTTCGATGAATACGTGACAGCCTTTCTCAAACGCCATAATGGCGAAGGCTTCGTGCGTATCGGGATAGGTCGAAATGCAGACGGCGTCGGGCTGGGTTTCGTTTAGAGCCGTTTCGTAATCGCTGAACAGGGCGTACCCTCCGCCCAGACGTTCGTTAAGGACTTCTTTACTTTTACCGGTCGAGACAATCCCGCAAATCTCGAATCCATCCAGTTGTTGATAGGCAATAGCGTGCGAGGCACCCATGTTGCCGCAGCCAACCACCAGCACACGTAAGGACTGTTGTGGCAATGAATCAGTTGAAATTGACATGAACACTTGGTTTTAGCAGGCAAGTTATAACGGAACGCTGGCTTGCCCGCTCCTTCTGCTTACTTCCTATTTACGGCAGCCGTTGCCTTCGGGCTTTGGGCTGCGCTACCTTTGTAGGCAATGCGGAACAGGGTCCCGTTTAAATCGTCGGTCACGTATAGTGAGCCATCCGGACCTTGCGCCAGTCCGCAGGGCCGATGCTGAACGGGGCCGGTTGGTTTAACCAGATCCGTTCCGGCAAAATTATCCGCGAAAATCTCCCAGTTGCCCGAAGGTTTTCCGTTTTTGAACGGCACAAACGCGACCATATACCCTTTGTGCAGCGCCGACGACTGGCTGTGAAACGCAACGAAAGCGCCGTTGCGGTATTTCTGGGGAAACAGCGTTCCGGTATAGAACAGCAACCCGTTTGGACCGAGGTGAGCCGGGAAAGCCGCGATGGGCGTGATGGTCTTCTCACCACCCGTCTTTTTGCCATCGCCCCCGTATTCGGGCGCTACAATTTTCTTTCTCTGAATGTGATCATAGTAGATGTACGGCCAGCCGGCGTCATCGCCTTTGTGCAGTTCATACATCGTTTCGGCGGGTAGCTCGGCGCTCTGCTGGGGCGTGTAATACTGCGGATAAAAATCGTGGAACTGCCCCCGGCCGTGCTGCATGACGAACAGGGAGTTGGTTTTTGCGTTCCAGTCCAGGCCCACGACGTTTTTCAGACCCGTTGCGTACCGAATACCGTCGCTGAACTGCTGGTTCGGCACGTTCGCTTTAAACTGCCAGATACCCGCAGCCGAGTCGAGCAGCGGGCACGGCATCATGCCTTTACCGGTGCCGGCCTCCCGGCAGGCGTCGTTATCTGAAGCAATGTTTACGTAGATATTATTCTGATTGTCAACGACAATCGACTTGGACTGATCCCGCGTTTTCACCCGCAGACCGGAAACCAGCAGTTCGGGCTGGTCGGGATTCATGACCTCTTCGTTCTCATTTAGCTTATACCGGTAGATACCCGAGTTTGAGGAAGCATACAGGTAGCCATTTTTGATATAGATGCCCGTACCTGGGTAATCGCCAAAGCCGGTCTGCTCGTCAATGATGCCATCTTTGTTAGTGTCGCGCAGCCGGTAAATGCCTTTCCCATCCTTTAGTTTGGACAGCTTTACGTAGATATCGCCGGTTTTGGTAACGGCAATGTGGCGGGTAGGACCTAGGTCCTCGGCAACTATAGAAGCCGAAAAACCGGCAGGCACTTTCAGGTCAGTAGCCGGAACGGGTTTCGTTGCCTGGTGCGTTGAAGGCGTTTTGTCGTGGCGATCTGCACCAATGCTGTGAACGGCTATCAATACAGCCAACAGACCGGTAAGGCCGGTAAAAGAAGTATGCATGGGGTGATAAAAAAGAGCGTAATCGTTCTGATAAGAAGTCTGACTCCCTTAAGAAGCGCTTTCTGCCCAGAAAATACTACTTACCTGGAAAGTATGCCGCCCGTTGCACGCCATCCCCTGCTGTTTCTGTCGGAACGATACAGATTAGCCATACTAATGTCGGAGCGCCTTTGCTCCCGGTAGCCGACCTTATGGGGAGTTACTTTTGATCAAGGTTGACTCGCTCTGTTTGTTTACGAGGCCTTCCCAACCTTAACCAACTGCTTATGCTCAATTCGCGTGTGCAGTTGCTGAGCGTAGGGACCATATTCGATAAACGTCTCCGGCTTGACTATATAATCAGCCGCGCCCTTATTAAGGCATTTGTCTCTAATAGACGGCGTAGAGGACGTAGATGTAATGATAACCGGGACCCGCGCGTAAGCCGGATCTTCTTTCAGAGCATCCAGAATGTCGTAGCCGTTCTTACCGGGCATGTTAAGGTCCGATAAAATCACATCGGGCAGGGTAGGCCTATGTTCCTCCAGCCATTCCAGTAGGACATTCCCGTTCCGAGCCTGAATGAGAATATCAAACAGACCGGTTTCGTCAAACCCTTTTTTCATAAAGAATTGCTCGTCCTCATCGTTCTCGACAATGATAATTCTGTATTTCTTCATGATACCAGCAGCCCCTCCGTTGTGGCCTGATTGAGGGTAAAATAAAATGTGGTTCCCTTGCCAGGTATTGATTCTGGCCATATTTGTCCGCCGTGCCGATCAACTATTCTTTTGCAAATAGCCAGGCCGATGCCGGTGCCGGGATAATCTTTTTCAGTATGCAGCCGCCTGAATACCTCAAATATTTTCTCCAGATCGTCTTTATCAATACCTATTCCATTATCAGAAACGGCAAACTTTACCTGATCCTTCTCTTTCAGGCATCGAATAAGAATCTGCGGGTCTTCATCAGCCCTGAACTTTAACGAATTACTGACCAGATTCTGAACCAGCTGCATCAGTTGGGTGCGGTTCCCGTAAACACTAGCTACCTGAGTTTCAATCGTAATCCGAGCCTGACTGCTCTCGACGGAGGTCTTTACGTTCTGTAGTACTTCATCGAGTAATTCATCCAGTTTGACCGTCTCCCGCGAAAAAGTGGCTTTACTTACCTGCGAATACTGCAACAGGTTCTGAATCAACTCTTTCATGCGGTTGGCGGCATGAAGCGACTTCTGGATATACGTTTTCAGCTTTTCATCCTGCTGCTGGCTAATCTTCAGGTCAATGAGCTGCAGAAAGCTTTTGATCGTTCGGATCGGCTCCTGCAAATCGTGGGAGACAATAGACGTAAATTGTTCCAGTTCCTCATTCGCAACGGATAACTCGCTATTCGTCTGCTTAAGCTCATTAGCCAGCACCCGGTAGCGATCATAGCTGTTTCGCAGTTCCTTCTCGGCTTTTTTTCGTTCCGTCAGGTCGCGCGTTACCTTCGAAAAGCCAATATGAATACCCTGGGCATTATAGATAGCAGTAATGACTACATTGGCCCAGAACACACTGCCGTCCTTTCGAATCCGCCAGCCTTCTTCTTCATATTTGCCTTCGGCTCTGGCCACTTTCAATTCGTGCGAGGGCTTGCCATTGAGAATATCTTCCTCGGGATAAAAAATAGAGAAGTATTTACCGACAATCTCTTCGTTCGTATAGCCATTAATTCGCCGGGCGCCTTCATTCCAGTTGATGATCCTGCCTTTTTCATCCATCATGAAAATACCATAATCGGTCACCTGCTGCACCAGAGACCGGTATTGTTCTTCGCTCTGGCGAAGGTTTTCTTCGTTTTCCTTACGCTCGGTCAGGTCCCGCGTTACTTTCGAGAAGCCAATAAGCTTATTCTGCTCGTTGTACAGCGCCGTAATGACTACGTTGGCCCAGAAAACAGAACCGTTTCTTTTGACCCGCCAGCCTTCTTCCTCATACCGGCCTGTTTCAATAGCTATCCTGAGTTCTCGCGCTGGCTTCTGACTTTCCAGGTCTTCGGCGGTGTAGAATGTAGAGAAGTGCCGGCCAATAATCTCATTGGCCGAGTAACCTTTTATCCGCCGGGCCCCTTCATTCCAGGTCAGAATATGCCCGGTGGTATCCAGCATAAAAATAGCATAGTCTTTGACGCCTTCTATCATCAGGCGATACCGCTCTTCGCTCTGACGAAGCTCCAGTTCAGCCTGTTTTTTTTTCCGACCTGTCCCGCAGTGTGCAGCAGTAGCCAATCGGCGCTTTTTGTTCATCATACAGGCAGGAGAGTATGTGTTCGCCCCAAAACTTTGTTTTATCCTTTCTGAACTTCCACCCCTCAGCGCTGAATTTCTCATTTTTCTGCGCCAGCCCCAGTTCGTATTCTGCTTTGGTATAATCGTAGTCGGGCTTGTACAGGAACGCTATATGCTGATTCAGCAACTCACTGGCGATGTACCCGGTCATGCTAGATGCCGCCGGGTTAGTAAAGGTGATGTAACCATCTCTATTCAGCATAAAGATAGCATCGGGGATACTTTCGAGTAGTAAACTACAATCGTTGAGCATAGCTATGCCGACAGGTTTCACCTGTAATCAGGGAGGGTAAAATTAACTGGCAGATCAAGTATATCCTTCAGAATCAAGCCCTAATAGCGTATTTACCTATTGTATGGCCATTGGTTATGCCTATACTTTCCCAGAAAAATTCAGGTGCTTTACTGATTATCAATGCGTAAAGGTAGCGAATCACGGTCAACCTTATACGTCTTTACCAGCAGTCGTGTGTATAGAAGCAAGCCGACCCTAATCAGCGTAGTTAATTGCCGTAATTTCCATCACGTCCTCTCCCCGGGCCGTTCGTAAAGTGATCGTATCACCAACACGCTTTCCCTGCATAGCCCGCGCAATGGGAGCTGTGAAAGCAATCCGTCCGTTACCCGCATCGGCCTCATCAACACCAACGATTGTGAACCGGCGCTCGGTATTGCCAGCCGTTCTGGACGAACGGGTACGTAACGTTACGGTAGCACCAAAACGAACGAGCGGGTCTGCGGCCGGGTCCTGATTGGCATGGTCAACTACGTGCGCACTCGCGATACGCTGGTTCAGGGCACCTATGCGTCCGTTTAGCTCGGCCAGCTGGCGGGTGCGATCTGCTTCGTCGCTGGTATGGACCTGCACATGAGCGCGTTCGGCTTCCAGCTCCGCCAGTTCGGCACGTAGTAAAGCCAGCCCACGGGGCGTTACGTAGTTCGTCGCACCCGGTGGTAAAGGCGCCCGCGCGGGTATAACTACCGGATCGTCAGCGGATTCATTTTTGAGAAAAGCCCGGCTCATAGCTACTCTTTTCTAATGAAACGCTTGCTTTCGACTAATGTTTAAGCCGGTCCTCTTTCACCCGATACGCTTCGTCCAGATTTTCGGGCGTTCCGTCGGTCAATTTGAACAGCTCATAATCAGTCAGTTGGGCGGCCGACCACACGCCTGCTACTTTTGTCCGGAAGTGAACAAAGAATGTCCAGTTGCGTACAGCATAAGCTTAATGCCAGATTCACAACCCGTTGACAATCAAGACAAATCGCAATTGGCACAGCCTTTGGCTTACTTCCGGTGAACAGTAAACAACAAACACTTTTAAACCCATTACGACCATGTTACCATTAATGACCAATCTCGTTACATCTCTGCTGTTGAGCAGCGCCATGTTACTTGAGCCTACTACGCCCAAGGCTTTGTCCTTCGATGCCAGCGCTTTTGTTACGATCAACAATCAAATTCGGCTATCGGTCGCAAAAACCGCCGAAGTGCCGGTTGTGGTTACGCTCCGTAATGAAAACAAGGAAGTCTTATACCGCCAGACAATCAGCAAAAAACAGGTGAAAAGCGCCATTCTGTTTACCGTAAACGACCTGAGCGACGGTCAGTACGAGCTGGAAATCAGCTCCAGCGAAGGCAGCATCCGGAAGCAGGTTACGTTGAAAACAGCCGAGATGAAAGCCCCTGCCCGCGTTATTGCCATGCAGTAGAGCAGTCCAACCATTGACGTTCCAACAAGCAGAAAGCCCAGCGCAACTCCGCTGGGCTTTCTGCTTGTTAATCTGACTGAATGGGCTTTAATCAGGAAACCCCTTTAAATATCTCTTCCTCAACAAACGGCTGGTTACGTAACCGTTTGCCGGTAGCTTTAAAGATGGCGTTCGATACGGCTGCACCCGCGGGTGGCAGAGCGGGCTCGCCAAGGCCGGTTGGCTCGATGTTGTTTTCAACAAAATGGACTTCCACGGCTGGAATCTCATTCAGTCGAATTAGCCGGTAGCTATCGTAGTTTTTCTGCTCGGGTACGCCTTCCTTGAACGTAATATTGCCGAACATGGCGTGACCAATACCATCCACAATTCCACCCGTGATTTGCTGCCGTGCACCACTCTGGTTAATCACCACGCCACAATCGGCAGCTGCGTATACCTTTTGCAGAACGGGCTTCCCCTTCTGCACAACCACTTCACCAACCTGCGCTACGTAGGATCGGTGTGAGAAGTACACACTGAAGCCCTGGGCAATGGGCTTTCCATCCGCACCTTTTTTCTTGCCCCATTCTGCTTTTTCGGCAGCCAGTTTAATAACCCCGATCATTCGGTCAATATCGTACTTTATCGCGCCAACGGGTTTCTGCTTGGCCTTATCCAGCAGTTCCAGCCGGAACTGAACGGGGTCTTTGCCCACAGCCATGGCTACTTCATCAAAGAAAGACTGCTCGGCAAACGCCAGGAAGTTCGTAATGGGCGCCCGCCAGGCTCCGGTAGTGATCGGCGACTTATGCTCAACGCTGTCAATCAGCAGATGATCGACCGCTCCGGACGGAAAGTTATCTTCGCGGGTTGGGTTACCGGCGTTAATTCCTACGCCCCGTAACTTATAGCCGATCATATTACCCTGGGCGTCCAGAGCAGCCTCGAAACGGTACCGAACCGCCGGGCGGTAGCTTCCGCCGGTCATGTCGTCCTCACGCGTCCAGATTAGCTTCACCGGTGCGTTAACCAGTTTTGACACCTGTACGGCTTCAAGGACATAGTCGGCTTTGAGCCGTCGGCCGAATCCCCCCCCCATCCGGGTTAGTTCAACCGTCACTTTATCGGGTGAGATACCGAGCAGCTTCGCCGTTTCATTCCGAGCCAGTTCGGGCGTCTGAGTGGGCCCAACCAGTTCTACGCCGTCGGGCCGAACATGCGCAAAGAAGTTCATCGGCTCCAGCGGGCTATGGGGCAGGAACGGGCACTGGTACTCGGACGTAACCACTTTAGCCGCCCCCTTAAAGGCTGTATCTACGTCGCCATCCTTCCTCCGGACGACCGCTTCCTTACTATCCAGCAGTTCCTTGAAAAGCCGGTTATGGTCGGCGCTGCTTTCAAGTTCACCTGCTTTTTCCCATTCAATTTTCAATGCATCCTTCGCCTTCCGCACCTGCCAGGTAGATTTGCCTACAACAGCAACATTGTTGTCATACGTGACTACGTCAACAATACCGGGCATGGCTTTAATAGCGGTCGTATTCACCGACTTCAGTCTGTAGCCAAATGCAGGCCGCTGCAGCATGGCGATCAACATGCCATCGCGGTGAAAATCCAGCCCAAAAAGCGGTTTTCCCGTAATAATTTTGGGATTATCAACATTCCGAACGGTGGTACCAATCAGCTTAAAGTCTTTCTCATCTTTCAGCTTTACATCAGCCGGAACCGGCAGTTGCGCAGCTTCCGTAGCCAGCTCGCCATAGCTTAGTTTACGTTTGCTGGCACCGTGCAGCACAAACCCTTTCTCCGTACTCAGTTCAGCAATCGGTACGTTCCAGCGCCTGGCAGCCGCTTCCATGAGCATCTGCCGGGCCGTAGCCCCGGCCGTCCGTAATCGCTTCCAGGAATGCGGAATAGATCCGCTACCTCCGGCCACCTGCCGCTCAAATTTCTTCGTATCCAGGGGAGCCTGTTCAACAACCACGCGGGTCCAGTCCGCATCCAACTCTTCCGCTACAATAATTGGGAAAGCGGTTTTAATGCCCTGACCTACTTCGGGATTTGGCGAGAGAATCGTGATTACCCCCTGCGGGTTAATCGATAAATAGCTATTGAAGTTAATGCCCGGGGGTAGAGCCGAAGCAGCCGTTCCGGTTGATAAAGCCGATCTAGTGCCTACAGCAGCTTCTGACTCAAGCCAGTTAAAGCCAATTAGCAGACCGCCCCCGGCGGCAGCGGCTACTTTCAGAAAATTCCGTCTGCTTTCGTTGGTTGAAGTTGCCATGGCTATTTCGTGGTTTTAGGAGCCGAAGAAGACGCAGCCGCTACTTTGACTGCTTCACGAATACGGTGATACGTACCACACCGGCAGATATTACCAGTCATTGTAGCATCAATTTCACTCTGGGAGGGCTTAGGATTACGTTTCAGCAAAGCCGCAGCGGTCATTATCTGCCCCGCCTGACAATACCCGCACTGGGGCACGTCAATTTCATTCCACGCTTTTTGAACCGGATGCGTACCATCTGCAGATAGCCCTTCAATTGTGGTCACTTTTCCTTTGCCTACAGCCGATACGGGCAGCACACAGGAGCGAACAGCTTCACCGTTAAGGTGTACCGTACAGGCACCACACTGAGCGATACCACAGCCGTATTTTGTACCAACTAATCCAAGATTATCACGCAGTACCCACAAGAGCGGAGTATCTGGATCAACATCAGCCTGATAGCTTTTACCGTTGACCTGTAGTTTAAAAAGAGCCATTAGTCTAAGGGGTTGGATGGAAGAGGCAAGGTACAAAAAAAGCCTAAAAAGGTATTCCCTTAAACTTATATTTAAGCCCCTTTAAACGCGAAAGGCCGCTGAGCGCCCCAATAGGGGATCCAGCGGCCTTCGCCCTCAATGCACCAGGTGGCACCTTCCTACTCTCCCGCTTGTGACAGCAGTACCATCGGCAGTACGGGGCTTAACGGCTCTGTTCGGAATGGAAAGAGGTGTCCACCCGCCTTACCAGCACCAACCTGTTGTGACGTCCAGCCAAACCCTAACGGGCCCAGCCTATATCCTGGTGTCTTTTGCCCCACAGAGAGAAACCTTGATGCGCCAACCAGCCAGCCCAACCAATCAACTACCACAAAGACTTATTCACTAACTCGCGTCCGGGCTCATTAGTACGGCTCAGCTCAACACCTCTCAGCGCCTACACCTGCCGCCTATCCACGTGCTCGTCTCGCACAACCCTTTATACCGGATGACTCATCTCGGGGCCAGTTTCGCACTTAGATGCCTTCAGCGCTTATCTTAACCATACGTAGCTACTCGGCCGTGCCTGCGGCCAAACAACCGATCCGCCAGCGGTATGTCCATCCCGGTCCTCTCGTACTAAGGACAGACCCCCTCAGTCATCCAACGCCCACCACAGATAGGGACCGAACTGTCTCACGACGTTCTGAACCCAGCTCGCGTGCCACTTTAATCGGCGAACAGCCGAACCCTTGGAACCTTCTCCAGCCCCAGGATGTGACGAGCCGACATCGAGGTGCCAAACCTCCCCGTCGATGTGAGCTCTTGGGGGAGATCAGCCTGTTATCCCCGGCGTACCTTTTATCCTTTGAGCGATGGCCCTTCCATGCGGAACCACCGGATCACTATACCCGACTTTCGTCCCAGATCGGCCTGTTTGCCTCACTGTCAAGCTGGCTTCTGCTATTGCACTCCCCTGCCGATTACCGTCCGGCATGAGCCAACCTTGGGAAACCTCCGTTACCCTTTCGGAGGTGACCACCCCAGTCAAACTACCCACCAAACACTGTCCCCTTCCGGGTTAGGCAGCCGGTCAGCCAAGGGCGGTATTTCAAGGGCGGATC